>DATNIC010000149.1:0-31061 GCA_035604635.1 Binatia bacterium
GCGCCAGCGGTGCGGTAATCTGCGGGGTCGTAAAGCCGAACCGCGCCGTGTACGGATGCTTCGCGATGATACCCGACGTCGCCGAATTCATGACGAAGAACGGTTTCTTAGCGGCCGTGGATACCCCGGCGACGGCGCTGGCATTGGGCGTCAACACCGTCCCGATGAGCAAATCGACGTGCTCTTGAACGATCAGCTCCTGAGCGATCCGGCGGGCGACGTCCGGAGCGAGTCCGGTGTCGTCACGTTTGATGATGACGACTTTGCGCCCCGCAATCGTATCGCCGTGCTGCCTCATATAGGTTTCGATCGCGGCGTCGACGATGCGGCCGCCGTTGAGGGAGCCGCCCGTGTACGAGTAGATCAGGCCGATCTTGATGGGGGCAGGCTGCGCGGAAGCGCTGCCGGTCCAAGTAAGCAGAAAGGCCAGGCCGAAGCAGACTGCCAGTCGCATCGCCTATAGATTATCCCGATGGAATTTTCTTCCTAGACGCGGAAGCCGCCCGGGAAAAGCGAAGAATAACGCTCGAACAGGAGACCCAATGCTCGAAGAAGCCAAAAACCTTCTCCTTACCCAGGTCGGCGCCGGGACGCCCATGGGCAATTTGCTGCGCCGCTACTGGATGCCGATCGCGGCCGTCAGCGAGTTCGACGAGATCAGCGTGAAGGCGGTCCGTTTGTTCGGCGAGGACTTGGTCCTCTACAAGGACCTCGGCGGACGGTTCGGCTTGCTCGACCGGCATTGCCCTCACCGGCGCGCCGATCTCTCGTATGGATACGTCGAAGCGTGCGGGCTGCGGTGCAACTATCACGGTTGGCTGTGGGGCGATGACGGGCGCTGTCTCGAGCAGCCTTACGACGATCTCGCCCATCCCGAAGCGCATTTCAAAGACAAGGTGCGCATCGCGGCTTATCCCGTCGAACCGAAAGGCGGATTGCTGTGGGCCTATCTCGGACCGCAGCCGGCACCACTCGTCCCGAACTGGGAGCCGTTCACGTTCGAGAACGTCTTCGTCCAGATCGTCTTCTCCGAGATCCCGTGCAATTGGTTCCAGTGTCAGGAAAACTCGATCGATCCGGTCCACTTCGAATGGATGCATCGGAACTGGAGCCTGCGCTTGCGGGGCCAGTCCGGCCCGTATGCGCCGCGCCATCGGAAGCTCGGCTTCGATGAGTTTCCGTACGGCTTCGTTTATAAGCGCGTCACCGAGGACATCGACGAGAGTGATCCGCTCTGGACGGTCGGGCGCGTCTGCCTCTGGCCCAACGCGCTCTTCACCGGACACTTCGAGTGGCGCGTCCCCGTCGACGATAGCAACACGTTGAGCGTGACGTGGCACGCCTCACCCGTGCCGAGCGAGAAACATCCGTTCGTCCAAGAGCGTATCCCGTCGTGGAAGGGGCCGATCAAGGATCCGCGTACGGGCCAGTGGATCACCACGCACGTCATGAACCAAGACTTCGTCGCCTGGCTCGGCCAAGGCATCGTCTCCGACCGGCAAAACGAGCACCTCGGTGCGAGCGACCGCGGCGTGATCCTCATGCGCAAACGCTTCCTCGACGATCTCGCAGCGATCGAGCGCGGCGAGGATCCGAAGTGCGTCATTCGCGATCCGAAAGAAAACGAGGCTTTACGGCTGCCGATCGTCTTGCGCGACCTGTACACGAAGCCGCACACGCGCGCCCAGCTCGAGGCGAACCCCGGCCGCATCGGGACGTACATGCGCAACTACCTCTTCCAATCGGGTCAGCCCGACGCGGTGCGCCTCGAATACGAGAAGGCGCTCTTGATCGAGACCGACCCGACCGACTCGATCCTCAAACTCCTCTCGGAGCAGCAGACCTCACGAACGGTTGACGACGGGTCCCGTGTACGCCAAGTAGCGGGCGCGCTGAGTCTGGACGAGTGAGGTGCTGACCAGGAACTCCTTGTAGCGGGTCGCGAGCCGGTAAGCCGAGAGCGGCTGTTGCCCCTTCGGCGGCGGAACGTCGGGCCGGGCTGACCAGTTGCCGGTCGCGATCTGCTGTTCCGGCGAGAGATACCAGGCGACGAAGAGCCGCGCGGCGTTGGGATGGGGCGCCGCACGCATGATGCCCATCGTATTGTAGAAGACCGGCGTCTCGTCGACCGGTGAGAACCGCACGTCGATCGGCTGGCCGGCATCCTTCATATCGAGCGCGGTATGCGTCGAGCAGTCGAAGGTGACGAGCTTCTTGCCGCTCGCGATCGCCCGGCATACGCCGAGATGGCCCTCGACGAACTCGGGCTGCATCGCCATGTACTTATTGATGAAGTCGGTCCCGTATTTCTGCTCGAGCGTGTAGTACAGATAGAGCGTCGCGTCGTCGTCGTGCGGATAACACGTAATCGCTTGGCCGCGAAACTGCGGTTTGAGAAAATCCAGCGCGGAGCGCGGCACGTCGGCTTCCTTGACCAGCTTCGAGTTGTAGGCGTAGGTCAGCGGGTTGATGTTCGTCGCGACGAACGCTCCGCCGGGATCCTTGTATTCGGCGTCGATTCCCGCCCAGCCGTTGAACTTGAACGGGGCGATCTCGCCGGCGCGGTTCCAGCGGACGAAGTCTTGCACCGTCTGCAAGCTGGCGATATCGCAGTCGACCTTCTTCTCCGCGAGCTGCTTGTCGATCTTGATATCGGTGACGTTGCTGTAGTTCCCGTTCACCGTAATCGTGACGCCCGGGTAGCGCTTGTTGAACGCGGCGACGGCCGAGGCCGAGTTCGCCGCGACGCCGCCCGAGTAGAGCGAGAGCACGCCCTCGCGCTTGGCCGCTTCGTAGAGCGCGTCGAGATTTTGCGCTGGCGCACTTTGCGGCAAACCGATGAACGGTACCGCCGCGGTCAAGCCGAGCATGTGCTTGCGATTCATCATGAACTCCCTCGCACGAAGAACGCGAGATGGAAGGCCGGGAGCTGCTCGCCCGGATGATCGGGGACGTTGAGCATCGGGAGCAAAAAGTAGCTGCCGTTCACGGTCGCACCGTTCGGCGGCGTTCCTGGACCAAGGATCTGTCCGGTGTAGATCGTCGGGTAAAAATCGACGAAGTGCCACCCGGCGCGGCCCGGCGCACGGACGCGGATCGTAACGTCACCTTGACTGTTGAAGCCGCAGCCATAGCCGAACATCGCATTGTCCATGACGACGGTGTACGTGTTCGCGGTCTCCGTCCAGCCGACGCCTTTGAGGCGCAACGTGATCGTCTGCCCAGGCGTGGGCGACGACGGGGCGATCGCCGCGATGCTCGGGACGATGCGGTAGGCCGCTGCCGCTTGCGGCTGATCGCTGCCGGCAGGATGCGCGACGACGCGGTGGTCGCCGCCGAGATCATCGGGCGTTTGCGCGCGCACCGTAAAGTCTCCGTTCGCGTCGGCGACGGCGCGAACGAACGGGCGAAGCTGCGTCTCCCATCCGGTCCCGCTCAAACGGTTGCCGACGACCGTTTCCCAATCGACGGCGATCGACGCCTGCGGCGCAAAGCCATGCCCTGTTATGACGAGCGGACTCCCGACGGTGCCGGAGCGGAAGCTCGTTGCCAGCGACGGACCGGCGGCATCGCGTCGCGGCGGCTCGGTTGCACGCTGCGGCGCCTGAGCGACCGCGCTCGCGGGCAGTCGGGGCGGTCCGGCGACGAGGCGAAACGTCTGCGCGAGCACTTGCGGGATCAACGGCTGAGCGTTGGGGCTTTGCTGACCGTTGAGGTACGGCGCTGTCGGCCCTTCGATCGCCTGCAGCGTGTGCATCCCCGGTTCTCCGCTCGCCGGGAGCGTAACGCGCGCTGTCCCATGCGTTGTGATCGCCGAGAGCCAACCGGTTTGCGCGCCGTCGTACATCAGGTGCCAAACGGTCTGATAGAAACGGTAACCCACGCCCGTCATCGTGACGGTGATCGGCGTTCCGGGGGGACCCGAGGAGGGCGAGATCGTCAAATGCGGGATGACGGTGAAACCTTGGTGCGCGACGACGGCATCCGCGGAACGCAGCTCGACGTCGTGGATGTAACCGAAATCTTCGGGGACGCTAAAGCGGAGCGTGAGTGCCCCGTCCGCGTCGCTCGTCCCGCTCGCGACAACGCGCGCGGCATCGGGAGCAACGATCCCGAGAAACTTCCCGTTCTCGACGCGCCAGTGCGCTTGACCCGTGTGCCACACCAAGTCAAAGCGCGTGTTCGGCGCAACGTGCGCGGCATGCGCAACGACCGCTGTGCCGACCGGGGCTCCGAGCGGAGCGAAGGTCAGCGCCGCTGCGACGATCGCTGCGAGAAGCACTACTGCGCGGCTGGTGCCTTTTGTGCGAGCGTCAGGACCGTCGTGCCGGCGTCTTGACCCATCGGCGCGAAGTTTACCGCGTGACCCGCTTTATCGGTCGCGGTCAACGTCCACTTCAACGTCCCGGTCGGGTGACTCGCGGGGATGCCGATCGAGCCGGACCAAAAGGTACTGTGCGCCGGCGCATTCGGAGGCGGGGGATGGCTCCCCAGCTTCATCGTCACCTTGCTGCCGTCGGAAAGCGAAACGACGGCTTGCACCCCGAGGCGCGCAACATCCGCGGTGCTCAGCGGGGTTCCAGTTGGGCCGTCGGCGATCACCGCGCGGAACACGATCGTATCACCCGGGAAAAAGACCGTCTGATTGACGCAGTTGGCGCCTTGCACGCCGGGGCGCCCGACTCCCGCAGTCACGACGTCGGCAGCGATGCGGTACGTGCGATCTCCGACCGTCACCGCCGGCGAGTTGGCATTCGGCAACGCTACCGGTGGCGGAGGCGCTTGCTGCGCATATGCCGCGACCCCGGTACCGAGCATCGCAATGGACAAGAAGAGGACCAGCCTGCTAAATCTCATGCCCGAGGGTGCGCTACCGGCAGTTCGCCTACCTTCTCCGGCTCAATCGTCGAGGATTAGGTACGCCTCGCAGCCCATTTGCTGGTTGCCGGCCAAGTAGTCGTATTGCACGACGTGCCGAGCTGGTCGTGATTCCGCATCGGGGAACATCGCGATCCACTCCTTGTTGATCGCCTCGCGAACCGAGAGGGACTTCACCATGAACGACAGTTTAATGATGTTATCCGTCGTTGCACTCGCCTCTTTGAGGAGCTCGCGCAGATTCTGGAATACGAACTTCGCCTGCGCCTCGGCGTCGTCGGGGACTTTCCCCGTCGCGGGATCGGTCCCGTAAATTCCGCCGGTCAGGATAATGTTCCCGATGCGCGACGCAGAGGGGATCGGATTCGTGTGGCTCGCGCCTTTGGCAAAGATACTGCGGCGCTTCTTCGGGGCGGTGGAACTCATGCGGCACTCGACCTTTCCGGTATGATGGTTCGCGACGGCGTTTCGCTCAGCGGCGCAGAGCGCAGCTGCAGATCAGCTCCGCAGCCGGGAACGGTTTGGGGATCACCCGGTATTTCGCCGCGACGTCGATCACGGGCTGCAAGTCGGCCGGAGTGATCGTGATGCCGCGGCCGGAGTGCCGGGTCTTCGCGATCGACGCCGGCTCCACGCCGATGAAGGCGGCCAGCATCGGGACCAACTCGTCCTCATGCGCGGCGACGTACGTGGTTGCCTCACGCATGACGCGCAGAAACCGCTCGACGAGGTCGCGGTGAGCGCCGACCCAATTCTCGTTCGCGAACAACACGCCGCCGGGGAAACGTTTACCGATCGCATTGTATGGATAACCGAGAATGCGCACCTTCCCGGTGGCGAGCGCGGCCGAAAGGACCGGCTCGTAGACGGTCGAGCCGGCGACACGCTCCTGCTCCATCGCGGCGAGCGTCGTCGACGCCGGCATCTCGACGAACTTGAGGGTGCTCGAATCGACCCCTTGCTGCTCGAGCCACGCAAACGTCGCGATGCTGCTCATATCTTGCAGCGAGACCGCCGCAAGAACTTTGCCGGGAAGATCTCTGGGCGTCTTCACGGGCGAATTGGCAAGGACGATGAACGCAAAGTCGGGCTTTTCGCTGTTGTAGATCGCGAGGCTCCCGATGACGGTGAACGGCAGACCCTTCGCATGCGCGGCCACGACCGAGATTGCGCTCGACTTGCCGATCTCGAGCGATCCGCCGGCGAGCGCCGCGCTGACGACGGCGGAGCCGGCGAGGCGCTGCAGCTCGACGTTGAGCCCGGCTTTCTTGAAGAGCCCACCTTGTGCGGCATAGATCAGCGGCATCGACGTGTCGTCAGGGCCGGTACCTATCCGGATCAGCGGTTCGGCTTGCTGCCCCGACGTCGCTGCCGGCAATGCAGTCACGAGTGCGAGGACTAGTGCGCCGGCGAATAGGCGCCACGGGATCCGCATCATCAGCACCTCACACCGTTAAGAATACTCGCCCCGTGCTGGCGCGCGACTCGACGAGTTCGTGCGCCTTTGCCGCGTCACGCAGCGGGATGCGGCCGCCGTCGAGGATGCGGACTTTACCGTCGCGCACGAGCTGAAACGCTGCTTCCATCCCAGGCTTGATCGCAGCCGGCCGGTTGCGCCGATAATGACCGCTGCTGTAGCCGAGGACCGCACGGTTCGTGCGGTGGAGCAGATCGGTCGTCAGACTGCCGGGCGATCCGCCCGACTGACCGTAGACGCAGTACCGCCCGAAGTTGGCGAGGATCGGGAGCCCCTTCGCAAAAACGTCGCCGCCGACGGCATCGAGGACGACGTCGACGCCTTTTCCGCCCGTCGCTTCGGTGATCGCTCTGGCAAAATCGTCATTGAGATAGTCGATGGCGACGTCGGCGCCGAGTTTCTGCGCAAGCTTTACCTTCGCCGCGCCGCCCGCGGTTGCGAAGACTTTCCCGGCGCCCAGGGCCTTCGCCATTTGCACCGCGGTCGATCCGACGCCGCCGGCCGCGGCGTGGATCAAAACCGATTCGCCTTGCTGCAATCGCGCCGCCATCATCAATAAGTTGTAGGCGGTCACCAAGACCGTCGCTGAGGCGGCTGCCTCGTCGGAAATCGCGCCGTCGACGGGGAACGTCAGCATATCGCGCGCGATGACGATCTCCGCATACGATCCGGCATCGGGCGATGCGGAGACGCGTTGGCCGACGCGGAGATTCAAAACGCCCTCGCCCAGCGCGACGATCGTCCCCATGCAATCGAGTCCAGGCGTAAACGGGGTCTTAGCGACGGCCGCGCCGGTCCCGCGACGCTGCTGGATGTCGGCAAAATTCACGCTCGTCAGGCCGACCCTGATCGCGACCTGTCCGGCTCCCGGCTTCGGATCGGGGACTTCTTTCCATTGCAGGACGCTCGGATCGCCGACCGCCTCTACCACGATTGCGTGCATGCTCGCTCCTTCTAGGCTTGCTCGTAGAACATCGTCTTTGCTTCAAACGGTGCCGGGATCACCTTGTAGCGCGCGGCGATGTCGATCAGCGGCTGGACGAGCTTCGGATCGAGGACGCTTCCGGCGAGCGTGCGCGTCATCGAACTGATGACGGCGGGACTGATCCCGGTGAAGCGCGCGAGGACGTCGACGGTCTCGGACTGATGCCGGTCGGCGTAGTTCCCTGCTTCTGCGATCGCGCGCCGAAAGCGCGCGATCGTGTCGCGGTGCGCAGCGGCATAGTCCGCCGTGCAAAAATAGGCTGCGAGAATAAAGTGCGGGGCGATCGCGTCGAACGAATGAGCAAACAGGCGGCACTTCCCGCTCTGGATCGCCTCGCTCAGGATCGGATTGCCTAACGTCGCGGCATCGACGCGGCCGGCCGCGAGGGCCTCCGGTGCGGCTGAGGACGGAAGCTCGACGAACTTGACCGCCTTTGAATCGCCCCCATGCTGGTCGATCCAGGCCTGCATCGCGATCGCGTTCTGATCGCCGAGCGACGATACGGAGAGCGTCTTTCCGGTCAGGTCAGCCGCCGTTTTGAAGGTCGAGCTCTTCCCGACGACCATCGCGGCGATCGGCGCCTTCGTGTCGTAGATCCCGGCCGGTGCGAGTAGGACAAACGGGAGACCGTGGACGTGCGCCGTTATTAAGGAGAACAGGCTTGACTTCCCGATGTCGATCGAGCCGCCCGCGACGGCGGCGCCGACCGCCGCGCCGCTGTTCGCTTTCTGCACGGTGACGTCAAGCCCGGCCCGGCGAAAGATCCCGCTTTCGACGCCCCACAGTGCTCCGACGATGTCCTCGTCCGGCGCGGATGCGATGTGAATGCTCGTCAACGCCTGCGAGCCGACCGGTCGCGCAGTGAGCGCAAGCGCCGCTGCGGACGCTATAAATGAGGATCTGCGCATCGGCATCGGGCATCTCCCTTTCGCTCGACTAATCCTCGCTTGGAGGAATTTTCCCTATCGGTCTAAAGAGTTGCCGACGATGCGCACGTCGATACGCCTGCTGGTGCTCATTGCACTCCTCGCCGGCTGGACGACCGCCGCGGAGAGTCAAGAAAGCTACACCGTCAAAGTCGGTATCATCAATTCGATCAGCGACGCGCCGATCTTGATTGCCGACAAGAAGGGCTATTTCAAAGAAGAGGGCCTCGCCGTCGATTATTCGACGTTCGATTCGGCCGCGAGCATGGTCGCGCCGCTTGGCGCAGGTCAGCTCGACGTCGCCGCCGGCGGGACGTCGGCGGGCCTGTTCAACGCAGTCGCTCGTGGGATCGACATGCGCGTCGTCGCCGACAAGGCGAGCGATCCTCCGGGGTACGGCTTTGCTCCGCTGCTCGTGCGAACCGACCTGATCGAGAGCGGCCGCTACAAGACGCTGAAGGATCTCAAAGGAATGACCGTCGCGATCAGCGCGAAGGGCAGCTCGTCCTGGCCCGAGCTCGATGCGGTCACGCGCAAGGCCGGCTTGAAATTTTCCGACGTGAACGAGATCGCGCTCGACTATCCCGATCACGTGGTCGGGATGAAGAACAAATCGATCGATGCCTCAATCACGATCGAACCGTTCGCGACCGCGGTCATCGAGAGCGGTGCCGCCAAACGCATCATGGGGAACGACGAATACTACCTCAATCAAGAAGTCGCGGTCCTGATCTACGGCGGAGGGTTCATTCGCGCGCATCGTGACGCGGCCCTCAAATTCATGAAGGCCTACATCCGCGGGGTGCGCTATTACAACGACGCGCTCAAGGACGGAAAGCTCGCCGGGCGGACCGCGGACGACGTCATCGGGATCTTGGTCGCATCGACGCGGATGAAGGATCCGTCGCTCTACCGCAAGATCGTCCCCAACGGCGTCGACCCGAACGGGCGCGTGAACGTCGCCTCGATGGATCACGACATCGCCTTCTATCGCGCCGAAGGCCTCCTGCTGGGCAACGTGACGGCGCTGCAAACGGTCGACACGACCTTCGCGAGCGAGGCGGTCAAGCAACTCGGGCCCTATAAACCGAACAGGTAGGCACTCGAGGCGCTACATGCCGCCGCCTTCCATTCCGATGCAAAGGAGGCGGATCGTCACTTCGAACCGCCACTCGTCCGTTGCTTGTGAGTACGTGGACGAGCTCTTCAGCTCGCTGATCGCACCGTGCGCCCCCGTGCACCTCTTATCGGCATCGCCAATCGCGGCTTCATAGGCGAGGTCGTGCGCGAGCTGCTTGTCGTGGGCGCTCGCGCTCCCCGTCCCGCGAATCCAGTCTATGGACGCGAGGGCCGTCTGCGGGAGGAACGCGAGCCCGGCCGCAAGAGCGGCCGCCCTAGATATAGCGGCGGCTGAAGTCAAGGCCGAGGATGTACTTTCCGGCATTCTCGATGTGACTGAAGTGGCCCTGAATCTGCTGGGTCACGGCATGCACATCTCGGAACCGGCGTTCGAACGCGTTGCATTCGAAGATCGCGCTCGCACCCGCGAGATTGTAGATCGTCTCGATGACGTCGCGGCCCTGCCCGATCGCATACGTCGTCGCCATACGCTGCGCGAACCTTTGGTCCATCGGGATGCTGCCGGTCGTCGCCGCAGAGTGCCATGCCGCCCGCAGGGCTTCGAAAAGAAACGCTCGCGCGGCGCGCAAACGCGCCTCCGCCAAACCGATTTGATACTGGACGATCGGGCTGTCGCGCAGGGTGAGGTCCAGCTGCTTCGATTGCTTGTCGCGGGCCAGCTCGACGAACGCGTCGAGCGACGCGCGCGCCAAGCCGAGCGAGATCCCAGCGAAGCTGGCCGCGAAAATGACCATGTGCGACATGCCGTAAAGCGGACCATCCTCGATGGGCTCCGCGTGATCGCGCGGTGCCGTGAAATCGTGCGCGACGAACAGGCCCTTCGCCGAATAGTTATCGCTCCCGGTCCCCTTCAAGCCCATGACGTGCCAAACGTCTTCGATCGTCGCTTCGCTGCGGCGAAACAACATCGTACGCATCGCGGGCTCGCCGGTCTGCAGGAGCTGAGGCTTGCCGCCGGCTTCGCGGATCGGGACGTGCGCACCGAACCACGTCGCGTGGCGGCTCCCGCTTGCGAATTGCCAGCTCCCGGTGAGACGGTAGCCGCCGTCGGCGATGATCGCGGACCCTTCGCCCGGCGGACCCCACGCTAGGACCGCATTCGGGCTGCGGAAGATCTCCCACGCGATCTCGGGCTTGAGGAACGCCGCGACCGTCGAGCAACCCGATGCTTGCCCGACGCACCACGCCACGCTTCCGTCGCCTTGCGCGAGCGCTTCGATCGCCTCGACGTAGGTCGGAAGATCGAGCTCGGCGCCGTCGTACGCGTGCGGGAGGAGCATGCGGAAGAGCTGCGCGTCGTGGAGCGCCGCGACGATCGCTTCGGGCAGCTCGCGGTTCCGTTCGATCTCCGCTGCTGCGGCTTCCAGCCGCGGAGCGAGCGCTCGGGCGCGCTCGACGTACTCGTGGCCGGCCACCTTCTTGAAATCGAGACCCACAGGTCCCCATTATCCGGCCCGCATCGGGGACCTTCGCGCCGAGCGCCGAACCATCGTCACACTATGAGCATCACGGAACGAGCTGAAGCGACGCACGCGTGGACCCAGATCCCAGCCGATGAGGTTAGCGACGCGATCGTTGCCTCGATGGCCCTAGGCGGCATCGATCACCTCTTCTTCATGTCGGGATCGGAGATCGCGTTCTATCAAGAAGCGATCGCGAAAGCCCACGCGCACGGGCGCCCCGCGCCGCGACTCATCACGATGACGCACGAGCATGCGGGCCTCAACGCCGCGCTCGGCTACGCCGCCGTTTCGGGGAAGCCGGCCGCAACGGCCTGTCACGTCGACGCCGGGACGATCAACTACGGCGGCGCGATCCACACCGCGTGGCGCAGCGGTTTGCCGGTCCTCATGACCGCGGGCGGGCCGCCGGTCGCGTACCCGGGCTCGATGCGCGGAGCGCGAGATCGCGGCGGCCACATCTGGATGCAACAGGTATACGATCAAAACGGGATCGTCCGCCAATATACGAAATGGGATCACCGCCTGGACTATCAGGACAATCCCGGCCTGATCGTCAGCCGCGCGCTGCAGGTCGCGATGAGCGAGCCGGCCGGACCGGTTTATTTGAGTCTGCCGCGCGAGATCGCCTCGATGCACATCGACGGCGCGCGTTTCCCGACTGTCGCTCAACTCGGCGTCACGCGCCCGGTCGCGCCGGATGAGGATACGATTCGCGAGATCGCCGAGCGTCTGGTCAACGCGCGTAATCCGTACGTCATCGTCTCGGGGTCAGGCCGCAATCCCAAGACTTTTCCGCTCCTCGTCGAGCTCTGCGAGCTCCTGGGCATATCGGTCCTCAACTCGATCATTCGCGCGTATCAGTGCTTCCCCAAGAATCATCCACTCTACGTCGGGAACGGCAGCTTGAAAGACGCGGACGCCGTCCTCGTCCTCGAAGCGAACGTCCCCTGGATGCCCGCCGAGAACGACCCGCCGAGCGACGCCTACATCGCCGTCGTCGACGTCGATCCGATTCGCAATCGCATCCCGACGTTCGAGTTTCCGGCGAACGTCCGCATGAATGCAGACGCGCAGCGAACGATCGAAGCACTGATCGCAGCGGCGCAGGGCATGCTGTCGAACACTGACCGAAGCCGTATCGCCGAGCGCACGGCGCGCGTCGGCGAAGCGACGCGGACCAAACGCGAAGGGCTCGTGCAAAGAGCGCTCTCGAAGGCCAAACAAACGCCGATCGATCCGCTCTTCCTCACCTACCAGATCGCTGAAGTCCTCGGCGACGACTGCCTCATCATGGAAGAGGTCGTCGGCGACGCGGCCCCGATCGATGCGCTGCTAAGATCCTCGAAGCCGCAGTCGTACTTCAAAAATCCCGGGAGCAGCGGCGGCTGGTCGACGGGCGCGGCCCTCGGCGCGAAGCTCGCCGCTCCCGATCGCGACGTCGTCGCCCTTTGCGGCGACGGATTCTACCAGTACTCGGTCCCGAACGCGGCAATTTGGTCGGCGGCCCACTACAAGGCACCATTCATGACCGTCGTCTACACAAACCGCAGCTACAGCACGGGGACGAACGGCGTCGCGTCGATGTACCCTGAGAGCTACGCGGCAAAGGCCGGGTTCGAAGGCGGCTATTTCGATCCTCCCGTCGATTTCGCGATGGAGGCTCGAGCGGCGGGAGCGTTCGGCGAGACCGTGCGCGACCCCGCGGAACTCGCGCCTGCGCTGCGGCGTGGGCTCGAGCAGATTCGCAAAGGGACGCCCGCCGTCATCTCGGTCTGGCTACCGAAGGTTCTCCAAGCGGACTAATCGCCTAGTACTTCGCAACGACGTCTTCTTTGAGCGCGTCTTGCCAGCGCGTGCCGCTGGGGATCAGACGGTCGGCGGCGCGTACACCCGCGTACGTTTGCGGATCGCGCGCCCGGGGCTCTCCATCCTTTTCAACTTCGTCCGCCGCTTCGAGCAGAAGCTGGCGCGTGACGATGATGGCGCGATCGGTCGTCCCCAAATGTTCCTTCGAGCGGTCGACGATCGAGCCCATCCCTTCTTGCAGCGCGATGTCTTGCGTGTTGATCCCCGGGATCCCGGTAAACGTCTGCGTTTTTTGCACGTGACGATCGATGAAGTAGTCGTTCGCGAGATTTTGCTTGAGCTTGAACGTCCCGGGGATGAGGTCGTCGGGCCCGCGACCGGCATCGGTTTCGCGCTGGATCGCATACTCGAGCGAAAGCGGCTGCTCGGGATAGAACGAATACATGAAGTTGTAGACGCTCGTCGTCTCGTCATCGATCGGGATCCAAAAATGACCATGAATCGTCGGGAGGTGATTCTTGCCCTGGTTGCCGCTGACGAAGCCCCGGAGCTGCGTCGTCGGCATGATGTAATGGTAGACGCGGACGTAGTCCTCGCTCCCGACCGCCCGTATCCCGGCGTAGCGGAAACCGTAGTCGGTCCGCTCCACTTCGAGGCGCGGTGCGGTATCGGCGTTGCGCAAGAACGACTTGTCACCCAGGTTCATGTTGTGCAGAAACGAGGAGTGCGCGGTGTCGAGCCCGCCTTCGAGCGCTTGCGCAAAGTTGGCATACTCGAATGTCTTGGAGACGAAGCGGTGCGTCGCGGGGACGCGCAGCAATTCGTAGCCCGGCGGCTCCGGCGCCGTCCCGGCCGGCCCCATGTACGTCCAGATGATCCCGCCCGCTTCGTAGGTCGGATAGCTCTCGACCGTGACCTTCGACTTGAAGAGACTATCGGGCGGCTCCGAGGGCATATCGACGCACGCACCGGTGGTGTCAAATTTCCAACCATGGTAGACGCAGCGCAGTCCCTGCTCTTCGTTTCGGCCGAAGAACAGCGGCGCGCGCCGGTGCGGGCAATATGCGCTGACCAGACCGACCTCCCCGTCCGTCGCACGGAACGCGACGAGGTCTTCCCCGAGGATGCGGACGCGGACCGGCGCGCCGTCGGGTTCCGGCAGCTCGGTCGAGAGCGCGGCCGGGAGCCAGTAGCGCCGGAAGACCTTTCCCATCGGCGTCCCAGGTCCGACGCGCGTCAGGCGTTCGTTCTCTTGCGGTGTCAGCATCGAGTCTCTACCCCCAAAGATGATTTGCGCCGAAGCCGCGAAGAAACCTCGCGATGATCGGCACCTCGACGCCGCTCCCCAGCCGCATCCGGACGTTTAGCCCGAACAAATTCAAGCTCGGCATCTTCGGCGCGAACTGCTCATCGGGGCGGGCGGCGACGCGCGTGCCGGAGCGCTGGGCCAATACCTGGGAAGACAACGTCCGCCTTGCCCAGATGGCCGACGAGGCCGGGATCGATCTCATGCTCCCGATCGGGCGCTGGCGCGGTTACGGCGGCGAGACCAACTTCGAGGGCTCGACGTGGGAGACGATCACGTGGGCGTGCGGGCTACTCGCGCAGACGAAGCGGATCAACGTCTTCGGGACCGTCCACGCGCCGCTCGTCCATCCCGTTTTCGCCGCCAAGCAATTCGTGACGGCCGACCACGTCGGGCGCGGACGCTTCGGCCTCAACATCGTCTGCGGCTGGAACCAGGATGAGTTCGACATGTTCGGCGTCGAGCAACGCGATCACGACAACCGTTATGAATACGGACGCGAGTGGATCGCGGCGATCTCGCGCATGTGGGAGACCGACGGCGCATTCGATTTCGAGGGCAGCTTCTTCCAGCTCAAAGGCGTGCAAGTAGAACCGAAACCGTACGGTCATACCCGGCCGCTCGTGATGAACGCCGGAGCGTCACCGGCCGGCCGCGCATTCGGCATCGACAACTGCGACGTGCTCTTCCGCCCGCTCAAGACACTCGAGGACATCGCCCAGGACGTCATCGACACGACGGCCGCCGCAAAGGATGTCGGCCGCGACGTCGGCGTCTACGCGAACGGCTACGTCGTTTGCCGTCCGACGCAGAAAGAGGCCGACGACTATCACCACTACTACGCCCAGGAGAACGGCGACTGGGAAGCCGTCGAGCATCTCATGGAACTCAGCTTGGCAAGCAGCGGCTCGATGTCGCGCGAGCACTACGAGAAATTCCGCGTCCGCTATGCCGGCGGCCACGGCGGTTACGGGTTGATCGGCGATCCGGATCGCGTCGCCGACGAGCTCGCCAAGGTCGCGCACGCGGGCGTCGAGGGCATCTGCTTCTCGTTCGTCAACTACGTCGACGAGCTGCCCTATTTTATCAGCGAGGTCCTACCGCGTTTAGAACGGATGGGACTGCGGAGCTAGCTCGTCGCCGGGACGAGCTCCTGATAGAGGACGGCGCAATCGCGTCCCGAGTTCTTTGCGCGGTAGAGCGCTGCATCGGCGTGGGCGAGGAGCTCGCTCGCCGTCGTCCCGTGATCGGGATAAAGCGCGACCCCGATGCTGGCCGAGACCGTAAGGACGACGCCGTTGATCGCAGCCGGCTGGCGCAAGGTCTCGTTGACGCGGCGAGCCATGCGCATCGCGTCCTGGGGGGATCGAACGAAGCGCTGCAGCGCGACGAACTCATCGCCGCCATGGCGCGCAAAGGTGTCGCTTTCGCGCGCAACGGCCTGCAGACGGTGTGCAACGACGCGCAAGAGTTCGTCGCCGGCCGCATGGCCGTACATGTCGTTGACGTCCTTGAAGTCGTCGAGGTCGAAGAACACGATCGCGAACTTCTGCTCGTGGCGGCGTGCCGCCACCAGCGTCTGCTCGACACGATCGTCGAAGAGGACGCGATTCGGTAAGCCGGTCAGCGCATCGTAGAAGGCAAGCGCGCCGAGGCGTTCTTCATGAGCAAGACGTTCGAGCGTCGATCCGCACAGCGCCGCCATGAGATGAACGAGCTCCTTGTCGCTCTCGGAGAAATGGTGGCCGCCCGGCGCATTCGTCGCGAACACCATCGTCGCGTAAACCTTTCCGAAGCGCTCAACCGGCACGCTGATCGCGCCCGTCCACGAAAGGCTCGCATGCACGGGGCTGTCTCTCCACGGCGACAGATCGATATTGTCGACCGCAACGACGCTCTTCGTCTTCAAGGCATACTTAGTGAAGGACTCCTCGAGTTTGCGACGATGACCGGGGCCCCGTCGCGCGCCGCTTCCGGTAACATAGAGCGCAACCACCTCCTCGCCATCGATCTCGTTGATGTACGCCGCATCCGTCTTGAAGATTTCGTTCCCGAGTTCGAGCAGCGCTTGAATCTGCTGCGCGGGCGTTCGGCCGGCCGAGGCCGCGACCAAGTAAAGCTGCCGCAACCGGAGACTTTCCCGGTTCTCGAGCCGCCGCTCCTCCGCCTCGCGAAACTGCGATCGATCGTGAACGCGCACACCGACCGCAACGATTCTCTTACGGCGGTAGAGCGGGTATATCGTGACCCCGATCGGAGTCGATCCGCCGAATAAATGGCGGAAGAGCGTCTCGAAACGAACCGTCTCGCCCGCGCGAACTCTCTCGAAAACGCTCTTCACGTTGGCCCGCTCGTTCGCGACGATGCAATCGAGCAGCGACAAGTTCGGCCCAGTCGGATCGTATCCGCCCAGATCGATCAGGAAGCGGTTGGCCAAGATGACCTTGCCGTCCAGATCGATCACTGCCAGGCCGGTCGGCGAGGCCGTGTCGAGCATGCGAAACCAACGCGCAGACGAAATGCCCGCGCGACCGTCGTCCTTGGCGGTAACTTTCCCGGGCTGCTCCATCGCCTTCTCTAGGTAGCGTACGAGCCTCGGCAGGCACGGGCCTTCCCGCCTTCTAAAGACTCCCGGCTATGACTGTCATCGAAGCGATTCGCGCGCGCCGGACCATTGGGAAAATGGCGGGGGAACTGCCGCGCGAGACGATCCGCGAGCTGATCGAGCTCGCCACTTTGGCGCCGAACCACCGCATGACCGAGCCGTGGCGCTTCACCGTCATCACGGGCACGGCACGCGAGCGGCTCGGCCGCTTCTGGGCCGAGCGTGCGGGCGCGAGCATCGACGCCGCCGCGCGCGACGCGTTCGTCGAAGGCGAATCGAAAAAGCCCCTGCGCGCACCGACCTTGATCATCGTCAGCACGCGGACCGACCCAAATCCCGAGATCGCCGAAGAGGATTTCGCGGCGACCGCAGCCGCCGTGCAAAATCTGATGATCGCCGCGCAGAGCAAAGGCATCCACACCGGCTGGAAGACCGGGAAGATGGTGCACGATCCCGAGGTCAAGAAATTCCTCGGACTCGACCCGAGCGACCGCATCGTCGGGACGATCTACATGGGAACTCAAGCGCTCGATGAAGCCAAGACGCGTCCGCGCAAGCTCGACGACGTCATCACGTGGATGAGCGACGCCGAGGCATCGATCCGCTAAGCCGTCCTCTTCTTATACGGCCCGATGATCTTGAGCGCGGCCTCGACGCTGGACGTATCGACGGCTTGCTCGACCGTCGGGTTCCCTTTCACGTAGCCTGCGTCTTTGAACATCTGTAGATCGCGCTTGAGGCTCTCGACCTTCAGCTTGCCGTTGGGATCGCAGCCGTTCGGCGTGAGCGCCCGGTAAATCTCCGGGTTCTTGACCGCGGTCCGCTTCGAGAGGATCGCGATGACCTCGGCTGCGGCCGGACCGGCGTAGTGGCCGTCTTTGAGCGCGTCGTTGTACAAGCGGACGGCCTTCAGATAACCGACCATCCAGCGGACCGCGACTTCTTTCTTGTCCGCGAACTGCGTGCTGTAAAGGACCGTCGCGATCTGCTGATTCGGGTAGAACTGATCGTTGGTCCAGAAGCGAACGGCGGCGCCGAGCTCGACGGCGCGCGTCGCGGCCGGCTCGGACGTATTGCCGGCATCGATCGAGCCGTTTTGGTACGCCGCGATGTGATCCGGAAAGCCCATGAACACTTCGTTGAGGTCTTTGTGGGTAAGGCCCGCCTTTTGCCACGCGGCATTCGAGGTACAAAAGCTCACCGATGCCTCGGCGGGCTCGGCCCATGTCATCCCCTTGACGTCGTGCAAGATCTTGACTTTGCCGCTGTCGATCAACGCCTTGCGCACGAGAATCGGCGAGAACCCGTAGCCCGGCGGCGTCGACGCCTTGTCGGCGACGATCTTGATGTAGATCTCACGCGCCAAACCGTTGTAAAGACCGGCTGACGGGCCGGCGGCCGCGCAGTCGAGCTGACCGGTCCCCAACACCCCGTTCATCTTCGCACCCGAGTCGAACGCGATCAAGCTGACGTCGAGTCCTTGCTCTTTCCAGTAGCCCTTCTCTTCGGCGATAAAACACGGCGCATCGCTGATCGTGTTCGCGATCCCGCACGAGAGCTTGACGACTTCTTGTCCGCTCACGAGCGGCGGGAACGACGTGATTGCAGCAGTCGCAGCAGCCCCGACCATGGCTTTACGACGCGATATGCTCTTCATAAGTAGGACTCCGACAGGTCAACCTGAGCGGTCACCGTCGCGCGCCCGAGGCGCGCGTTCAGCCACGCGCGAGGACGGAGAAACGTTATGTGCGGGGAAGCTACGCCCCTGTGGCGATCCCCGAGCGCATTGCGCCGGCGAAGCTCGGCGATTATCTCGAGGTCCTGACGAAGGCCGTCTTTCAGGCGGGACTCTCGTGGGCGCTGATCGATAGCAAGTGGGACGACTTCAAGCGCGCTTTTCACGATTTCGATCCGCAGCGCGTCGCAGGGCTTTCCAGTGCTGAAATTGCTTGGCTTGCCGAGGAATCGTCGATCGTTCGCAGCCGCAAGAAGATCGAGGGGACGGTCGCGAACGCGAAGACGCTTTTGGCGCTCGACCGCGAGTTCGGCGGCTTCGGGAAATACCTGCGGTCGTTCAAAGACTACGATGCGCTGCGTACGGACATTCGCAAGCGCTTCAAATACGTCGGCGACCTCTCGGTCTACTATTTCCTCTTTCGGATCGGCGAGCCGGTCCCGCCGTATGCCCAATGGGCGAAAACCGTCGAGGGGACGCACCCGCGGGTGCGCGAGATGCTGGCCCTGGGTGGGGACGAAACAGCACAACGCCGAAAGTAGGGGGATATGTCGTACACCACGAGCGTCACGAGCACCGTCACGGTCGTTCAAACGGGGCCTCAGACGTCTCCGACGCCACCGACTCCGCCGGTCACCAATGAATCGACCACACCTCCGCCTCCGCCGCAGCCAAATCAGAGCACGGCGCCGGCGTCGGACACGCTCAACCTCTTCGGCGTCGGAACGCAGGTCAACTCGAACAGCTAGCCCTCGGGGCGCTGGCGGAACGCCACGCTGATGCGGGGGCCGACGGCCCGGCGCTCCTTGGGAATGTGATGCTCCCAGTGATGCTGCGTCACACCGCGCATCACTAGGACGCTTCCGGGCTCGAGATCGAGCTGGAACGTCCGGCGGGGCACCGTTTTAGAGCGAATCCGCATCTCGCGCGCGGCGCCGAGGCTAAGGAGCGCGATCACCGGATTGGGGACGAGTTCGTCCTCGTGATCGTTGTGCCAGGCGACGCTGTCACGTTCGTCGCGATACAGGTTGAGCGAGATGCTGTTGTACGAGGCGCCCGTGACCGCTTCGACCCGCTCGTGCATCTCTCGCAGCTCGGGATCGGCCGCGACCGCAGCGAGTTCGAGCCGTGCGGTCAGGCGTGGCACGTCGACGATCCGATCGTACATCGGCCGCCGTTCGGCCTTCCATCCCGCGTTCCGGTGGATTTTCGTAAAGAGCTGGGAGCTGCTCGCGGCCTCAAAGGCTCCCGGGAGGTAGTCGATCTCACCCGTGGCACCTCGGACGATCGACACCCGCGCCTCCGGCACGAACAGTCCCAGCTGCATTTACCGAACGTTTGTTCGATCCAACTCCGCGAAAACCCGCTCGGCCGTGACCGGAAGCTCGGTGACCCGGGCGCCGCAGGCGGCGGCGACGGCGTTGGCGATCGCGGGGGCGACGCCGGAGGTGCTGACTTCGCCGGCCATCTTCGCGCCGAAGGGGCCGGGGCCGCCGGCCGGCGGCAAGAGGATCGTCCGCAGCGGCGGGACGTCGGCTTGGGTCGGCAACTTGTAGTCGCCCAGGTTGAGATTGAGGATCTTGCCGTCCTCGACGACCAGCTCTTCGGTCGCGCCCGAGCCGATTCCGAAGACGACGCCGCCGCTCAGCTGCCCTTGGTGCGCAACCGGATTGATGATAGTACCGACGTCGGCGACGAGGACGATCTCGTGCAT
Source organism: Binatia bacterium (assembly GCA_035604635.1). Taxonomy (GTDB): domain Bacteria; phylum Vulcanimicrobiota; class Vulcanimicrobiia; order Vulcanimicrobiales; family Vulcanimicrobiaceae; genus DATNIC01. The sequence goes on from DATNIC010000149.1 coordinate 20,036, forward strand.
CGTGAACGCACCGGTCTCGCGATCGAGCGAGAGCTCGACCATGTAGCCGGCGAAATTGCTCCAATCGGGCTCGTGTTCGTGATGCGCCGACGCATAGGTCCCTTTCACTTCATAGCCCGGTTGGTCGGCGAGCAGGGCGTTCACGGCCGCCTCCCACGTTTCCGGCGTACCGTTCCATCCTGATGCCTCGAGCGCCGTACGTAGTTGTTGCGTCGCGGCGATCGCTGCGCGGCCGATCACGTGGGTCTCGCGGCTTCCGCCGGCACCCTGATCAAAGCCGGCGGCATCGGTCGAGCCGGCCTCGGCGTGCACGCGCGCGAGCGGAATCCCCAACGACGCCGCGACGACGCGCTGCAAGACCGTCAGTTGACCGCCGCCTTGATCGGCGACCCCGCTGCGAGCGCGAACCGCACCGGAAGGTTCCAGCCTCAGCGTCACGTTGGTGTTGCCGCCGCCGATATGGCGCACCGCGAGCGCGATCCCGCGGCTATGTCCCGCCGGCAAGGGTGCAGCCATTTGGCGCCGCAGCTCCTCGAGGACTGCGACGGCGCGCGGCTCGCGGTACGGCGTCCCGTCGACGTCGGGCTCGCCTTCCCCGATCGCGTTGCGCAGCCGGAACTCGATCGGATCGATCCCGAGCTCGTGCGCGATCATGTCGACATGCGACTCGACCGCGAAATGAATCTGGATGTCGCCCGGCGCGCGCACGTGGCCTGACGGAATCGTGTTGGTATAGACGGCCGCCCGCTCTTGTCGCATGTGCGGGATCGAATACGGCGATTTTGCCGCTCCGCCGGGGAGCAACGTCGGGACCGGTTTTCCGGCTGCGTATGCTCCGCCGTTGTAGAGGACGCGAATGTCCATCGCCGTGAAACGGCCTTCGCGATCGACGCCGCTCTTGATCGCGATTTCGGCGGGGTGCCGGACATTGGTCGTCTGCATGTCGTCCAGATAAGTCTTGACGTATTTGACGGGCCGTTTGGTCGCACGCGCAAGGTAATAACACGGAAACTCGTCCACCGAGAAGCCCTTGGCTCCGAAATCGCCCCCGATGTAGGCTTGCTCGACGACGATCGATTCGACCGGGATCCCCGCGCAGACCGAGAGCTGCTGACGCAACAGGAACGGCGACTTGTTGGTCGAGACGACGTGGATTTTTCCGGCGTCGTCGATCCAGACCAGCGTCGCCCGCGGTTCGATGAATCCGCCGTGATATCGCGGCGTCGTAAAACTGTGCTCGAAGATGCGCGCCGCGTTGCGAAAGCCTTCTTCCACGTCGCCTTTTGCGTCGATCACGTGGCCATGGATGTTCGGATGCGGCGGGACGGGCCGCTGCTTGCCCAAGTACGGATAGTCGTTGAAGCGTTCGTGCAAAACCGGCGCGTCCGGCTTGAGCGCTTCGCGTGGCTCGAAGACCGCCGGCAGCCCATCGTATTCGACTTCGATCGCCAGGACAGCGGCTTCCGCGATCTCGCGCGACTCGGCCGCGACGGCCGCAACGGTGTCGCCGATGAAACGGACGCGGTCGGTCGCGATGACCGGCCGGTCGAACAGCGCGCGTCCGTAGTAGTGCTCGCCGACGTCGTTGCCGGTCAGGACCGCATGGACGCCGGAGATCGCGCGGGCAGCGCGCGTCTCGATCTTCGCGATCCGCGCGTGCGGGACCGAGCTGCGCAGGAACGCTGCCCATAATAAGCCCGGCAGCTCGAAGTCAGCTGCAAACTTGGCCTCACCGCTGACTTTGGCGCGCCCCTCGACGCGCACTTCGTCCTCGCCGAGGAGCGCGATGCCATGCCTAGGAATGACCTCCGTAACCACGGAGGTACGCTCATGCGACGTCTCACGACTCTCCTGCTCGGAGCGCTTTTGACCGTCATGGTGATCGGGGCCCGAGCGAACGCGGCCGATACGTACGACGTCTATGCGGAGACCTCGCAGACCGGACAGGGCGCGTTCGTCGGCACGGGACAGACGACTGCGATCCGCGCAGCCGAGAAGTTCATCAACCGCACCGGCGGGATCCATGGACGGCCCGTACGTTTTATCGTTCAAGACGATCAGACCAATCCGCAGCTCGCGGTGCAGATCTTCAACGACATGGTCTCCAAAAAGGTCCCGGTCATCCTGGGCCCCGGGTTCTCGGCGCCGTGCTACGCCGTTTGGCCGCTCGTCAAGGACCAGATCGTGAACTATTGCCTCGCCCCGTCGATCCATCCGGACCCGGGAAGCTACGCGTTCTCGGCCTCCGTCTCGACGAAAGACTTGGCGCTCGCCGGGATTCGCTTCTTCCACATGAAGGGTTGGAAGAAAGTCGCCGTCCTCGACACGACCGATGCGACGGGCCAAGACGGCGACAACATCATCAAAGAGAATCTCGCGCTGCCCGAGTTCAAGGACATGGAGATCGTCGACTTCGAGCACTTCGCTCCGGCGGACGTCGGGATCAACGCGCAGCTCGCGCGGATCAAGGCCTCGGGCGCCCAGGCGATCATCACGTGGGTCACCGGGACGCCGTTCGGAACCGTTTGCCGCGGGATCACGGACAGCGCGATCGAGATCCCGGTCTTCACCAATGCCGGGAACGTGAGCTACGCGCAGATGGCGCAATACAAGGCGTTCCTGCCGAAGAACATGTACTTCACCGCTTTGCGCTTCATGGGGAACACCTCGGCCGAACCGGCCTCCGTGCGCAAAGTGCAGGCTGATTTCTTCGCCGCGATGCAGGACGTCGGCGTGCCCAAGCCGGACACGCTCAACGCCGTCCCGTGGGACGCGATCCTCGTCGTCGTCGACGCGCTGCGTCACTTGCCCGAAAATCCGACGCCCAAACAGATTCACGACTACATCGAGAAAGTCAAGGGCGTTCCGGGAATCAACGGCTTCCTGGACTTCACGAACGGAAGCCAACGCGGCGTCGACGCGAGCGCCGCAATCATGGTCCGCTTCGACGTGGCCAACACCGCCTGGATCCCGGTCAGCAAACCCGGAGGACTCCCGCTCTAGAGCAGATGATCCGCTCGCTTACCCGGCGCAGATTCGCCGCTGCCGGCGCCGCTTATATGCTCACGGGCGCAAGCGACGTTCAGGAACGAGTCGTCTGGTACACCTCGCTCGAGACGCTGACCCTCAATGCGGTCGCGCAACGCTTCGAGCAGACGCATCCCAACATTTCACTTCAACCGCTGCGGATGGAAGGCAACAAGATTCCGGCGCGCATCACGATCGAACAAACGGCCGGGAAATTCAGTGCGGACGTCATTTCCGCTGACGAATTGCCGATGGAGCAGCTCCAGGAGGCGGGAGCGTTACAAGTCTTCCATCCCGACGTACGCGATAAATTCATCGTGGGGAGCTATGATCCGAATGGTTACTGGACGACGCTATACTACGACACGACGGTGATCGCGTGGAATCCGCAAAAGGTGCGAGCCGACGGTCTGCGAGCGCCGACGTCGCTGGCAGACCTTGCGAGGCCGGAATGGAGCGGCAAGATAGGGATCGACGCCTCGGCATTCAATTGGTATGCCGGCGTGCTGGCAACGCAATCCGATGCGCGCGCTCTTCTTCAGAGAATTGCAGCGAACCGGCCCCTCATGACGAGCGGACACACCGAGACGGTTATGCAACTAAGCGCCGGGGAGTTTGACGTAACGCCAACGGCATACGGCTACATGGCCGATCACGAGCAACGTCGTGGGCGGCCGGTTGCATTCATAAACCCGCGACCGCTCATTATGACGCCGACGACGATTTCGCTGGCCAAAAACGCGCCGCACTCAGACGCAGCGCGCGCTTTCTTGTCGTGGATTCTCTCACGGGAGGGCCAGCAGTTCATAGTCGACCGAAGCGGGCGGAATTGCGCGCGCGCGGACATCGCCAACAATGCGCGAGTATTTTCTCGAAACCAACCCTACTATATCTTGCCTGCGCCGAACCGCGCGCAATACAATACGCTCGTTTCAGAATTCAAAGCCCTGTTCGGTCTTGGTGGATAGCCTGTGCTGCTGTTGAACAACGATGACATCTCGCGGGTCCTCACGATCGACGATACGATCGCCGCACTCGAGCGCGCCTATCGGGCCTATGTCGAAGACGAGGCGGTTTGCCGCCCGCGCATCGACATCCGGATCCCGACCCACCGGGCCGGGCATTTCTATCAGTTCGGGACGATGGAAGGCGGGTCGACGGCCGGTTATTTCGCGATCCGGATGAAGTCCGATGTCATCTTCGAACAGGAGTACAACGGGGTGCGCACGCAGGAAAAGTATGCGTCGCGGCCCGGCCGTTATTGCGGCCTAGTTCTCTTGAACGACATCGATTCGGGTGAGCCGGTAGCGATCTTAAATGACGGCTACTTGCAGCATTTGCGCGTCGCCGGCGATGCCGCGATCGGAGTCAAACTCCTAGCGCGCGAGGATTCGCACAGGGTAGGAATGCTCGGCTCGGGTGGAATGGCCCGCGCGTTCATCGAGGCCTTCACGCGGGTCCGGCCGATCTCGCATGTTACCGTTTATAGCCCTACGAAGGAGAATCGCGAACAGTATGCCCGGGAGGTCCACGAGCGGCTCGGGATTGCCGCGGTAGCCGTCGATGAGCCGCACGAAGCCTGCCGCGGTGCGGATATCGTCGCATCATGCACGGATTCGGCCGTCGCCGTACTCTGGGGTGACTGGCTAGACAAGGGGATGCACGTCGTTGCAGTCGGCGGGCGACCGCAACCGGACGCCGTCGCGCGTTTTGACCTCCGGTTGCGTTTCGGTACGACGCCCGCTCCGCTCGGCCATCCCGAGTTGCGCACGGCCGACGAATTTCTCGTCTACCTCGCGGCTCCGCACGCACCCGTGTGGAACCAGGTCAAGTCGGGTAAAGCATCTGCTGCCGTCGTTACCGACCTGAGCGATGTGACTTTGGCCGACGTCTTGGGCGGCCGTGCGGGCCGAACGTCTCCACTGCAAATAACCTATTCGGAACGCGGCAATCTGCAAGGTTTACAATTCTTCGCGGTCGCGTCCGCGGCGTATGAAGCGGCTCGCAAGCAGGGCATCGGCCGCGAAATTCCGACCGATTGGTTCCTCCAAGACATCCGCGACTAAATGACCGATCTCGCTAGAGCAGCTTCTCCGGAGTGATCGGCAGGTCGCGCAGGCGTTTGCCGATCGCGTGATAGATTGCATTGGCGATCGCGGCGGCGACGCCGGTGATCCCGATCTCGCCCACGCCGCGCGCTCCGAGCGGATTGAGCACGTAGTCCGGTTCCTCGACGAAGAGAATCTCGAGCTCGCCGACGTCGGCGTTTACTGGGACGCGGTATTCCGCCATGCTGTCCGTCAGTAAACGGCCCGTACGCGGATCGACGACGGCTTCTTCGAAAAGCGCTTGGCCGATTCCGAACACGATCCCGCCCAGCATCTGACTGCGCGCGGTCTTCGGGTTGAGGATTTTCCCGCAATCAAAGACGCCGAGGAAGCGGGAGACGCGGACGCGGCCGATCGCTTCATCAACGCGGACTTCGGCAAATTGTGCGCCGAACGACTGGAACGAATAGCGTCCCTGCTCGTCGCCTGGTGCCGCATCGGCTTCAGCCATCTCGCCGCCGCTCTCGCGTAATTTAAGACACGCCGCCTGAACCGCAGGCATCACGCTTGCGGTGCTTTGCGAGCCGCCGGCGACCGGCGCGGGCGGGAAGCGCGAGTCGCCGATCCGGCATTCGACTTGCGAAATCGGGACGCCGAGCGCTTCGGCGGCGACCTGCGTCATGATCGTGTACATCCCCGTGCCGAGATCGTGGGTCGCGACCTCGACGATGTACCTATCGTCTTCCTTACGGACGCGCGCGCTCGCAGGACCGCGCAGGCCGGCATACGTCGCCGTCGCGACGCCCCAGCCGACGAGCTCGTCGCCGTCGCGCATCTGGCGCGGCTTCTTCGGCCGCCGGTCCCACTTGAACCAATCGGCGCCGGCCTCCAAACATTCAACGAGGTGGCGGCTCGAAAACGGCAGCTTCGTTTTCGGATCGGTCTGCGCGTCGTTGCGGATGCGCAAGTCGATCGGATCGATCTCGAGCTGGGCAGCGAGCTCGTCGAGCGCCGACTCGAGCGCGAACATCCCAGGCGCTTCCCCGGGCGCGCGCATCGGACACGGGGCCGGCAGATTGAGCGTCGCCGCCTCGTGACGAATACGAACGTTTGGGCAGGCGTAGAGGAACATCGTCGTCAACCCGGGCGGCTCGATGAACCAGCCGGCGTACGACGAGCTGATCGTCGAGGCATGATCGATGGCGGTGAGCTGACCGTCGTCGCTCGCGCCGATACGCAGATGCTGCTCCGTTTGCGCGCGGTGTCCGGTCGTCGTGAAGACTTGCGCGCGGCTCAGCATCAGCTTCACCGGGCGGCCGATCGCGCGTGCCGCCATCGCGGCGAAGACGCTGTGCGGGAGCGAGAATCCCTTGGCGCCGAAGCCGCCGCCGACGAACGGAGAGATGACGTGGACGTCTTCGGGCGCGAGGTCGAAGACCTTGGCGAGGTAGTTCCGCGTGCCGATCATCCACTGCGAGGGCTCGTGGACGATCAGACGGTGGCCGTTCCATTGCGCGATCGTCGCATGCGGTTCCATCGCGTTGTGCGATTCGATCGGAGTGGTATACGTTGCGTCGATGCGGCCGCCGGCATCGGCGAGAGCGGCGTCGACGTCACCGCGCGCGTCCTGCATCGGCTCGCCGAAGAAAACATCGGGCTGGAAGCGCGGCGCCGCGGGATCGTGTAACAAGAGGAGCGGCGGCTTTACTTCGTAAGCGACCTCGACGAGCGCTGCGGCGGCGCGCGCGGTTTCAAACGTCTCGGCGACGACGACGGCGACTTGTTGTCCGTAGTGGATGATCTCGGGGCTCTGCAGAGGCATGAACGTCTGCGAAGGGACGAGCGCATTCATCCAATCCGGATCGGGCTGCTTGAAACGCGGCGCATTCTCGTGGGTGAAGATCTTGAGTACGCCCGGGATCGCCGCAGCCGCTTCCGTCTCGATCGCGAGGATCCGGCCGCGCGCGATCGTGCTCGAGACGAGGACGGCGAAGGCGGCGTGCTCGACCGGCGTATCGGCCGCGTATTGCGCTTGCCCCGTAACCTTGAGGCCCCCGTCGACGCGATCGACCGGGGTTCCGACGATCGATTCGCGCGTTACCGTCGCCGTCATCGTTCGCGCACCACCGTTTCGAGCGCACGGACGACCGCGCGCTTCGCCAATTCAACCTTGAACGCGTTGTCGCGCCGCGGGATCGCGCCTTCGAGCGCCGCTTCGGCCGCCTCTTTGAAGGCCTGCGGACCCGCCTTCTTGCCGGCCAAGACCTGCTCCGCACCTCGGACGCGCCACGGGATCGCCCCGACGCCACCGAGCGCGAGGCGCGCCTGCGTGATCGTTCCGCCGTCGAACTCAAGACCAGCCGCGACCGCGACGAGCGCGAACTCGTACGACGCACGGTCGCGGACTTTCAAGTACGTCGCGTTACGTTGCGCGGCGCCGAGCGGAATCTCGACCGCCGTGATGAGCTCGCCTTTGAGCAGGACGTTCTCGATCGACGGTGTCGCGCCCGGGACGATATAGAACTCCTCGATCGGGACGCGGCGCGTCCCGCCGGGCGCCGCAAGCTCGACGACCGCGTCGAGCGCGATCAGCGCGACCGCCGCATCGGAGGGATGGGTCGCGATGCAGTGGTTGCTCGTCCCCAGGATCGCGTGGCCCCGGTGAATCCCTTCGAATGCATCGCACCCGGTCCCAGGCTCGCGTTTGTTGCACCGCGAGGCGGGATCGCGGAAATACGGACAGCGCGTGCGCTGCAGCAGATTCCCGCCGACCGTCGCCATGTTTCGCAGTTGCCCTGAGGCTCCGCTCAAGAACGCTTTCGAGAGCATGGGAAGCCGGTGCACGACGTTCCTATCGTAGGCAACGTCGCTGTTGCGGACCAGCGCGCCGATGCGGATGCGCTCCTCGTTCGCGTCGATCTCCCCGAATGGCAGCCCGTTGATGTCGATCAGGACCGGCGGGAGCGTGACGCCGCATTTCATCAAATCGACTACGGTCGTACCGCCCGCGATGAAGGCGGCGCCCTCATACTGCGCGATCAGCGCCAGCGCATCGTCGGTCTTGCGCGCGGTCAGGAGCTCAAACGCTTGCACGCGTGACCTCTTCTCGTACAGCCGCCAAAATATTCGTGTAGGCCCCGCACCGGCAGATGTTCCCGCTCATCGCCTCGCGGATCTCGTCGTCCGTTTTCGCATGACCTTCCTGGACGACTCCGAGCGCCGACATGATCTGCCCCGGCGTGCAAAAGCCGCATTGGAATGCGTCGTGCTCGATGAAGGCGGTCTGCAGAGAGTGCAGCCTTCCGGCGACCGCGACGCCTTCGATCGTGGTGATTTCGGCCTCTTTATGCATCATCGCGAGCGTCAAGCAAGCGAGAACCCGGCGGCCGTCGATCAGTACGGTGCACGCGCCGCACTGGCCGAAGTCGCAGCCCTTCTTCGTCCCGGTCAATCCGAGCCGCTCGCGCAGCGCGTCAAGCAACGTGACGTTCGGTTCGAGCTCGATCTTGTGTTTAAGACCGTTAATTTTCAGCGATACGAGCGGCATATGCCGTCAGGACACGGTTGCTGGTCGAACGTTTGCGGCCACCCAGACCAAGTTCGCGAGCATCAGTCCGCCGAACACGAAAAAGACCGCGGAGAACCCGAAGTGCGCCGCGACGATGCCGCCCAGCAACGGGCCGATGGAGCGCCCGAGGAACTGCGCCGTCGAGGTGATCCCGTAGATTTGCCCCCGCTCTTCGGGCCGCGCGATCCGCCCGATGATCGCATTGGCGCTCGGCAAGATTCCGCCCAGGAAGATGCCGACGCCGAACCGCAAACCGATGAAGGCCCCGATGTTGCCCACGATCGCTTGCGGCAGCGTGAAGAGCGCCGCCCCGGCAAGCGAAGTCAAGAGGACCGGCCGGTACCCCGACGTGTCACCCGCCCGTCCCAGGAACGGCGCCGCCATGAGTCCCGCGAGCCCGGTGACCGCGAGGACCGCGCCCGTCGCCGTCCCAAGCCACGAAACGTTCCCGACGATACTCGCAACGTAGAGCGGCAGGATCGGCGTCAAGCCGATCGCCGTGACCTGCGCGAGCAAGATGACGACGAACATCGGCGCAAGGTCGGGATGGCGGACGACGCGATTGAATTGGTTCCACATGGAGACCCGCGTCGTGGAAAGCTCGCCGCGTTCGAAGCCTTCGCGGACGAGCAGCGTGAGGGATACGCCGATGAACATGATGCCGGCGGCGGAGTAAAAGAACACCGCGCGATAATCGCGGATTTGGTCGGCCAACAGCCCGCCGACGAGCGGGCCGATCAGCGTGCCCGCGATCTGGCCGGTCGAAAGCCACCCGAGCGCCGAGCCGAGATTCTCTTCGGGGACCTGCGTCGCCACGAGCGCCATCGCCGACGCCGAGAAGCCGCTGAAAAGTCCCATCAGGACGCGCGTTGCGACGACCTGCCAGACGTCCTGGCAAAGGCCCGTCAGCCCCATCGTGATTCCGACCGCGATCGAGGAGCGCAAGACCATCGCCTTGCGTCCCCAGCGATCGCTCAAATTGCCCCAGAACGGCGATGCGACCGCGGAGAAGATCGAGCTGGATGCGAGGATCGCACCCGTCCAATACTCGACTTGGGCGAGCGGATGGACTCCGAGCGAGATGAGGAACTGGGGCATGAACGGGGACGAAATCTGATATGAGCCCACCATCACCGCCTGTACGATGACCATAAGCCATAACGTCCGTCGCCATTCCACTTAAGGGCGCATACGAAGTGCTGTACGTCGGTACCTGCGGCTATTCTTACGCCGACTGGCTCGGGACATTTTATCCGGCGACCACTAAGCCGCGCGAGATGTTGCGCTTCTACTCCCGTCGCTTTGCCGCGGTCGAGATCGATGCGACGTACTACCGGGTCGCGTCGCCGAAAACGTTTGCGACGATGGCGCACAATACGCCGCAGACGTTCCGGTTCACCGCAAAGCTGCCGGGTTCGGTCACGCACGTCGCGGCGCACGGCAACGCGAATCTCGATGACGCAAAGTATTTTCGCGAAAGCATCGCGCCGCTCGTCGATGCGCAGAAATTCGCCTGCGCGCTCATGCAGTTCCCGAACAGCTTCCATCCCAACGACGAGACGATCGAACATATCCGCCGCTTGCGCGAGGCGCTCACCGATCTGCCGCTCGTCGCCGAGTTCCGCAACCGCGAATGGCAAACCAACGAGACGCTCGAGTTCCTCGGGGGTATGGAGATCGGGTGGTGCAACGTCGACGAACCGCAATTCCGCAGCCTCATGAAACCCAGCGCCGATGCGACCGCTGCGGTCGCCTACGTCCGCTTCCACGGCCGCAGCGCGAAGACGTGGTGGAAGCACGAGCGCGCCGACGAGCGCTACGACTATCTCTACAGCACCGAAGAACTCGAACCGTGGGCGCGCCGCATCGCCGACCTCGCCGCCGAACCGAACGTCAGGGAGATCTACGCCTTCTTCAACAATCACCGGCGCGGACAAGCGCCGCGCAACGCCGAGCAATTCGAGGCGCTGTTGCGCATGCTCGGCGCGGCGGACATCGCCGAAGCCGCAGGCGATCCGCCCGGCGAGCAGCTACCGCTGGTTTAACGCGGGGTCGAGACTCCGGTCAGCGAGCCGTATTGCGCGCGTTCGGCCTCGCTCATCTCATTCGCGCTGAAGTTGAGCTCGACGGTAACGCCGTTGGGATCGTCGACGAAGATCTGAACGTCGCCGTTGCGCGGCACGACGGTGATCCGATGCTTGAGGCCGAGCTCCTCGATCTTCTTGCGCGTCGTGCTCAAGCCCATCATCCGGAACGCGACGTGATCGAGCGCCGCCATCCCGTGCGCGTCGCGCGGGTGCGTCGACCCCGGCGAAAGGGCGTCGTTGAGGTGGATGACCGCGTACTCGCCGTCGTAGAGCCAGTAGCCGCCGAACTGGAACGG
>DATNIC010000150.1:0-3369 GCA_035604635.1 Binatia bacterium
ACCGACGGCGAATTGCGGCGCGAGAACTGGTGGATCGACTTCATCAGCCGGCTCGAAGGCTTGCGCATCGAGGAGGGTCAGAACCCGACGTTCGCGGGGACGCAAGCGCGCTATGTCCCCAAGAACGTCGTCACGCGCGAAAAGCTCCGCTGGCCGGGGCCGATTCTGCGGCGCGATTTCACGTTCGTAGCCGACGTCGCGTCGACGACCGCGAAGATCACGCTGCCGTCGCCGTCGCGCATTCATTTTCACGGTGGACGCAACGTCGTCTCGCGTGATGCCTATCCGGACATCGACGCGTTTTTCGAGGACGTTGCGTCGGTCTATCGCCGGGAGATCGCGGCGCTCGAAGAGGCCGGATGCCGTTACATTCAGATCGACGATCCGATCCTCGCCTACTTCGTCGATGACAAAATGCGCGATCAGATCGTCACGGAAGGCGATCAGCCCGACGAGCGGCTCGCGCGCTACGTCCGTTTGATCAATGCGTGCATCGCGAAGGCACATCCCCAGACGACGATCGGCGTCCACGTCTGCCGCGGGAATGCGCGTTCCGCGTGGCTGGCCTCAGGCGGTTACGACCGCATCGCCGAGACGGTGCTGGGAGGCCTCGACGTCGATCATTTTCTGCTCGAGTACGATGACGAGCGCTCGGGTGACTTCCGGCCGTTGCGTTTCGTCCCTCGCGGCAAGCGCGTCGTCCTCGGATTGGTGACGACCAAGCGCGGAGCGCTTGAAGACCCGGAGGCGCTCTGCCGCCGGGTCGAGGAAGCGACGAAATACGTCGCGCTCGAAGACCTCGCGCTCAGTCCCCAGTGCGGGTTCGCCAGCATCCGCGAGGGCAACTTGATCAGTTCCGAAGAACAGTGGGCGAAGCTGCGCCTCGTCGTGGAGACGGCGAATCGCATCTGGGGAGGCTAACGATGGCGACCATTCAGAAAGCCGGACCGACGAAGTCGCGGGCGATTCGCGAGCGGCTCAAGCATCCCGTCGTCGATGCCGACGGGCACGCGATCGAGTTCGGTCCGCTCTTCTTCGATTACATGAAGCAAGTCGCGGGGCCGAATACGCTCAAACGGTTCATGCACAAGCTCGAGGCGACGGGCTGGGACGTTCTCTCGCCGCAAGAACGGATTCGACGCCGCGTCACGCGCCCGAGCGCCTGGACCTTCCCGGCGAAGAACACGCTCGACCGCGCGACCGCGCTCGTCCCGAACCTACGGCGCGCGCGGATGGACGATTTCGGCCTCGATTACTCGCTCGTCTATTCGACGGTCGCGCTCGGCTTGACGCGCGAAGAGGACGAAGAGCTGCGCCGCGCTTCGTGCCGGACGCTAAACGCGATGTTCGCCGACCTCTACCGCGAGCACGCCGACCGGATGGCGCCGGTCGCCTCGATCCCGGCGCACACGCCCCAAGAAGCGATCGAAGAACTCGAATACGCGGTCAAGAGCCTCGGCTACAAAGCGGTGATGATCACCTCGAACGTGCGGCGTCCAGTCCCATTTGTGGCGGAGTCGAACCCTGAGCTCGCGCGCTTCGCGTCATGGATGGACACGCTCTGCATGGAGAGCCCATACGATTACGATCCGCTCTGGGCGAAATGCGCCGAGCTCAAAGTCGCGGTTACGTCACACTCCCCAAGCGTCGGCTGGGGCAGCCGCTGCACGACGCATCATTACATCCACAACCATGTCGGCAGCTTCGCCGCGGCCGGCGAGGCGTTCGCGAAGGCGCTCGTCTTAAGCGGCGTGACGAAGCGCTTCCCCACGCTCAACTTCGCCTTCCTCGAAGGCGGCGTCGCGTGGGCTACCGAGCTCTACAGCGGGCTCGTCGGTCATTGCAGCAAGCGTAATCCGACGGTGATTGGGAACTACGACCCGCGCAACGTCGACCTCCAGCTCCTCGCCGATCTCCTAGCGGAGTACGGTCAGGATCTCGTCAAGGGCCGGCCTGATCCGCGCGACCCCGATCTGATCCGCTCGCCGAACGGCTGGCACCAGTTCGAGGACAACTTGATCAACCACGAGCTCGACGCGCTCGGGATCAAGAAGGCCGAGGATCTGCGCGAACTCTTCGAGCCGCGCTTCTACTTCGGATGCGAGGCCGACGACCCGCTCGTCTCGGTCGGTTTCGACCGCCGTCTCAATCCCTTCGGAGCGAAGCTGAAGGCGATGTTCAGCTCCGACATCGGCCACTGGGACGTCCCGGACATGACCGAAGTCCTCGAAGAAGCCTACGAGCTCGTCGAGCGCGAGCTCCTCGATGAGAACGACTTCAAGGAGTTCGTCTTCACCAATCCGGTGATGCTCCACGCCGGGATGAACCCCGACTTCTTCAAAGGCACGGTCGTTGAACATGAAGTTGCAACGTTGCTCGCGTCGGATCGGAGACCGAATCCGGCGCCTTAACCCAACTTCGGGCGCCGGATTCGGTCTCCGATCCGGCGCCTGCCTCGCAGCGCTCTTTCTTGCCCTCCTCCCGATGCAGGCCAGAAGCGCTGATCCATACGAGATTGACGCAATCATCTCCCTAACGGGCCAGGTTGCGTTCATCGGTCAATCGGCCGCGCAGACGCTGCACGTCGTCGAAGAGCAGGTCAACAAGTCCGGCGGGATCCAAGGACGACCGCTGCGGATCGTCATCACCGACGACCAATCGACGCCTCAACTCGGCGTTCAGCTCGCAAATATCGCCATCGCGAAAAAGGTCGCCGTGATCCTCGGGCCGTCGCTGACGGGTGTCTGCAGCGCGGTCCTGCCGTTGCTGAAAGACGGTCCGTTCGGCTATTGTTTCTCGCCGGGGATTCATCCGACGAGCGGCTACGTCTTCAGCGCCGAGGTCTCGACGGGTGATCTCGTCGCCGCGGGGATCCGCTACTTCCGCTTGCGCGGATGGACGCGGCTCGCCATCATCATTGCGACCGATGCGTCGGGTCAGGACGTGGATCACGGGATCGACGTCGCGCTCGCCGCACCCGAGAACAAAGTAATGAACGTGGTCGCGCACGAGCACTTCAATCCGACGGACCTGAGCGTCGCGGCGCAAATGGCTCGGATCAAGGCAGCGAATCCGCAGGTCCTCATCACGTGGGGGACCGGGACCCCGGAGGGGACGCTCCTGCGTGGGGTCTCGGATGCGGCGCTCGACGTCCCGGTCTTCACTTCGGCCGCAAACCTGACGTACGCGCAGATGAAAGCCTACGCAGGGTTCCTCCCCAAACAACTCCTGTTCCCGGGTTTCCCCTTCATGGCGCCGGATCAACTGCCGCGCGGCCCGGTCAAAGCCAAGGTCGCCGCGTTCCTAAGCGCGTTCAAAGCGGCGGGGATCAACCCCGATAACGGTCAGGGGATCGCATGGGATCCCGCT
>DATNIC010000151.1:0-2489 GCA_035604635.1 Binatia bacterium
CATGAAGCCCGAAGTCAACGGGGCGATCGCGATCAAGGAGCGCTTTCCGGACGCCGTTCTGATCTTTCTCGTCCCCGACCACTTCTCGGCACTCCGCTCGCGCCTCGAGGCGCGGCGGACCGAAACCAACGAGGCGATCGCCGCCCGGCTCGAGATCGCGCACGAAGAACTGAGCTTCGTCCGGCGATTCGACTACCTGGTCGTCAACCTCGAAGCCCATCCCGAAGTCGCCGTCTCCGATCTCGAATCCATCGTCCACGCCGAACGGCTCCGCATCTACCGCTACCCCGACTATCGTCTAAAAGAAATAGAGCAAAGTTAATATGTCAGACTCGGTCTTTGGTGACCTCGACGGCCTCTTGCACCACGTGGACTCCAAGTTCTCGTTGGTGAACGTCGTCACGAAGCGCGCCAAGCAGCTCAATAACGGTGCGCCCCCGCTGACCGACCGGGTCAATCCCAACAAACCGGTCTCAACGGCCTTCAACGAAGTCCGCAACGGGAAGATCCCCTACAAGCGCACGCGCGAGGGCATCAAGTAACTCCGCGGCGCCATCGCGTATACTAAACCCATGTGCGGGATCGTGGGGTACATCGGCGAGCGCGACGGCGTCCCGCTCATCATGGACTCGCTGCGCCGGCTGGAGTACCGCGGCTACGACTCGGCCGGGATCGCCGTGATCGACGCGGAGGGTTGCTTGGTCGGTTCCAAGGCCGAAGGGAAGCTCTCACGCCTGGCCGAGCGGCTCGCCGACGGTGAGCCCCTGCACGGCAAGATCGGCGTCGGGCACACGCGTTGGGCGACCCATGGCCGGCCCTCCGACGAGAACGCGCACCCGCACCGTGACTGCACCGGCAAGATCGCGGTCGTCCACAACGGCATCATCGAGAACTACGTCCAGCTGCGGGCGCAGCTCGTCGCCGAAGGGCACACGTTCGCCAGCGAGACCGACACCGAGGTCCTCGCACACCTGATCGAGCGCTACAACAAGGGCGACCTCGTCGCAGCCGTCCGCCGCACGCTGCACGAGGTCAAAGGCGCCTTCGCGCTGGGCGTGATCTCCTCGGATGCCCCCGATCGGCTGATCTTCGCCCGCAACGGCGCCTCGCCGCTCATCGTCGGACTCGGCGAGGGCGAGATGTTCGTCGCCTCCGACATCGCGGCAATGCTCCAGTACACCCGCAAGGTCATCGTCCTCGAAGAGGGCGAGATCATCGAAGTGCACCGCGACGGGTACGCGTTGACCGCCTTCGACGGGCAGCCGATCGACCGCGAGGTCCGGCAAATCTCGTGGGACGCCTCGTCGGCCGAGAAGAGCGGCTTCAAGCACTTCATGCTCAAGGAGATCTTCGAGGAGCCGAACGTCGTCAAGGAAACGCTCCTCGGGCGGATCGACGAGTCGCTCGACGTTCAGCTCGCCTCGGAGCTGCAGATCGAAGAAATCGTGCTGCGCGCGATGACGAAGATCTCGATCACCGGCTGCGGGACCGCCTATCATGCCGGGATGGTCGGGATGTACCTCATGCGCGCGCTCTGCCGCATCCCCGTCGAGATGGAGCTGGCATCGGAGTTCCGCTACGGCGATCGCGCGATGGACCCGCGCACGCTCACGATCGCGATGTCGCAATCCGGCGAGACGGCCGACACGATCGAGGCCGTAAAGATTGCCCGCGCGGCCGGCGCACCGGTCATCGCGATCTGCAACGTCGTCGGTTCGCACCTCACCCGCATGGCCGACGGGACGCTCTTCACCCGCGGCGGCCCCGAGATCTCGGTGGCGGCAACCAAGACCTACGTTTCGCAGGCGATCGCGGCCACGCTGCTCGCGATCTACCTCGCCCGCGTCCGCAAGTCGGCGCCGCTCGAGCGCTTGCGCGAGATCGCCGAAGGAACGCGGCTCCTTCCGGCGGCGATCGACGTCGTCCTCAACACGAGCGAGGGGCTGAAGAAGATCGCCCGCAAGGTTCGCAAGGCGCGATCGGTCCTGTTCCTCGGGCGCTACGTCAACCTCCCGACCGCGCTCGAAGGCGCGCTCAAGCTCAAAGAGATCTCGTACATCCACGCCGAGGGCTACGCCGCCGGCGAGATGAAGCACGGTCCGATCGCGCTGCTCGATTCGCGCACGCCCGTCGTCGGCATCGTCACCGCCGGCCGCGTGCGCGAGAAGATGCTTTCGAATCTCTCGGAAGCGAAGGCGCGCGAAGCACCGATCATCGTCGTCGCCAACCACGGCGACGAAGAAGCCGCCGCGATCGCCGACCACGTGTGCTGGGTTCCGAAGGTCGACGAGCTGCTCTCGCCGATCGTCAACATCATCCCGCTGCAGCTCTTGGCGTACCACATCGCCGACATCGACGGCAAAGACGTCGACCAGCCCCGCAATCTCGCGAAGACGGTCACCGTTGAGTAGCACCGTCGGGGCGGTGCGTGCCGACGGCCGTCGCCCGGACGAGCTGCGGCCGGTGCTCATCGAACCGCACTTCTTGCC
>DATNIC010000152.1:0-3352 GCA_035604635.1 Binatia bacterium
GAACCCGCCGCTTTCCGGCACGACGTTGCACGCGGCTTTTGCGACATGGGGAAGGATATAAAGGCCCGACCCGTGCGACATCGGCGCGGCGTGAATGATGCTGTCCCCTGGCTTGATCGAATCCACGTCGGCAAAGTAACAAAGGGTCATCATCGTCAAGTTGCGATGCGTCAAGATGACGCCCTTGGGACGCCCCGTCGTGCCGCTCGTGTAGAAGAGCCAGGCCGCGTCCTGCGCTGCGCGCTCGGCGACCGGCATCTCATCAGTCTCGTTTAACGCGACATACTCTTTGCTTGGAACCTCGATAATCCGCTCAAGCGAACGCGGAAGCACCATGCCGCCGAGTGATGCCCCGATATTCGCCGTCGTAAGACATACGCGGGTGCCGCTGTTTTCCAGAATATAGGCTATCTCACGCGGATGCAGCTTGGCATTGACCGGGACCGCGACAAGACCCGCATGCCAAGCTGCATAGAGCGCTTCGACATATTCCGGCACATTTGTCATTGCCAAAGCAACCCGATCTCCGGGTGCGAGCGCGAGCTTCTCGCGAAATGCCGCTCCAAGCCGACTTACGCGCTCTGCAAGCGCGCGGTAATCGGACAGCACGCGCTCGCCGATCGCGACGGCCGGGCGATCCGGCATCGACAGAGCCGAATGGACGAGTTGCTTGGCGAGGTTCATATGCACTCTTGCATCGCGGTCCTCTCGCACATGGTACGCCCTACACCGGCAGCAGCGATTAATCAACGCCGGCGCTGCCGCTTAGGACGCGGAAGCAAGGAGCAATTCGATCCGGTCGTCCATGCGGCAAGGTTCTACCGGCGAATTCCTCACAAAGCGCAAGGAGAAGACACTGTGTATCTAGTGGAAACCCCGGCGCGGACCTTCTTCGGTGATGTGAACGACGGAGGGGATGTCCGACACGCGAGACTCCTTTAGGTCAGCCAGGGAAATGCACGGTAGTAGTTCGCCTCAAAGGCGGCGATCGGCTCGCTGTGGCGGTCGGTGAGCGCGATGTCGTCGAGTCCTTCCAAGAAGCACCGTTTGCGTACGGCGTTGATTGAAAATGGGTAGGGACCGCAGTTGGACGCCGCAACCGTCTGCGACGGCAGATCAACGCTGACATGCAGGCCCGGATACGCGCGCAGCGCTTGCAGCAGAGCGTCGACTGCCGGCTCTTCGAGCACGACCGGAAGCACGCCATTTTGGAGGCAATTATTGTAGAAGATGTCGCCAAAGCTAACGGCGATCACGCAGCGAAATCCAGCGGCCGGCAGCGCGAGCACGGCGAATTCGCGCGACGAGCCGACGCCGAAGTTGCGCCGGCTAACGATGATCTCTGCTCCGGCGTAGGCCGGATCGTTGAGCACGAAATCGCGGCGCGGCGTCCCGTCCCGCTCGAAGCGCCGATCGTGAAGCAACAGCTCCGCAAAGACCGGTCGCATCAAGAAGCGGCCCGGCGCCAGTTGATCGGTATCGATGTTCGCCTCATCGAGTGGGACGGCAGCGGCGTCCAAGAGACGGAAAGGCGTCATGCAGGGGTCTTCAAACGATGCGCGCTTGCGATACGACCGGCGATCGCGCTGGCGGCGGCCGACGCAGGACTCATGACGTGTGTACGACTTCCGGGACCTTGTCGACCGGGGAAGTTGCGGTTCGACGTCGCGGCGCAACGTTGGCCAGGTTGGAGGCTGTCGCCGTTGGCGCCGGCGCACATCGAACAGCCGGAGTCGCGCCACTCGAACCCCGCATCGACAAAGACGCGATCGAGCCCCTCCGCTTCGGCGGCGCGCTTGACCGCTCGCGAGCCGGGCGAGACGAAGGCCGGCACGGCTGAATGCCGGCCGCGCACAACCTCGGCCGCTTCGCGCAGATCGTCGAGGCGGCCATTGGTGCACGAACCAATGAATACATAGTCGATCGGAACGTCGCACAACCGGTCGCCGGGGTGCAGACCCATATAGGCGAGCGAGCGCTCCTGCGCATGGCGGCGTGAGGGATCGGACTCGATCGCCGGATCGGGAATCGGCTGGTCGATCGCAATCGTCTGGTCGAGCGACGTTCCCCACGTGGCCATCGGACCGACGGCGCTGCCGTCGATGCGAGCCTCCTGATCGAAGCGCGCTCCTTCGTCCGAGCGCAGCGTCTGCCAATACGCGAGTGCCCTCTCCCAATCGGCGCCGTTTGGAGCATTCGGACGTCCGGCGAGATAGGCGAACGTCTTCTCGTCGGGAGCGACCAGTCCGGCGCGCGCACCCATCTCGATCGACATGTTGCAGACCGTGAGGCGTTCATCGATCGACAGCGCCTCGATCGCGGGGCCGGCATACTCGACAAAACGTCCCGCGCCGCCGCTGATGCCCAGGCGCGCAATGATCGTCAGTATCAGGTCTTTCGCGGTCGCATTCGGCGCCAAGCGGCCATCGACCGTGATGCGCATCGTTCGCGGTCGCGCTTGCCACAGCGTCTGCGTCGCCAGCACGTGCGTCGCTTCGCTCGTTCCGATGCCGAACGCGATCGCTCCGAGCGCGCCGTGTGTCGAGGTGTGGGAATCGCTGCCGACGATGACCATCCCCGGCTGCGTGATCCCGGTCTCCGGAGCGACAACGTGAAGAATCCCTTGCCGCGGATCCATCATTCCGATGACCTGCACGCCCAAGTCGCGTCCTTCGTTCTCGAGCCGCAGGATCAGCTCGCGCCGGCGCTCGTCGGCGATGCCGGCGTGTCCGCTCGACCGATCGGTCGTCGGGACGAAGTGGTCGGCGCAGGCAATGATGTTGCTTGGCCGCCTAATCGCGAGATTGCGCGCCCTGAGCGCGTCGACGACGTTCCACCAAAAGCCCTCGTGGAGCAGGCAGCGATCGACGTAGAGCAGCGTGTCGGAACCCTCGAGCACCGAGACGGCGTGACGCGCCCAGATCTTATCGACGAGCGTCTTCGGCTGCATGCGAAAGCTGACCTTCGGCAATGATCTCGGCATTGTGCTCGCCGAGGGTCGGAGGCTGCCGGCGCAGCCCCAATTCGTGCGCGCCGACTTCGATTGGGAGACGCGGCAGCTTCGCGTGACGGCCGTCGGCGAGGCGCGTGTCCATCATGCCGATCCCGGCATTGAGTTGCGGATCGTCGAACAGGTCGCTCGGCGTTGCGACCGGCGAAAACGGAATCTCCGCCCGCTCGCAGCGTTCGCAGACATCGCGCGCCGCCAGGGTGCTGACGACCGTGCCGACGCGTTCTTTCAGCCGTCCCTTTGCCGCGACGCGCCCGGTGTTGTCGCGCAGCGTTTCGTCGGCCAGCAGGTCTTCGAGCCCAAACGCGCGGCAGAAACGCCGCCAATGGTTGTCGCTCGTCA
>DATNIC010000153.1:0-5287 GCA_035604635.1 Binatia bacterium
GTCGAGACAGTGGTCGAAAACACGTAGCCGCCGGCCGGCGGCAGGATCGACGGAGTCAAGCAGTAGTGAACGGGACCGTCAGCCTTGAGCAACGCCGACATCGCGTTGCACGACGCTGCGCTCGCGGAGCCGAGGACGACCGGCGCCTTGTGCGCGATAACCTCGTTCATGAATTGCACGGCGACCTGCGGATTGGATTGATCGTCGTGCAGGACGAACTTGACGGGCCGGCCGCGAATTCCGCCGCTTCGGTTGGCGATCGCTTCGATCGCCTGGAACGCTTCCTGCTGCGAATGCCCGACGAACGTCCCCGTCCCCGTGAGCGGCAAGATCACGTCGATGTTGTACGGATCGGCCGCGCGCACCGAAGCCGGCAGCATCAGGAAGATCGCGATGAGTACCGCCCATGCGGTGAACCTAGTGGCGATGGCCATAGTGAGAGCGCATGTACTCCCAATCGCGCTGGAAGCGAAACGCCTGTTGTCCGGGGGGCTGCGGCGTCTGCGTCTCGATCCAACGCACCGGCTTGTCACCCTTGGTGAAAAAACCGTGCGTCCCGCCGACGCTCGTCCACACGACGTCGCCGGCGCGAACGACGTACTTCTTCCCGTCGAGCTCGCAGTCGGCTTCGCCGGATAGGAGAAAATACGACTCCTCGAACGGGTGATCGTGGACGTTGCCGGCGCCCCCCGGCTGGAATTCGACCGTGAACATCGTCTGATGCTGCGCGCCGAGCGTGCGGTCGATCATCATCTTGAGCGAGATGCGCTCGACGTTGCCGCCGCTGTAGCCGTCCATTTGCAAATATGCCGGCGGCGGGAGCTGCTTGTCGTCGAAGTGTCCGACGAAGCGCGTGCGCGCATCGCCGAAATTCGGACGCTCGACCTTCTTCGGCCAGGTTGCCGCTTCGACGAAGAACGTATCCTCGCCGACGCTTCGCGCGCGCGGCTGCGGGGAGATCATCTCGAGCCAGCGGACGCGCCGGCCGGCACCACGGAACGCATTGGCGACGCCGACCTGCACGACGGCGTAATCGCCGGCGTCGAGGAGATACGCGCGGCCGTCCAGATTGACCTCGACCGCACCCTCGAGAATATAGAAGCCTTTTTCGTAGGAGTGGACGTGATTGTCGAGCCGGCCGCCGGCCTCGAGTTGGGAAATATTCAGTCCCATGTGGACGGCGCCGATCGCCGCATCGACCAAGACTTGCCGGCGAAAACCCGCGGCGTGCTCTTCATAGCCTGCCGGGATCGCGAACTTTGTCTCGTCAAAGCGGCCGATGTGATGCATGGCTCAGGCGACTACCGAGAGGCTGGCGGTCGTACCTGCCTGAAGTGAACTGCGCCGTGTTGACTCCCACCGAAAACGCCCGGCTCACGTGCGTCGGCCCCGAAACGCCGGCCGGAGCGTTCATGCGGTGTTATTGGCAACCCGCGGTGCTCAGTGAGGAGCTACCGGAAAACGACGGTCCGCCCGTGCGCGTGCGGCTGCTCGGCGAAGATTTGATCGCCTTCCGGGACGCTGAAGGTGACGTGCTGCTCGTTACCGAGCCCGCCTGGAACGCTCCTCGCAAGGCGTATTTTACTTGGGAAGGCGGCGGGCTCGTGTGGGCGTATCTCGGACCTGCCGATGCACTCCCGGCGCCGCCCGACTACGGATTCGTCCGCGTGACCGCGAACCGTCGCAACGTCGTCAAAATCTTTCAGGACAACAATTGGCTGCAGAGCTTGGAGGGCGCGATCGATAGCGTCCATTCCGGCTTCCTGCACAATGACGACATGCATGAAAAATCCCAGCTGCGCAATGCACCCGCGCGCGTGGAGTTCGAGCGGACGGTGCACGGCCTGGCGGGCGCGGCGATTCATGCTCTCGGCGACGGCCGCAACTACGTTCGCGCGTTCGCCTACATCATGCCGGCACATTCGTTGCGCGTTCGGACACTGGGGCGAACGGGCGTGCCCGAAGATATTCCGACGATCAGCGGGCAGATCTGGGTCCCGATCGACGATACGACGTCGTGGCTCTACAATTATATGTATGCGATGCGGCCCGAACGGCCGCTCACCGACGCGTTCGTTCGCGCACGCAACGCCTCATATGGCCGTGGGCCCGATGACTTCGAATCCGGATACCGGCTCAAGCGCAATCGCGGGAACGATTATCTGATCGACCGCGGGCTGCAGCGCAGGCGATCGTTTTCGGGGATCAAGGGGATGAACACGCAGGACATCGCTCTGCAAGAATGCATGGGGCCCGTCCTCGACCGCTCGAAAGAGCACCTGGCCCACAGCGATCGGGTCATCATCGCGCTGCGCAAGACCATGTTCGACGCAATCGACACCGTCGAGCGAGGCGAGCATCCCGGCGGGACGGAACCGCTCGACTACGCGGACGTCCGCCTTGCCGACGTCATCGTCGACGAGCGCATCGACTGGAAAGATGCGCTGAAGGAAACCGCCTGCACCGCCTAGCCGGCAAGAGCGCGATCGTCACCGGCGCGGCGCAAGGATTGGGCGCGACGTTTGCCCTCGCACTCGCGGCCGAAGGCGCGAAGGTCAGCCTTTGCGACGTGCGCGATCCGACGCTCGCCGTCGACGCGATCCGGGCGGCCGGGGGTGAGGCGATCGGGCGCATCACGGACGTCTCGGTCCCCGAAGCGGTAGCGGCGCTGGTCAACGAGACGGACAAGATCTTCGGCGGCGTCCACATCCTCGTGAACAACGCCGCGCTCAACGGCTCGCCGATGCCGAAGCCGCTGACCGAGATCACCTCGAGCGAGTGGGAGCGGACGATGGCGGTCAACGTCGGGGGCGCGTTCGAGTGCGTCAAGGCGGTCGTCCCGATCATGCGGCGGCAACGCTACGGGAAGATCATCAACCTCTCGTCCGCCCTGGTGTTTCGCGGGAATGTGGGGATGCTGCAGTATCTCGCGTCCAAGGGCGCGCTCGTCGCGATGACGCGGGGACTGGCGCGCGAGCTCGGCGGCGACGGGATCGCGGTGAACTGCATCGCGCCGGGCCGCACGCTGAGCGAAGCTGCGCAGGCGAAGGGCGCCGACTACTCCGCGGCCGTCGTTGCGCTACGTGCGATCAAGCGCGAGGAAGTCCCCGCGGATCTCGTCGGGACGCTCGTTTTCCTCGCATCGCCGGACAGCGATTTCATCACGGGACAGACGATCGTCATCGACGGCGGCGCCGTCATGCACTAGACTAGCGCGACGGCGAGTAGATCAGTTCGGTAGCCGGAAACGAATCGAACTTCGCGTACTTTGCGGCGACGTCGATCGGCGGCTGCATCAGCGCCGGCGTGAGCCGCTCGGCGAAGCGCGCGCGGTTCATCGTCGCCAGGAGCGCCGGGTCGATCTTGACGTACTTCACGAGAATTTCGCCGCTCTTGTCCGGATTACGATTGGCCCAGATTGCGGTTTCGCGCATCACCGCGGCGAACCGGTTGACCAGATCGGGATGATCCTTGGCCCATTGGGTCGTCGTGACCCAGGTACTGAGCAGAAACTGTTTGGCGATGGCATCGTGAACGTACGCGAGGAGCCGCAGATTCTTCTTGCCGAGCGAGACATAGGGCTCGGTGATGTACGCCGCGTCGATGCGCCCGGTCAGGACCGCTTCCGTCGTGGCGGAGGCTGCGAGCTCGACGAACTTGGCGGTCGACGAATCGCCGCCGTTCTTGTCGATCCAAGCGCGCGTGCCGTACTCGGTGACCGTGCCGAGGCCGGAGACCGAGATGGTCTTGCCGTTGAGGTCCGCCGCCTTGCGGATCGGTGAATTGACGGCGACGAAGAGTGCGGCGGTCGGCGCCGCGGACGTGTAGAGCGCCGCGGGCGCGATGACAACGAACGGGATGTGCTTGCCGTGTGCGACCGCATCGACGACGGTACTGGTCGCACCGATGTCGGCGGCGTTGCCGACGACCGCCGCCGCGATCGCGCTCCCGCTTTGGCTGGGCTGGATGTCGACGTCGAGACCGGCCTTCTGGAAAAAGCCCATCTCTTTCGCGTAATAGACCTGCGCGTAGACTTCGATCGGGTTAACCGCGATGCGCAGCATCGTGGGAGCCTGCGACCGGCCGGGTGAGGCGGTCGAGCAGAGCACGAGCAGCAACGCGCCGAGCGCGACGATGGCTCTGGACACGGCCGCAGCCCTACTTGTGCGCTGTGTGGCTGTGATTTCCGCCGCTGCCGTGGTTCGCACCCGCGGTTTTGTGATGCTCGGCCAACAGCGTGTGGACCGCCTCGCGCAGCTTTGCGGGGCTGACGGGCTTGGACATGAAGACGGTAGCGCCCGCACCCATCGCCCGATTGCGCACCGCATAACCGTGCGTGCTGATGATGATGATCGGAGTCTTCTTGCCGTGTTCGCTGCGCCGCAAGAACTCGACGGCTTGAAAGCCGTCCATCCCTGGGAGCATGAAGTCACAAATGACGAGGTCGAACGGAGCGCTCTGCGTTTCACGCGACCCCTTGCCGAAAAGGGCGAGCGCGCTTTCGGCATCGTGGCAGTGCGTGAACGCGTAGCTGTCGCTCTTGAGAACTTGCTCGATCAGCTTGCCCTGCGTCGGATCATCATCGATGATGACGATTCTAGGCTGCGGTGATGACATGTCAGGTGAGGTTGGGGGACGCCGCGGTTGGCCCCTTTAATCGGACGATAAAGAAGCGGTTAAGGCAAGAGTTTTTCCTAATCGCCCTTTAACCGGGAGGGATCCGGAGGACGGCTTTACCCGATATCTTGCGCGAAGCAAGCAAAGCGATCGCTTCGGGGAGCTGCGTCCAGTCGCCACGCCAAACGATCTCCGGATCGAGTTCCTTGCGCGCGACCAGTTGCGCGAGATATGTGAAATCCTCGCCCAGCGTTTCGTCCGGCAGCAAAGCGGTTCCCAAGGTGAAAGCGACGAGCGTCTTGCGCGGGCCGACCGTGCTGTACGGCGGGAACGTCGCCGGCGTGCCGCCGGCGTAGCCGATGGAGATGAGCATTCCGCCGGCACGCAGATGCCCCCAAGCGTCGACGAGCGCTTGCCCGCCGACGGTGTCGATGACACCGTAGAGCGGTGCCGCGAGCTTCGCGAGATCGGTAACGACCTCGTCGGCGCCGATCTCCGTCAGCTCCTTGCGCTTCGCATCGGAGGACGTCAGCGCAACGACGTAGGCGCCCGCGCGGCGCGCGATTTGCACCGCAAGCCGTCCAACGCCGCCGCTCGCTCCCGTCACCAGGACGCGGCGGCCGACGATCGCGCCGAGCGTGCGCAGCGCGCGCAACGCCGTCCCCGCCGC
>DATNIC010000154.1:0-3593 GCA_035604635.1 Binatia bacterium
TGACATCGCGATTGCGGCGGAAGAGGCGACGTTCGGCCTCTCGGAGATCAACTTCAAGCACTTCCCCGGCGGCATGGTCACCAAGAACATCACCGAGACTCTCCGGCCGCGCGAGGCGCTCTACTATTCGCTGACCGGCGAGCCGTTCAGCGGCAAGCGTGCCCACGAAATCGGTCTGGTGACGAAGGCGGTCCCCAAGGCTGAGCTCGCCGGCGCGGTGCGCGCGCTAGCCGAGAACCTGCGCGGCAAGGACCCGGTCGCGCTGCGGATGTGCAAGGACGTCTTCAAGATCAACATGCAGATGAATTACGAAGAAGCCTACTGGTACGCAAGCGCCAAGAGCGATCAAGCAACGCTGCTTCAGCGGGGCGGATGGCTGAAGGGCGAGGGCGGCATCGGCGGATTCCTCGCAGGCAATTACCGGCCCGGTCTCGAGACGGCCGAAACGGCCGAGACCGCGAAGCGGTAAGTGCTGCGGCGCTTTGTCTGGGCCCTCGCGATCGCGGCGCTCGCCGTGATCGCGGGCCCCGTTCGCGCGACCGCGCAACAGAAGGTCCTCACGGTTTCGGTCGGCTACACGTCCGTCGCACCGAGCGCGATCAGCTTTACGACGCATCCCGTCTTGGGCGAGATGCCCGAATTCTTTCAGAAAGCGGGCCTGACGATCAATCCCATCAACGCCCAGATGGGTCAAGCCGTGCAGATGATGATGGCGAGCAATCCGCCGATCGTCGAAGGGACGGGTCTGGGGACCGTCGCCTCGGGCTGGATCCAAGGCGCAACCGACGTCAAGATATTTCTTGCGGAGACGCAAAAGTCGCCGTACGATCTGATCCTGCGTCCCGGCATTTCGAAGCTGAGCGACGTCAAGACGCTCGGCGTCCCGGGCATGACGTCGGCGAGCGCGCAGACGTGCCAGCAGCTGCTCCGCGCGGCGAATTTCAAGGTGAACAAAGATTACCGCATGGTGCTCTTGGGCACGTCGGGCGCGCGCGTCGCCGCCGTGCAGGCCGGCAAAGTCGACGGCAGCTGCGAGGCCGTCCCGTATCCCGCGCTCTATCACGAGCAGTACGGCCTGACGGTCTTCCCCGTTGGGAAAGGCGGGGCACCGTTCTTTGCGGCCGGCGCTTGGGGATACAGCACGAAGTGGGCCGCCGCCGATCCCGATCACCGCGAAACGCTCATCCGCATTGCCGAGGCCGTCCTCATGGCGACCCGCTGGGCGTACGATCCGGCCAATAAGGAAAAGCTCATCGCGATGGTGCAGCGGACGTTCGAGGTCCCGCGCAGCGCGGCCGAGCTGTTCTACAGCGCTGAGATCGGTCAGCAGATTCTCTCGCCTGACTGCTACATGCCGCGCCCGTCGGCGCTCGGCGTGATGCAGGCGATGGTCGACATCGATGAGATGAAAGAGATACCGAAGAACTTGGGGCAGTACTTCGATTGGTCGATTCTACAGACAGCCGCACAGCGACTCAAGATCAAGATCCGCACGCCCGAGTACTGAGCGTCTCGGTCCCGGCGGAGGCGAATCGGAAGCGGCAGCAAATCGTCCGCGGGCTGATCGCGTTTCTCGTGTTCGCCGCGGTTTGGGAAGTGACCGGGCGCTTCATCATTACCGGCCGCTACGCGTTTGCGCCGCTGAGCGTCGTCCTGGTGGAAACGGTCAAGCAATTTGCCGACGGGACGATCTACATCCATCTGCTCACGAGCGGCTACGAGCTCGGGGTCGGCTTCGGGCTCGCGGCGATCGTCGGCATCGTCATGGGGATTCTCATCGGCGTGAGCCAACCCGCGAGCGACTACTTCTTGCCGCTGATCTACGCGGCGAACGCGACCCCGATCGTCGCGCTTGCGCCGCTTTTCATCCTGCTGCTCGGTGTCGGTGCGGCCTCGAAGATCATCGTCATCTTCCTGCTGTGCTATTTCGCCGTGCTCGTGAACACGGTCGCGGGCGTTCGAACCGTGGACCGGTCGCTCGTCGAAGCGGCGCGCGCGTTTTGCGCGAACCGAACCCAGATCGTGTGGATGGTCTTGCTCCCCAATGCCGTCCCGTTCATCATCGCCGGATTGCGGACTGCATTGGGCCGGGGCCTCGTCGGTGTCATCGTCGCCGAGCTCTACGGCGCATCGGCCGGTTTGGGTTGGCTCGCGTGGTCGGCGTCGGAGCGGATGAACGCAAAACTGCTCTTCGTAGCCGTCACGATCCTCGCGGTTACAGGCGTCGTCTGCACGCTCGCCCTCGACGTTCTCGAACGGCGCATCGCGCCGTGGCGGCGCCCGCCGAGCGAAGCCGAATGAGTGCGACGATCGTCGTCGAGGGGATCACCAAGACGTTTCGGCAGAACCTCGCCGTCCCGGCAATCGAGCATCTCGATCTGCGCGTCGGCGCAGGCGAGTTCGTCGCGCTCCTCGGTCCGAGCGGCTGCGGAAAAACGACGCTCTTACGGATGATGGACGGCTTGAGCGCGCCCGATGCGGGGACGATCCGGATCGGCGACACGCGCATCACGCAGCCGACCCCGAGTGTCGGGTTCGTGTTTCAAGCCGACTCGCTGTGGCCGTGGCGCACCGTGATGCAGAACGTGACGTTTGGACTCGAGATTCAAGGCCGCAAAGGCAGCGACGCCGAGAGAGTCGCTCGCGAGCTGCTCGATCTCGTCGGCCTGAACGGCTACGAACGGTACCATCCGCACGAGCTCTCGGGTGGGATGCGCCAGCGCGTGAACCTCGCGCGGGCACTGGCGATCGACCCCGACGTTCTGCTGCTCGACGAACCCTTCGCTTCGCTCGATGCGCAAACGCGCGAGGTGATGCAGCTCGAGTTGCTGCGCATCTGGCAGGCGCGGCGGAAGACCGTCGTCTTCGTGACGCACCAGATCGACGAGGCCGTCTTTCTGTCGGATCGCGTCGCCGTCATGAGCGCGCGGCCGGGGCGCATCCGTGAAGACATCGCGATCCCGTTTCCGCGCCCGCGCGATCTCGACATCAAGCGGACACCCGAGTTCAACCAGTTCGTCGATCGCATCTGGCATTTGATCGAAGATCAAATCGCCGGCTTGCGCCGGGCGTAGCGCCGTTCCGCAACCATGGCGTGAAAGGCGATTAACAGACAGCGCCCGGCCTTCGTGCCAATCACATCGTGCTCAGAAAATTGCCCCGAGAGGCTCCAAAATCCCGAGAGTCTCGGGGATAGCGGCACGCTCCACAGTTTGGCCGTCTCAGCGCAGCGGTTCTCCCCCAAGCTTGCTCATTGCGACCCAGGTATCTTTCGTTGTATCCCAACGCGCGATGATTACGTTATCAGCCCCGACGCCGCGTTGCGGAATGCTCCGAAAATCGTACTGGCCGTTGATCCCGGCCCATCCCCGCAGTCCGACGATGTGGTCGCGGATTTGGGTTGCCGTAGCATTTAAGCCTAACTTTTTGTACGCGTCGATCACAAGCCAAGCAGGATCCCATGCGAGCGAGTGTCCCACGTCGGGACGAACTCCGGTCGGTTTGAAGGCGTCGACGTAGGCTCCCAGCGCGCGCTTCACCCGACCGTTCGGTATCTGGTCCGGGGCCATCGGGGGCGGAGCTGAAAAATACAG
>DATNIC010000155.1:0-4717 GCA_035604635.1 Binatia bacterium
GGGAGACCGGCTTGGCTTGCGCCCAGTTCCGACATCTTCATCCCGGCTTTGAGCGCGGTGAGCTTGAAAACGTAATAGATGTTTCCGCCGAGCGCGATCATCTTCGCGTAATCCCGTGCTTTCACGGCCGCGCGCTGCTCCGGCGTGAGGCCGTAGCGGTCGATATACGCGTCCTCGTCGCGCACGAAGGCCTCGCGGTTTTCTTTTTTCGCGAGCGACATCGCCATCTTGCTCAGCGCATAGCCCTTGCGCGCCATGCGCCCGTCGTAGACGTAGGTCCCTTGGATATCGTCGTACGTTTCCGGCATCAGTACGCCCGGTCGCAGGGCGGCAGCCCGAGGGCCTCGCGGCCCGCGTTCTGATACATCACGTCAGGGTTGAGGACGAGGTGGTTCGCGATCGCGTGCGTATCGCGCCACGCGCGCTGCAGCGCATTGCCTTCGTCGAGGCCGCGCGCTCCGCCGGCTTCGAACAGCAGGTCGACCGCCCCCAGCAGCAGCTTCGCCGCAAACGCGAAATCACGTTTGGCACGGAAACGGTGGGCCAGCGTCACCGGCGCTTCTTCATGGAGGATGCGATTGAGGTTCTCCAAGATCGTGTACGCGGCGTCGATCCCCGCGGCGGCTTCGCCGATGCGGATCTGCACCGGGACGACATCGGCGACTTGCGCGCCGCCGACGATCGAGACGCGATTGCGCGTAAAGGCTACGAAGGTCTCATACGCACCGCGGGCGACGCCCATCATCGGGCTGACGATGCCGTACGGCGATTGATACGCGAACGACGAACGATAAAGGACGCCGTCGTCGAGGCTGCAGCCGGGTGCTGTTCCCTCGCGCGCCTGTTCCGTGTCGAGCGTATGCTCTTCGGGGACGAAGACGTCGTCTACCAGGATGTTATTGCTCCCGGTTCCCTTGAGTCCGACGCTGTGCCACGTATCCTTGACCGTAAACTCGCGAGGCTTCAGGAGAAAGTTCAGCAGGCGCGGCCCGCCGTCATTACCGACTTGACCGGGGACGAAACCGCCGACGATCGCCCAATCGCAATAGTCGACGCCCGAACCCCACTTCCACTCGCCTGCGACGCGGTATCCGCCCGGGGCGACCGTGATCTTTCCCATCGGCGCAAACGAGGTCGCGATCTTCGGACGCGGATCGGTTTCGTAGACTGCCGCTTGCGCCGCCTCCGGGAAGTAGCTGAGCCACCACTGATGGTGCATCAGGAAGCCCATGCACCACGCGGTCGAGCCGCACACCTTCCCAACTTCGGAAACCGCATCGACCATGCACATCCAGTCCGCGCCGAACCCGCCCCAGCGGCGCGGACGCAACAGCAGGTCGAGCTCGGACTCGACGATTGCCTCGACGTTCTCCATCGGCAGCCGGCGCAGTCGCTCCGCTTTCTCGGCGTTGGGCGCGACGAGCTGCGCGACGCGCTTCGCCCGCGCGACCGCTTCTTCGCGAGTCATCGTCCGCGGTTGCTTAGACTTTCCAGCCGGCTTCCGAGAGATCAATCCGCGTCCCCATGGGATCTTTAATGAAGACTTCCGCGAAGCGCCCGTCGCGCGGAAGATCTTTCGGCGGCTGAGTCGCGCCCGCGTTGAGAGCGCCTTGGGCGGCCCGGTCGACGTCGTCGACTTGAAAGCCGAAATGGTACAGCCCTTCGGGCCGCTCGCGCGCCGGCAAGACGGCGAGGTTGATGTAGCCGTCTGAGAGGTAGATCGCAGGGCCGCCGCCGGCTTGGCTCTCGTGGCGAAACACCTCGGTCATTCCGAACGCGGTCTTGTAAAAGTCGGCGAGCTTCTCTTGCTGTTTGGTCAAGAGCGCGATGTGACGGATGCGTGGCATGGTCGAACTCCGTTTACTCATTGGCGCGGGAGTAGCTCCGCCGCCGGGAAAGGAGCTTTCAGCGTCCCGTACTTCGCCGCGGCGTCGATCAGCGGCTGCATTTGAGCGGGATCGGTCTTTTCCGCAAAAGGGACGCGCTTCATCCCCGGCGGCAAACTCAGCTTGGTATATTTCTCGAGGATCCGGGCCGATTCGTCATGGTGCGCGTTCGCCCAACGTGCGGTCTCGGCGATCACCGCGCGAAAGCGGCGAACCGCGTCCTGATGCTCGTCCGCCCAAGTGCCCGTGCTGAACCAAGCGCCGACCAAAAAATCTTTCGCGATCGAATCATGGCAAGCGGCGAGGATCCGGCAGCCGTTGGTCAGAGCGATGCTCAGGTACGGCTCCGAAACGACGCCGGCGTCGGCGCGGCCGGCAGTGATCGCCGTGCAGACGGCGGGCTGCGGCGCCTCGATGAACTTCACCGATGAGAGGTCGGCGCCGTTCTGGACGAGCCACGACGATGCTCCTACCTGGGTGATGTCTCGCAGCGCGACAACTGCGATCGTCTTACCGTTGAGATCCTTTGCATTCTTCAGCGGTGAATTCGCCGCTGCGATCAGCACCGTCGTCGGCGCTTTGCTCGTGTAGTATCCCGCCGGCGCGACGACGACGAACGGCAAGCCGCCCGCGTGCGCGCTGGCCAGCGAGACGAGATTCGCCTGGCCGATATCGATCGAGCCACCCGCCACCGCGGCGGCGACCGCCGTTCCACTGGTCAACACGGTAACGTCGACGTCGAGCCCGGCTTTCTTGAACAAGCCCAGGTCGTTCGCATAGAGTGCTTCGGCGCCGAGATCGATCGGGGTCGTCGCGACCTTGATCTTCGGTCCGTTTTGGGCGTCCGCGGCGCCGACGCAGGCGAGCACCGAGATCAACAGCGTGACCAGAACAAGCGCGCGCACGAGCGGAGGGTTCGTTGCACCCCCGGCTTAACCCCGTACGCTCTGGAGGACCACGAATATGCGCGGCATCGTCTTCTTCTGCGTCGCGATCGCGATGCTCGCTTTCTTGGGCTCGCCCGCCCGCGGTCAAGCGCCGTTCGTCGTCAAGGTCGGGATCCTCACGTCGACGACCGATACTCCGCTCTTCATAGCAGACAAGAAGGGCTACTTTCGCGACGAGGGCTTGAGCGTCAACTTCATCACGTTCGACTCGGGCGCCAACATGATCGCACCGCTCGGGACCGGTCAGCTCGACGTCGGCGGCGGCGCGCTCTCCGTCGGCCTCTACAACGCGGTCGCACGCGGGATCGACGTCCGGGTCGTCGCCGATTTGGGGAGCGATCCCCCCGGGTACGGCCTCGCGCCGTTCTTGGTCCGCGCCGATTTGGTCAAGAGCGGGCGTTACAAGACCCTCGCCGATCTCAAAGGGATGACGGTCGCCGGGAACTCGCCCCAAAGCTCGGGCGCGGTGATGATGAGCCTCCTCGTCAAGAAGGCCGGCCTGACGCCGAGCGACATCAAAGTCGCTTATCTGGCGTATCCGGAACAGGTAGTCGCGCTCAAGAACGCATCGGTCGACGCCGCGATCAGTCTCGAGCCGTTCGCGACGGAGGCCGTCGAGAGCGGCGCGGCGGTTCGGATCATGGGCGACGACGAGTTCTATCCCAATCAAGAGATCTCGGTGATCATGTACGGCGGGAGCTTCATCAAGAACCACCGCGACCTCGGCTTGAAGTTCATGCGCGCCTATCTCAAGGCGGTCCGCTACTACAACGGCGCGCTTGCGCACGGCCGGCTCGCCGGACCGAACGCGGATGACGTCATCAAGATCTTGCTCGACTCGATGCCGATCAAGGACGCGTCGATCTTCCGCAAGCTGACGCCGAGCGGCGACAATCCCAATGGGCACGCCTACCTCGCCTCGATGCGTTTCGACTTCGCTTTCTTCAAGGCGCAAGGACTCATCCAAGGCACCGTCAAGCCCGAGGACGTCGTCGACGACTCGTTCGTCACCGAAGTCCTGCGGACGATGGGACCCTACAAGCCCCCGCGCTAGATTCTTGCGATAAGTTCGGCTGCTTTGTACCGGCGGTCTACGGCTTTGTACTTGTACGCCAGGTCGAGGACGCTTTGGATCATGTTCGGCGTGAACGTCGTCCCGTAGGGCGCCCGGCTCATGTTCTTTACGATGGCAGGATCGAGCTTTGCGTACTTCGCGAGGATCGCGGAGCTCTCGTCGGGATGCGAGTTCGCCCAGCGCGCCGTGTCGTAGATCGCCGCCACGAACTGCCGCGCCGTGACGCGATTTTTTTGGATCCAATCCGATGTCGCGAACCAGCCGCCGACCATGAAGTTATTCCCATACACGCTGTAGATCGGCGGTAAGAGAATGCGTAGCCCGCCGTCTTTCTTCGCCGCGCTGAGCGCAGGCTCGGCGATCGGGGCCGCATCGATCGTACCGCGGCGCACCGCGGTCCCCATCTGTGCGAACGGCATCTCCACGATCCTGACCTTGGAAGAGTCGCCGCCCTGCTGGTCGGTCCACGCTCGAATCGCGACGACATTGATGTCGTTGAGCGACGAGGTTGCGACGGTCTTCCCCTCGAGATCCTTGCCCGTCTTGATCGGCGAATCGGCAACAACGCACAATCCGATCTCATCTTGGTTGATGAGTCCACCCGGACACAGATAAAGGAACGGGACGCCGTGCTGCACGGCGGCGACGAGCGGGAGCACGTTGGTGATCCCGATGTCGACTGCACCGGCCGCAACGGCCGCGACGATGGCGGCTCCGCTGGCCAAGATTTGCAGGTCGGTATTCAAACCGTGCGCTTTGAAGATCCCTTGATCGGTCGCGTACAGCGCCTCGGCATACGAATCGCTCGC
>DATNIC010000156.1:0-2217 GCA_035604635.1 Binatia bacterium
GCGGCGCTCCTCGACGTTGTCGAGAAGGCGAAGGGCGCGACCATGTGGTTTCCGCGACAGACTGCTCGGATCGTCGGCGTCGGTGCCTTTATGCAGCCCGATGTGCAACAGCTCATCGTCGCCGTGCATCAGACCGGAGCGGACTGCGGTTCCGCGACGCTGACCGTCTTTCGTTATGACTCGGCCGCCGCAAAGATCGTCCCCGCCGTCTCGCTGGCAAACGGGTGCGCGCTCGACGCGAAGATCGTCCATGAAAGCGCGGGCGACGCGCTGCAATTGAAGGGCCCGTACTATGGTCCGAAAGCGGCGATGTGCTGTCCCACCAAGGAGAATGCGAGCGCGATGTTGCGCTACCGCAACGGGAAGTGGAGGCTCACGCCGGCCTATTATGAAATGTCGGTCGGTAAATATGCGTTTGGCCAATGAGGTAATGTCATGCTGAAGATTGCCGCGATCGCGCTCGGACTTTCGCTGGCGCTTTGTGCAGGAAGCGCGTTTGCTCAGACGCCGCCGGCGCTCCAAACGATCCGCCTCGCCTCCGCTCCCGACGACGACATCACGCCGATCCTCTACGCTCAACGCGCAGGACTCTTCCGCGCGGCCTTGATCTCAGTCGACTTGCAGCGCGCGACAAGTGGTTCCGCCGTCGCCGCGGCGGTTGCCGCAGGCGCGATCGATATCGGAAAGTCGAGCATCGTCCCGCTAATAAATGCCCACAGCCGCGGCTTTCCGTTTACATTGGTTGCGCCCTCAGCGATCTATCGCTCGAGCTTCGCGACTTCGGGCTTGATCGTACCGAAGGACTCGCCGATCCGTTCCGCACGCGATCTCACCGGCAAGACGATTTCGGTCGCCGGGCTGCAAGACCTCAACTGGCTCGGGACCAACGTGTGGATCGACAAGAACGGCGGCGATTCAAAGGCCGTGCACTTCCTTGAAGTCCCGGGTACGTCGGCTGCGGCGGCGCTCGATTCGGGCCGGATCGACGCCGCCACGATCGTGAACCCCGTCCTCGCGCAGGACTTGGCCTCCGGCAAGTACCGGATGCTCGGCCACGTCCTCAATGCGGTCGGGAAAGACCGTCTGTTGCAATCGGCATGGTTCACGACCGACGCTTATGCCTCGAGCCACCACGACGTTATCGAGAAGTTCGTCGGCGTTCTGCGGCAAGCCGCGCTGTACGCGAACAGTCATCAAGACGAAACAGTCGAGCTGCTCGCGCAGTTCTCCGGGATGGACCCGGCGACGATTCGCAGCATGCCGCGCGCGTTTGCGGGCACGACGCTCGATCCGCGAGAGGCTCAACCCCTGATCGATGCGGCGGCGAGGTATAAGCTGATCGAAAAGCCGTTCCCGGCGCAGGAGTTCATCAGCCAATACATGCGCTGATCACATCCGGAAGACGCCGAACGTCGTCTCCTCGCGCGGCGCGAACGATGCAGCTTCGAGCCCTATCCCTAGAACTCGGCGCGTGTCGAGCGGATCGATGATCCCGTCGTCCCAGATGCGCGCGGTCGCATAGTAGGGACTTCCCTCTTCCTCATATTTCGCCAGGATCGGCGCTTTGAACGCGTCTTGCTCCGCGGGGCTCATCGTCGCGCCCTTCCCCTTGTCAGCTTCCATGCGGACCGTCAAGAGCGTCGTTGCGGCTTGCATTGCGCCCATCACGGAGATCCGTGCGTTCGGCCAGATCCAGAGCTGCCGCGGACCGTAGGCGCGGCCGCACATGCCGTAGTTGCCGGCGCCGAAGCTGCCGCCGATGATGACGGTGAACTTGGGGACTGCCGCGCACGCGACCGCGTTGACGAGCTTGGCCCCGTCCTTTGCGATCCCACCCCGCTCGTAGTCTTTACCGACCATGAAGCCGGTGATGTTTTGCAGGAAGACGAGCTGCGTTCCGCGTTGCGCGCACAGCTCGATGAAGTGCGTCCCTTTGAGCGCGCTCTCGCTGAAGAGGATGCCGTTGTTCGCGAGGATCCCGATGGGATGGCCTTCGATGCGCGCAAAGCCGGTGACGAGCGTCGTCCCGTAGAGCGGCTTGAACTCGTCGAACTCCGAGGCGTCGATGATCCGCGCAATCACTTCGCGAACATCGTATGCGGTGCGCGAGTCAGGGGGGATGATATGGTAGATCTCGCGCGGATCGCTTTTCGGCGGACGCGTTTCGGCGACATCCCAGGCGCGCGTTCGCGGCGGCGGCAGATGCGCGATGCTGCG
>DATNIC010000157.1:0-31672 GCA_035604635.1 Binatia bacterium
CGCGCCGGTTCAAGCCGTTGTCGTCCCGATCTCCGAGCACCAGCTGGAATACGCCAATACGGTCCGCGACGCGCTTCGGCGACGCGGACTCCGGATCGACTCCGATCCGTCGAACGAAAAGCTCGGATACAAGATTCGGCACTGGAAAACGCAGAAAGTACCGTACATCCTCGTCGTTGGAAAGTCCGAAGCAGCCGAGGGGACGGTGAACGTGAACGAGCGCGGGATCGAGGAGAAGCGTACGCTTCCCATCGACGCGTTTGCGCACGAACTGGCGGAAGCCGTCAGCGAGCGACGATGAGGCGCCCGGCGTTGTTTGCGATTGGACTAGCGCTTGCGCTCTCGGCGTGTAACTCCCTCGCGCTCAACTCGAGCACGGCGCAGAGCGCCATCTCCTCCATCAACGCGGCGGCCTCGCCGGCCTCGTCGAGCACTCCCGGCACGGCGGCCGCAACGCTTGCGAATGCAAAGTCCTTCGCAATCGTGCTCCAAAACGTTGGGCAAAACGGGACGGTCGACACGCCGTTTATTGCTGCAATCAGCCTCTCCCGCTACGACGTCGTCACGATCGACGAAGTGAATACGTCGAACAGCGCTATCAAGCTCAACGCAGCGGCGATCGTCAGCCAGATGCACAATACAGCCGGCGCGAGCGTTTCGCGCAAAATCGTTCTCGGGTATTTGGACATCGGGGAAGCCGAGAGCTACCGCTCGTATTGGCAGCCGTCATGGGGCCCGGGTAGCCCCTCGTTCATCCTCGGCGTCGACCCCAACGGTTTCGCGAGTAACTATACGGTCAACTATGCGGATCCGCACTGGCAGGCGCTCGTCTTCGGGTCGTCGACGGCACTGATCGACCAAGCGCTTGCAGACGGTTTCGACGGCGTGTTTCTCGACAACGTCGGGGCATACCAGTATCCCGCCGTCGTCGCCGCGGATCGCAACGCGCAAAGCGACATGGTCACCTTCATCACGGCGATCAGCACGTACGCAAAATCCAAGAATCCAAACTTTTTCATCGTCACGAACACCGGCTCGGGTCTCACGAACGACTCGCGCTTTATCGCGGCGATCGACGCCGACAGCGAGGAAAGCCTGTTCTACGGGAGCAGTCCTTCCCAGCAGAGCGACATCCAAACGGACTCGGGGGCGCGCGCAGCGACGCTGGCGTTCCTGCAACGCATCCAAGCGGTAAACAAGCCGGTCTTTTCGATCGACTATGCGACCAATCCGAACAACGTCCAACTCGCATACGCCGGAGGAGCCGCCAACCGTCTCATCGAGTACGTTACGACGCGCAACCTCTCATCTCTGACGACAACGCCACCGCCGGCTCTGAGCCCGTCGAGCGCACACCGCAGCGTCCACTGATGCTCCTTCTCGGGATCGAGACCTCGTGTGACGACACCGCCGCCGCCGTCGTCCGCGACGGTACCGTCGTGCTGTCCAGCGTCTCGACGAATCAAGATGCCTTTCACGCGAAGTACGGCGGAATCGTCCCTGAGATCGCGAGCCGCCAACACGTCGCGCTGCTCTCCGCGGCGGTCGACGATGCGCTTGATCGGGCCGATACCCAGCTCGATCGCATCGAGGGCATCGCCGTCACCGCGGGACCGGGATTGATCGGCAGCCTCGTCGTCGGCGTCGCAACGGCGAAAGCACTCGCGTTTGCTGCCGAGAAGCCGCTCTATGCCGTCAATCATCTGCATGGCCACATCTTCGCTCCGTACTTGGAGCAAGGCGATCCCGAGTATCCGTTTCTCGCTTTGCTCGTCTCCGGCGGCCATTCGCAGCTCGTCCGGGTCGAGGGCCCCTTCGCGCTGCGAACCGTAGGCCGGACGCGCGACGATGCGGCCGGCGAAGCATTCGACAAGACGGCGCGGCTATTGGGGCTCGGCTTCCCCGGCGGCCCGGTACTCGATCTACTCGCGCAGAACGGAGACGCGTCGGCCTACGCGTTCCCGCGCAACCGTGCGCCCGAGGGGACGCTCGACATGTCGTTCTCCGGCCTCAAGACGTCCGTGCGTTACTTCCTCGA
Organism: Binatia bacterium; assembly: GCA_035604635.1. Lineage (GTDB taxonomy): Bacteria > Vulcanimicrobiota > Vulcanimicrobiia > Vulcanimicrobiales > Vulcanimicrobiaceae > DATNIC01. Next base: position 2,039 of record DATNIC010000157.1, read on the forward strand.
AACACGCCAAGGCAAGGCTGCGCGTCCGGCCGACGTCGCCGCATCTTTTCAGGCCGCAGTCGTCGACATCCTGATGGATCGCGTCGATGCAGCCGCGCGCGCCTTCCCGTATCGCACCGCCGTCCTCACCGGCGGCGTCGCGGCGAATTCGGCATTGCAACGTGCGTTCCACGCGTGGGGCGAGCGGACCGGGATCAAGACGATCGTCCCGCCGCTGCGCTTCTGCACCGACAACGCTGCGATGATCGCCGGCGCGGCGGAACGTCAAGGCGAGGCGATTCGCGTCGACCCGGCAAAGCTCAGCGCCGATCCCAATCTGGCGTTTGAGAGGTTCTAGAGGCTATGCACGCTGCGGGCCGGCTCGAGGTGGTTCACCACGAGGGATACGATCCGAACATCAACTCGCTGTTCGTCCCGGCCATCAAGGTCGCGAGCGGCCGGCTCGTCTTCATCTCGGGCGTCACCGGCGCGCCCGTCTATCACGACCATCCCCATAAGCCCGAAGAGTTCGACAAAATCCCACGCGACGCCGAGAGTCAAGCGAAGCTCGCTTTCGAACACCTCGACCAAGCGCTCAAAGCCGCCGGCTGCGAACGCCGTCATGTCGTATCACTGACCCGCTTCTTTACCGACATCGCGGAGGATCAGGACGCAATCAACCGCGTTCAAGGTGCGTTCTTCGGGGGCCATCTCCCGACGAGCACGACCGTCGAAGTCAAACGCCTCGCGACCGATCCGCGGCTACGCCTGGAGATCACGGCGATCGCAGTAGCCCCTTAGGGCGGCGCGCAGCACGTCTCGCTCAACGGGGCGCAGCATGTCGAGGGCTTCTTCCACCGTCTTCGCTTCGAGGCGCAGCGCTCGGCGCTCGAGGATCTCGCCGCGGTCGACGTCGTTTTGCACGCGGTGCACGCTCGCGCCGTACCAAGGCGATTTCGCGGCAATCGCGTCCGCGATCGCGTGCGGCCCGCGAAATGCCGGGATCTTCGCGCCATCCGGAGCTTCGAGGCTGTCGGCGGCGGGATCGAGTGGGAGATATGCGGGATGAATGTTGAGGATCGCCGGAAAGCGTTCGATGAACCGCGCAGGCAAGATGTGCATCCAGCCGAGCAAGAGCACGAGTTCGGGCTGCGTGCGCGCGACCAGCGCGATCAGGGCGTCATCGTAGGCATCGCGCGAGGTCGTTCGGCGATCCCACACATGTACGATGGCCGCAACCCCAGCGCGCCGCGCCCGTTCGAGGGCGTAGGCCTCACCTCGATTCGCGATGACCGCGCGCACATCGAGCGGCACCAAGCCTTCCGCGACCGCGTCGATGACGGTCTGAACGTTCGTCCCGCCGCCGGAAGCGAGAATCGTCGTGCGGACGCTCACGCGCTCCGCGCGGGATGCACGACGACGGCGGGCTCGTCCGGCTCGCGCGCCTCGACCCAGCCGACGACCTTCGCCTGCGGGACGGCGCGAACAGCCTTGCCAGCATCATTGAGCGGGACGATGAGCGTATAGCCGATCCCCATGTTGAGCGTCCGATAGCGCTCTTCGAGCGCAAGCTCGCCGCGCTTCACCAATTCGGCGATGATCGGCGGGACGCTCCAGCGGGTCTGCTCGAAAATCGCCTTGCAATTCGCCGGCAGCGTTCGCGGGACGTTTTCGAGCAAGCCGCCGCCGGTGATGTGCGCCATCGCTTTGACGTCCGCAACCTGCTGAATCGCCCGCACCGCTTCATAATACGAAGGATGCGGTGCGAGCAGCGCGTCGGCGTACGTTCCGCCTTCGAAAGGCTTCGTCCACTCGTCCTCGGCGATGACGGCGCGGGCCAAGGTGTAGCCGTTAGTGTGCAGGCCGATCGACGGCAGGCCGACGATCGCGTCACCGGGCACGACTCGCTGTGGATCAGGGATGCTTGCGACGTCGACGATTCCGACGATCGTCCCGGCCAGGTCAAAATCTTCCGTTCTGTAGAGCCCCGGCATCTCGGCGGTCTCACCGCCCAGGAGCGCCATCGCGTGCTCGCGACAGGCCCGGTGGACCCCCGAGACGAGCGCGGCCGCGACTTCGGGATCGAGCTTGCCGACCGCAAGATAGTCGAGGAAGAACAACGGCGTTGCGCTTGCGACCAAAATATCGTTCACGCAATGATTGACGAGATCCGCGCCGACTTGATCGTAGCGCCGCATCCTCGCCGCGATGAGAATCTTCGTTCCGACGCCGTCAGTCGAGCCGACCAGCGCGCGCGAGGGATCGCCCGGCAGCGCAAAGAGCCCGCTGAAACCGCCAAGCCCGTCGATCTGTTGAGGATGCCGCCAGGCGGACGAGATCTCGCGATAACGCTCGACCGCTGCGTTCCCGGCGAGGATGTCAACGCCGGCTCGGCGATATGCGTCTTCAGGCATACCCCGCGATTCCATCCCGTGAAAGGTTGATCATGCAGATCCTCGTTAGCTCCGAGGCGGCGCCGAACCTCAAGACCGGCGCCCTCGTCGTCCCCGTCTTCGCCGACGCTAAGCTCGACGGCATTGCAAAGGCCGTCGATGCTCTGCTGGGCGGCGCGATCGCGGACGTCTTCGCGAGCGGCGAGATCGCCGGCAAAGCCGGCGAAACGGCGCTTTTGCACACGAAGGACCATGCGTTCAAGCGCGTCTTCCTCGTCGGCTTAGGCGACCGTCCAAAATTTGAGTTGAAGTCGCTCGCCAAGTATGCCGGGACTGCGGTGCGCTACCTCGGTAAACGCAAGGTGAAGAGCGTCGCAATCGCCCTGCCCGCGCAGGCGCGGGACAAGCAACTCGCCGCGTCGACGATTGCTGAAGGCGCCATCGAGGCGACGCTCGACACGACCCTATACCGGAGCGAACCCGACAAGCCGGTCGAAGTCGAGACCGTCACGATCCTCGGGAGCCCAAACGATGCGGCGGCACTGCGCGCGGGGCTTCGGCGCGGCCGAATAATCGGCGAAGCCGTGAACATCGCGCGCCGCATGGCGCTCCTCCCCGCAAACGACATGACACCAACCCATATGGCGGCGCGAGCGCGTGAACTCGCCAAGCAGGTCGGCTTACGCATCGACGTCCTCGATGAGAAACGGATGAAGGCACTCGGGATGGGCTCGCTCCTTGGCGTCTCGGCCGGGAGCTCGCAGCCTGCCAAGCTGATCGTGATGAACTACAACGGCAATCCGCGGAGCAAAGAGAAGCTCGCGATCGTCGGTAAAGGGATCACATTCGACTCAGGGGGGATCTCGATCAAGCCGGCGACGGACATGCACGAAATGAAATACGATATGAGCGGCGCCGCCGCGGTCATCGCAACGATGTGGGCGCTCGCGCAGCTCAAACCGCGGATCAACGTCCTCGGACTCGCCCCGGCGAGCGAGAATTTGCCCGGACCCGACGCGGTTAAGCCCGGCGACATCCTGCGCGCGATGAACGGCAAGACGATCGAGGTTATCAATACGGATGCCGAGGGCCGCTTGGTCCTCGCCGACGCCGTCGCCTACGCCAACAAGCTCGGCGCAACCAAGATCATCGATGCCGCTACCTTGACGGGCGCCTGCGTGGTTGCGCTCGGACACGCCGCGGCAGGCGTGATGACCAACGACGAAGCCTTTGCCGCACAATTCCTGGGTGTCGCGAACGGGACACCGGAGCGCTACTGGCAGCTGCCCCTCTACGACGACTACTCGCAAGAGATGAAGAGCGAGATCGCCGATCTCAAGAACGCCGGGGGCCGCTGGGGCGGCGCCGAGACGGGGGCAGCCTTCATCAAAGCCTTCGTCGGCGAGACGCCGTGGATCCATCTGGACGTCGCGGGGACTGCCTATCTGCCCAACGAGTCCCCGCATATGGCTAAGGGTCCGACGGGGGCGCCGGTTCGCGCCTTCGTGGCCTACATCGAGGCGCTGGCCTCCGGCAAGTTCCCAAAGAACGGACGAGTCGGTTGACGCCCGGCTAAGCGCGTGATAAAGTAGCCAGGTTTCAGTCCACTTAGGAGCCGCTATGTCTACCATCTCTCGCCGCGGCGCCATCAGCGCCGGGCTCGCGACCTTGGCCACCGCGAGTCTGCCTCATCGCGCCTCGGCGGCCACGCCGGATCGAATCGGGGTCGACTACGCCTACTACAACCCGCCCAGCCTGGTCCTCAAAAAATACGGCTGGCTCGAAGAAGCCCTTTCGAAACAAGGCACCAAGGTCGAGTGGGTCCTCTCGCTCGGCTCGAACAAGGGCAACGAATTCGTTCAGTCCGGCGCGGTTCAATTCGGGTCGACCGCCGGCAGTGCCGCATTTCTCGCGCGCGCCAACGGGACGCCCCTGCACTCCGTCTACCTTTATTCGCAGCCGGAATGGACCGCGCTCGTCATCGGCAAGAACTCGAAGCTGACCGGACTCAAAGACCTCAAGGGCAAGAAGATCGCCGCGACGCGCGGGACCGATCCGTGGTTCTTCCTCTTGCGCGCGTTGCACTCGGTCGGACTCTCGTCCAACGACGTCGAGATCGTCGAGCTCCAGCATCCGGACGGGCGCGTCGCGCTCGAGCGTGGACAGGTCGATGCATGGGCCGGACTCGATCCCCACATGGCTGCTTCGCAGCTCGATGCCGGATCGCGGCTGCTTTATCGCAACATTGAATGGAACACCTACGGCTCGCTCAACGCGCGCGAAGATTTTCTCGCGCAGAATCCGGACCTCGTCCGTACGGTCTTGAAAGTCTATAATCGCGCACATGAGTACGCCAAAGCTCATCCCGACGAGACGTCGAAGATTCTGTCCGAAGCCTCGCAGCTCGAAGTGCGCGTTACCGACGTCGAAATCAAGGAGCGCACCAAGTATCCGAACCCAATCCCCGGGCAGGCCTTCTTGAACGCCGTCCGCGGTGTCATTCCGATCATCCAAGCCGAGCAGCTTGTCGCCGGCAACAAGAATCTCGACGCCGCGCTGGCGTCCTTGACTGAGCCGCGGCCCGCGCAAGCCGCACTTGCCAGCCGATAGCCTCGGCACCCGGCCGCTCACGGGCGTGAGGATCGCGCTCGCATGGATCGTCCCCGTTGCGCTCCTTCTGCTGTGGATCGCGGCGGGGACGTTTCATTGGGTCCAATCGTATCAGCTCGCGACGCCGCAAGGTGTCTTCGAAGAGCTCGTCTCGCTGGGATCGCGCGGTTTGCTTGCCAAACACATTTTGGCGAGCGTCGACCGCGTTTTTACCGGCTTCGGAGTCGCCCTCGCCTTGGCGATCCTCGTCGGGACGATCGTCGGTCTCTCGCGCACCGGCGAACGTCTTCTCGATCCGACCTTACAGGCGATTCGGGCGGTCCCGTCGCTCGCGTGGGTCCCCCTACTCCTGCTGTGGATGGGGATCGGCGAGTCGGCCAAAATCACGCTCATCGCGATCGGTGCCTTTTTCCCCATCTACGTCAATCTGGTCGCCGGGATCCACGGCGTCGATCGCAAGCTCGTCGAGGTAGCGCATACGCTCGGCGTCCGCGGCATCGCTCTCGCGGCGCGGGTCATCTTGCCGGCGACCTTGCCTTCGCTCTTGGTCGGCGCGCGCATCGGACTCACGCAAGCGTGGCTTTTCCTGGTCGCAGCAGAGCTGCTCGCCGCGACGCGCGGCCTCGGCTTCATGCTCACCGAAGGGCAGCAAATCTCGCGGCCCGACGAGATCTTAAGCGCGATCTTGTTGCTCGCTGTATTTGGAAAGCTCTCCGAGATGGGGATGCGCGTGATCGAAGCGCGCCTGACCGGCTGGACCGATAGCTTTCGATGAACGCCATCAACATCGAGCGACTCACCAAGGCCTTCGACGGCAAGCCGGTCTTCGTCGATCTCGATCTTGTGGTCGCGCAGGGCGAGACGGTCGCGGTCTTAGGTCCAAGCGGCTGCGGCAAGAGTACGCTTTTGCGCTGCATCGCAGGCCTCGAGCGTCCGACCGGCGGGACCGCGCGCGCCGAAGGTGACGTCGGCTACGTCTTTCAAGAACCGCGGCTCCTGCCGTGGCTCAACGTCGAGAAGAACGTCCGTTTCGCGGCCCGCGACGACGTGGAGCGAGCACGCGTCGGCGGCGTCCTTGGGCTCACCGGACTGCACGACGCGGCGCGTTTGTTGCCCAAGCAGCTCTCAGGCGGAATGGCGCAGCGCACGGCGCTCGCACGGACCCTCGTGCGCAACCCGTCAATCCTCTTGCTCGACGAGCCGCTCGCGGCGCTTGACGCGCTGCGCAGGATGGATCTGCAGGCGGCGCTCGCCTCGATCATCGCGACTTTGTATGCTACTGCACTCCTCGTGACGCACGACGTCGACGAAGCGCTCTATCTGGCCGATCGGATCGTCGTGCTCGGCGGCTCGCCGTCGAGGATCGAGACGGAACTCGTCGTCCCGCTGAACGCACGCCGCCGGCGCGACGCGGATTTGACGCCCGAGCGAACGACGCTCTTACGTGCCCTCGGCGTCGAGGATCACTTGCCCTCGTTCTCGATTTGAGTCGCGCTGATCCAACCAGCGCCGGAACTCTTCGGCCGGCATCGGCCGCGAGACCAGGAAACCCTGCGCGAAGTGACAGCCGTAGACCCGCAAGAGCTCGGCTTGCTCGTTCGTCTCGACGCCCTCCGCGACTGTTCTCCGGCCCAAGAGCTGCGCAAACGAGATGATCGTGCGGACGATTGCGGCGTCGTTGCGATCGGTCGTGATCCCGCTGATAAACGAGCGATCGATCTTGAGAATGTCGATGGGGAGCGTTTTGAGCATCGAAAGCGACGAATAACCGGTCCCGAAATCGTCGAGAGCAATCTCGAAGCCGTCGTCGCGCAAAGTCGAGAGGGTCTCCCGCGCGCGTTCGGGCTCGCGCAAGGCAGCCGCTTCGGTGATTTCGACCCCGAGCAGCAGCCCTCGCGGGCGCGCGGCGCTGTGCTGGCGCCGCAGCTCGGCGATGAACTCGGCGTCGGATACCTCGACGGACGAGAGATTCACGAAGACGCGGAAGCGGCGGTCCTTCCCGGCCAGCCGCGCGTAGTCGTTGATCGCCCGGCGCACGACCCACGTGCTGATCGCACGGATCAAGCCGGTGTCCTGCGCAAAGGCGATCAGCACGCTCGGCGGGATGATCGGCTCGCCTTTCTTGCGCGGCCAGCGAATGAGCGCCTCCGCGCGAATGATCTCGCCGGTACGCAGGTCGACTTCGGGATGATAGTGGAGCACGAACTCGTCGTGCTCGATTGCCCGCACGATCGCGTCCTGGAGCTGGCGGCGCTCCATGAGCTGGGCTTGAATGCTCTCGTTGAAGAATTGGTGACGGTTACGGCCGGCGTTCTTGGCCTGATACATCGCCGCATCGGCGTGCGCGAGCAAGAGATCGACCGTTTCGCCGTCGTCGGGGAACTGCGCGATCCCGAGGCTCGCAGTGATACGCAGCTCATCGCGCTCTACTTTGAAGGGACGTGCGAAGCTGCGCGAGATGCGTTCGGCGATCGCCTCGATCACCGCTTCCGTCGGCGCATCGCGGATGACGATCGCGAACTCGTCGCCGCCCAGGCGGCTGATGATCTCTTCGCCGCGTAGCGCATGGCGCAGGCGTTCGGATGCTTCGCGTAAGACCGCGTCGCCCGCGAGGTGACCGAGGGTGTCGTTGACTTCCTTGAAGTGGTCGAGATCTATCATGATCATCGCGGAACGTCCGTTTACGCGGCGCGCGCGCTCGAGCGCCCGCTCGAAGTAGTCGCGAAACGCCAATCGGTTGATCAAGCCCGTGAGCGCATCGTGCTCTGCCTGGTAGCGGATCGCTGATTCCTGCGCCATCTCTCGAAGCGCGCGCGCGAAAAACGTCGCGATGAGCTCGACGTAGGCGAGGTCTTCGCTGTCGAACGGACGTTGGGCCGGTTTGCGCGAGTGGAAGATCAGCACGTACTGGGTGCCCGCCACCTTGAAGGGCGTCCCGATAACGCCGTGCCAGCCCATCTCGATCACGCGCTGCGTCGCGGGCGTTTGCGGAGCGAGCTGGAGATCGGACCACGCTGCCGTCTTCCCTGCGTTGAGAAACAGGCTCTGCAGTGCAATCTCGACTGGAATGCTATCGCCGGCTTTCACGCTGGTCCACTCTCCATCGACCAGCGTGCTGTGCTGCGGCGGCGAGAGCGAGTCGAAGATGAGCGAATCGTCCTGCACGTGACCGAGCACGCCCCAGAAGTCGCGCTCCGAGCCCAGCGCGCGCGCGCCCTCCCGCAAAATCGCTTCGAACCTCTGGGTTTCGTCGATCTCCGGCAGGAACGAGAGCGTCCAGAGCGACTCGAGCCGCTTGAAGCGCCGCTGCGCTTCGGATTCCTTGAGGGAGAGCGCACCGCGCAAGCTCACCACTTTGGCCATGACATCGAGCAGCTGCATGTCGCGCGTGAGATCTTCTTCCGCATAGAGACAGAGCACGCCGAGCGAATGATCCACGAATTCGAACGGCAATGCCGCCGTGTAACGAAAACCGTACGGCTTCGCTCGCTCCTGCCAGGCTGCAAAGAAAGGATCCTCGACGTTGCCGACGACCGGCTCTTGGGTCGAGATCGCACGCCCCGAGGGCCCAACCGCAAAGGGACCACCGTCCCAGCGCACGTCGAGCCCGTCGGCATACGCGACGGCGACCCCCCCTTGCGCGACGATCTCGACCTTGCCGTCGTCGAGCGCGCGGCCGATCCACACCAAACGATACCCGCGCGCATCGCACAGAAACTCGCACAATTTCGGAAAGAGATCGGCGTCATCCGCGTACTCGCGCAACAAGTCGAGACACGCGCGCAGCACTTTAAGCCTGCCGGCTGAGGCAGGCGTCACCCGGGCTCGTCGTTCACGCGGCTCGCCGGTCATCGGGTCATCTCCCAACCCGACGGTTTAGGTCAGCGCAACGCCTCTTTCCTTGTTGTCGCGTCGCACGCCGGCCAAGGCAGGGGTGCTGGGATACTCTCCCGTCAGGCAGCCCAAACACATGTCGCTGCGCTCCCGACCCGTCGCCGCGATCAGTCCCTCAAGGCTCAAGTAACCCAGTGAATCCGCTCCGACCTTCTTGCAGATTTGATCGACGGTCAAGTTCGCCGCGATCAACTCATCGTACGTCGCCATGTCGACGCCGAGGTAGCACGGATGCACGATCGGTGGGGACGTGATTCTCAAATGCACCTCTCGCGCGCCCGCCTCGCGCACCAGGCGGACGATGCGCGGCGTCGTCGTCCCGCGTACGATCGAATCGTCGATGACGACGACTCGTTGACCGCTCAGGTTCTCGACGATCGGATTGAACTTCAAGTGGACGCCTTGGTTGCGCAGCTTCTGATCAGGGCTGATGAACGTGCGCCCAATGTAGCGGTTTTTTATCAAACCCTCGACGTACGGCAGCTCAGCTTCGGCGGCGAAACCGATCCCGCCGGGAATCGCGGAGTCCGGGATCGCCATGACGACGTCGGCCTCCACGGGGTGCTCGCGCGCGAGAGCGCGGCCCATCTGGTAGCGCGCCATGTAGATCGAGCGATCGTTGAGAATCGAGTCGGGGCGCGCGAAGTAGATGTATTCGAACATGCACAAGCTCGAGGGCTTGATGACGCCGCCGTGCTCGCCGCGGACCCCATTCTCATCGATCACGACGATCTCGCCCGGCTCGATCTCGCGTATATAGGTCGCGCCGACAGTTGAGAGCGCGCATGACTCGCTGGCGAGCATGAAGCCGTTCTCGCCGTACGATCCCAAGCACAGCGGCCGGACCCCCCAGGGGTCGCGGAATCCATAGAGCGCGCGCTCGGTGCACAGGATCACCGAATAAGCGCCTTGCGCGCGGCGCATGACGTTTTTGATCCGCTCGATCATCGAGCCCTCGGCCTCGACGATCAGCTTGGCGAGCACCTCGGAGTCGGAAGTTGCCTGAAGGATCGTCGTCGGCGAGAGCTCCCGGCGCAGCTCTTCCGTATTCGTGAGATTTCCATTGTGCGCGAACGCAAACTCGCCGATCTCGGTCTGCTCGAGCAACGGCTGCGCGTTGACCACGATCGACGAGCCGGTCGTCGAGTAGCGCGTGTGACCGACCGCGATATATCCGGTCAGCCGCCCGAGCGTCTCTTCATCGAAGATCTGCGAAAGCAGCCCCATCTCACGGTGGTTCGCGATCGAAAAGCCGTCCGAGACGGCGATCCCAGCTGACTCCTGGCCACGGTGCTGCAGCGCATAAAGGCCGAAGTATGCCAAACGAGCCACATCACAACCGGGCGCGTAAATGCCGGCGATGCCGCACGCCTCTTCGAGGACGTCCCCGCCCGGGAGCGGAGCCTCCTCGTCAAACGACCGCGCCATAATCTATCCTTCAAGAACCGGTGCGGCCCGTCCCGGTTGCCGAGAAACCGACCTTGGGCGGTTAATCCCTCGAGCGGCCTCCAAAAATGCGCAGAAGCGCCAAGAAGATGTTGATCGCGTCGAGGTAGATCGAGGTCGCCAGCTGTACGGACGTCAGCCCGTCGCCTCCGGCGCGAATCCGCGAAAAGTCGACCAGCACGAGCAAGGTGAAGACGGCGAGCGTCGCCCACGAGTACACCGACGGATGGACGAAATGGGTGAACATCGAGATGATCCCGACGATCACCAAGCCGAGCAGCGCGCCGAATGCGATGCCCTGTAGCCGACGAAAATCAAAACTGAATGCATACGCGCCCAGTGCCAGGACGAGCATCCCGACACCGGTCGTCGCGGCAGCCTCAACGACGACGCTTGGCCCCGATACGCCGACGTAATAGGCAATCGTCGGCGCGATCCCGATCCCTTCGAGGAACGTAAAGCTATAGAATAACAGCAGCGAGAGCACCGGGTTGGCGCGCGTCGCGTTGATCGCAAATAAGAGAATGAAGCCTGCGATTAACGCGACAAGGCCGAACGTGTACGACACGCCGGCGAACACATACGCGGCAAGCGCGGTGATGAGGAAGCCGACCGCGGTAATCCCGAGGACCTGGCCCAACAGCGTCGCGCTCGAAATGGAACTCGGGCCGCCATAATACGGACGGGGCTGCTGCTGCGTGTACATAGCGTTCCTTTCTACCCGCCGCCCGGCTACCCGGTTTCAGCATGCGAGAGCACGGCGCAGGCTCTGATCGAACGTACGTTCGATGAACGAGCGCGGGTTCCCAGGGGGGGTCACGGCGGTTGAGATCGAGGCAAAAAGCGTCCTCAACCGCGTCCGCGGGATGCCGTTCGAGTGGTCGATCAACCCCTATCGCGGCTGCGCACATCGGTGCGTCTTTTGCTACGCCCGGCGGACGCACTGGTTCCTCGACGAGGACGGCCTCGACCGCTGGGGCGATCGCATCTACGTGAAGACGAACGCCCCGCGCGTCCTGCGACACGAGCTTGCGCGCGCGAAAGGGCGAGGCGTCAGCGTCTGCGTTGGGACGGCAACCGACCCGTATCAGCCCCTCGAAGGGACCTACCGCATTACGCGCGGGATCTTCGCGGAACTCTCCCGGGCGCGGACGCCCGCGCATCTGATCACGCGCTCACCGCTCGTCGTGCGCGACACCGACGTGCTGAGCGAGCTCGCCGCGCGCGCATCGTTCACGGTCGGGATCAGCCTGCCTACGCTCGACGCCGAGCTTTCGCGCCGCATCGAACCGACCGTCGCGCCGCCGGCGAAGCGCCTCTTCGCCGTCCAATCGCTGGCCGCGAAGGGTATTCGCGTCGGCGTTGCGGTCGCGCCGATCTTGCCCGGCCTCACCGATGACGCGAAGACGATCGCGCGCGTTCTACGCGCGGCCCGCGATTGCGGCGCAAGCTTCGCGTGGCACAATGTCCTCAATCTCGGTGAGATCACGCGCGACGCGTATTTCAATTTCTTGAACGAAGAGTATCCGAATCTCGTTGCCCTCTATGACACGCTCTACCGCGGAAAGTACGCGCCAAAAGAATACGCGGGCGCCATCGCGAAACGTTTCGCCCAGCAGCGCAAGAGCTATCCGCTGGAGGATCGTCCCAAGATCGAACCGCGCCGAGGCGGCGTCCAGCTCTCGCTGATCTAGGCCAGCCCGGCAGCGATATCGCTGCGATAGGTGAGCTCGCTCGTCCCGATTTGGGCGCCGACGCGCGCGACGGCCTCGTACGTTTGCGCGCGCGCTTGGGCGATCGTCGGGGCCGTCGCGGTGACCGTGAGGACGCGGCCGCCGGCTGCGTCGACGAGACCGTTCTTCGGCGTCGAGTTTCCCCAAAAAACCACCGCGTTTGGTGCAAGGTCGAAAGACGCAGCCAGGCCGCGTAGCGGTGCGCTGGTCCGGGGATAGTCTTTCGTCGCGATCGTAACTCCGACGCACGCGTCGCGCGAGATCGTCACCGCGTCGAGCGCGACGGCGCCCTCCGCCGCAGTCGCCAACAGGCGCGCGAAATCGCCGTTGATTCGGGGGATCAAGACCTGCGTTTCGGGATCGCCGAAGCGCGCGTTGTACTCGATGACATACGGGCCGCTGGCCGTCCACATGAGCCCGCAGTACAAAACCCCGATGTAGGTCTCGCCTTCCGCCAAAAGGCCGCGTAAGGTCGGCGCGATGATCTGCTCGCGTACGACGTCGAGATAGTCGAGCGGAAACGCGGCCGGCGGCGAGTACGCACCCATCCCTCCGGTGTTCGGCCCGGTGTCACCGTCGCCGGCGCGCTTGTAATCGCAGGCCGCCGCAAACGGGACCATCGCGCGGCCGTCGCATAGCGCGAAGACGCTGACTTCGCGACCCTCGAGACACTCTTCGAGCAGCAGCTCGCTCCCGCCGCCGGGAATCCGGTTGTTCGCGTACCAATCGTTGATGACGGCGGCGGCGGATTTTGCATCGGGAGCGACGACGACGCCTTTGCCTGCAGCCAAGCCGTCAGCTTTGATCACGCACGAGCCTTCCCACTCTTCGATTGCTTGGCGTGCCGCATCGAAAGAGCGCACGACACGCGCTTTTGCGGTCGGGATGCCGTGGCGCTCCATGAAGCGCTTCGAGAAGACTTTGCTCGACTCTAGCCGGCCGCTCGAACGCCCCGGACCGAACGTCGGAATCCCCGCATCCCGCAGGCGATCGCCGACGCCCGCAGCGATCGCCGTCTCAGGGCCGAGGACGGCTAGCTCGATCCCTTCGCGCTTGGCGCGTTCCGTGAGCGCTTTTCCGTCGGTCGCCGAGATCGCCCAATTTTCGCCGCGGGTCGCGGTCCCGGCGTTGCCCGGCGCGTGGACGACGGCCGAACACGATGCCGACGACGCGAGTCGCCACGAGAGCGCGTCTTCGCGCGCACCGTTGCCGACGACCAGAACGCGCATGTGCTACGGCACTATTCCCACTCGACCGTCGCCGGGGGCTTCGAGGTGATATCGTATGCGACGCGATTGATGCCGGAGACTTCGTTGACGATTCGCGTGCTGATTCGTTCGAGCAGATCGTGTGGAAGCCGTGCCCAGTCCGCCGTCATTCCGTCCTCGCTCGTGATCGCGCGGACTGCGACAAGATTGGCATACGTCCGGCCGTCGCCTTGCACGCCGACGCTTTGCAGCGGCGTCAGGACCGCGAAATATTGCCAGGGCTTCGGCGAGAGGTCGGCGGCCTCGATCTCGGTCGTTACGATCGCATCGGCCTCGCGGACGGTAGCAAGCCGCTCTTCGTCGACCGCGCCCAAGACGCGGACGGCAAGACCCGGTCCGGGAAACGGCTGACGTTCGACGATCTCCGGGGGCAAGCCCAAGACGCGACCGGCGGCGCGGACCTCGTCCTTGAAGAGCGCGCGCAGCGGCTCGATCAACGCGAGATTCATTTTCTCCGGCAAGCCGCCGACGTTGTGGTGCGACTTGATCTTGTGCCCGGCCTTGGATTGCGGAGTCTTCGACTCGATCACGTCGGGATAGAGCGTCCCTTGCACGAGAAAACGGGCGCCCTCGATCTTCTTGGCCTCTTCGTCGAAGACCGCGATGAACTCGTGACCGATCCGGATGCGCTTCTCCTCCGGATCGACGACGCCCGCCAAACGTTCCAGGAAACGGCGACGCGCGTCGACCGCAACGACGTTGAGGTGCATTATTTCGCGGAAGGCTTCGACGACCTTGGGCGCCTCGTCTTTGCGCAGCAGCCCGTGATCGACGAAGATGCAGGTGAGCTGCTTCCCCACGGCGCGCGCAACGAGCGTTGCGGCGACGGCGGAATCGACGCCGCCGGAAAGCGCGCAGATCACCTTCGCGTCGCCGACCTGCTCGCGAATCTGCGCCGTCGCCTGCTCGACGAACGACTCCATTTTCCACGACGGAGCGATTCCCGCGATTCGGTACAAGAAATTTTCTAAAATCGTTCGGCCGGCTTCGGTATGGACGACTTCGGGGTGGAATTGAACGCCGTAGATCCGGCGCTCGATGTTTCCGATCGCTGCGACATTGCACCGCTGCGTGTGCGCGAGGACGACGAAGCCTTCGGGCGGGACGACGACGCTATCGCCGTGCGACATCCACACCCGGCTTTGCTGCGGGACGCCGGCAAAAAACGCTTCGCGCAGATCGACCTCCAACGTCGCGGGACCGAATTCCGCGTGTTCGAGCGGGATCAGTTCCCCGCCGAGGTCGCGCGCCAGCAGCTGCATTCCGTAACAGATGCCGAGGACCGGCAGCCCGCTCTCCAAAATGCGCCGATCCATCCCCGGTGAGTCTGGGCGAAGCGTGCTCTCCGGACCGCCGGACAGGATGATCGCCGAAGGCGAACGCCGCTCGATCTCCGGCCACGGCGTGTCATACGGTAAGAGCTCGCAGAACACGCGCGCCTCGCGGGTCCGCCGCGCGATCAGCTGACTGTATTGCGCGCCGAAGTCCAGGATGACGACGCTCGTCTTCTGCGTGGCCGCCCCGCTCTCGACGGTCTGTGTCATGAGCAGCTTGTTCTCGCGCGTCGTTCGCGTGCCCCTGTGGATAGTTCGCGCTACGTCAGGACCTCGGCCAGCCTATCCGCATCCCGTGCAAAGACGATTTCCATCGCGATGCGCTCGCCCACCGAGACGTCGCGGCCCCAGCGATACGACGAGTAGGGCGTGTAGCGCGTCCCCGGCGATCCTGGAATGCGGAGCGAAACGTCGTAGACGACGAACGCTTTCGGCGGACCGGCAACGATGACGGTCTGCAAAGCAAAGGGGCCGATCACCCCTGGTGCCGATTGCGCGCCGGCCGCGCGAACGAATCGCTCGCCCAGCTCAAACGCCTGTTCGAGCATCGATTCGGTGACGGTCGCGGCGATGTGACCGGCTTCTTCCATCCGCACCGGTTCATCGGCTAGCGCTTGCGCTTGCGCGAACGGCAAGCCCCGCAAGCCGTCGAGATTCGTTTGCCGTCGCGTGTCCGTCCCGCAGAGTTCGAGCTCACCGAGAATCGGTGAGTAGAAGAAGTTCAGATTGACCGACGGCCCAAGCGCATACTCCTCGATCACCGCCCTGCGCAGGCCGTCTTCCGTCACCAGTTCCGCCTCGATGAGGCGGTCCGCGGCCTCTTCGTATTCTTCGAACGTGCGCACGAGAAAGAACGCACGCTCGAAACTGACCTTGGCATGGGGCGCTTTGACCATCACGAGGCGATCGATCTCGTGAGGGTCTCGGAATTGCAGCGGATGCCGTATCCCGGAGGACTCGAGCAGTGCGTACTGGTTGTCCGCCTCGTCTCGCTCTTCGGCGCGCAGCAGCCTGCGATTTCCAAAGAACGGAACCTTCATCCCGCTCTCGATCTGGTCGTACGAGTACTCCTGGTGGAGATAGACTTCGAACGAGCGATTGGCGACGAAGATGACGTTGCGCCCGACCAATTTCTCCTGGACGTCGTCGCGCAAGATGTCGGCGAAGCGTTCGAGCTCGAGGACCTCGTCGACGCAGCCTCGCTCCGGATCAGCTTGGCGGCCGAAGTGCCGCGCGTAGGTCTGCTCGCGGCCACGCGCGGTGACGATCAAATTGCGCAGGCCCTGCGCGCGGGCGCCGGCCGCAAGGTCGAGCGCCGAGTGGCTTCCGACGCAGGACAGCGTGAGGTTGCGGCGGTCATAACGCGCTAACGTCGCGGCGAGACCGGATGCGCTCATCGTGCCGGAGTCCTCGGCCGCGTGATCGCGGCCAGCAGGTCTTTCGTCCCGGGAATTCGCTCGAGTTGCGGAAAACGCGGCCCGTCGTGATAGTCGACGTCGTAGGTGCGGTAATAGCCGGCATTTTCTACGAGCAGCACGATCGGGGCGATGCTGCCTTTCGCGGCCTTGATCGCGGCTTCGAAGCCCTCGCGTGAAAATGCGCGTCCGTCGACGGCGACGATCCGCATCCCCGGAGAGAGCCCCGCCTTCGCCGCCGGCGACCCCACGAGGACGTCGCTGATCGCGCCGCTCGTGCTCAACCCGAGGCCCAGCGTGTAGCGCGCTTGAATCCGGTTCTGCCGCCCGTCGTTCATTTTTTCGTATGGCGACGGCTCTTCCTTATAGACCAAGCGCCAGCCGGCGCGCTCGAGTGCATCGAGCGGCGGATGGGGCGCAACCTGATCGATGCGGGCGCGAAAAAATCCCGCCCAATCGTAGGGGTAGACGGCGTTCAGCGCCACGATGACGTCGCTGCGTGTGTATGGAACGACCACCGGCGGCGTGTCACGCCCGCCGAAAAACGCGCGCGCCATGTCGTCGAGCGAGCGGCGGCCGTTCGTGCCCGTGCGGATGATCGTGTCGGCGTCGAGCCACACGAAGACGCCCTCGGAGTAAAAGTCGACGCCGCGCCGCAGCGAGCTGTACGATCCGGAGGCGGTGTATAGAAACGGCGCCGAGACCGCCGTATCCAAAAGCGGACGCGTGAGACGGCCGGGCTCCGTATCGAGCGATGCGGCGATCAGCGCGTACAGGTCCGGGACATACTTGGCATCGAGCAGACCGCTGCGAAATGCGAAGACCTCGCCGTAAAACTGCGTCATTCCTTCGTAGACCCAAAGCAGATCGGTCTCCATCGGGCGCTGGTAGTCGGGCGTCGCAAGATCGGCGGGCCGCCGGTATTTGCCGTCCCACGAGTGGTTGAACTCGTGCGGGAGCAGGTCGGCCCCGGACTGGAGCGCATCTTCGTCGATCAGATAGCGTTCGCCGGAACCGTTGTCGCTCTCTTCGTGGTGTTCGAGCCCGTGGAAGCCGATGTGATCGCTCAAAGTGAGCAGGAAATGATACGAGCGCCAGTGACGTGCGCCGTAAACAGCCAGCGCCTCGCGCACGAGCCGCTTGTACTTGACGATCGTCGCATCCGAGGCGTTGAGTGCCGCCGCGCTGTCGGCGAAAAGATCGAGCTCGCTCGTCCAACCCTCGCCGGCGACGAGCGGGATTTTGCGCGTAAAGAAACCGGTGTCCAGCGTCGAGTCGACGAGCAGCTCGAGCGAGGTCGGCGCAAATTCGACGCGCGCCCCGTCGCGACGGGCCTGCGTCAGCGCCGTCCCGTATTCCCAGCCTTCCGGCAACGTGATCGCCGCGCGCACGTTGATGGCGGCAACCGGACTCCCCGCAGGATAGAGGAGCAGGTCGTTCCACTCGATGACCGCGACCTTGTCGCTCGTCCCGAGCCGCTCGCTGCTGCGGCCGTAACGGATCGAATCGAACGCGACGTCGAGTGCCGTTGTCCCCGATGGGACATCGACGTGAAACGCGTAGAGATCGATGGTGTCGCGCCGCCACGGGACGAGCGTCGACCCCGCAGCGATCCGCAGTGCCGCGAGATTTTCGATCCGGCCGGTCGGCCCGTGTTCGCCCGGGATCCATTTCGGAAAGTACAAGGTGAGCGGTCCCGGCCCGACGGGGATCGTCTCACGGACGTGGACGATCCCTTGGGTCACCGTCGACGCGTCGATACTGAGAGCGATGGGCTCGCCCACTTGCGCGCCGGCCCCCGCCGGAAGCGCGACACAGCAAGCTAGTACTGCCGCAATACGAGGAGAGCTAAACCACGCTGGAATCGTCGAGGACCACATCCAACGAGTTACTGAGCAGCGCATTCTTGATTTCGCGGGCGATCCGCCGGCCGGTCGACATCGGCTCCGTGTAGTACAAGTACGAGTACGGCGAGCCGTCGATGAAGAGGTTCGTCCCCGCAACGATCCGGGCCGAAATCTCCATCACGTAGAACTGGGCGTCCGGCGTGATGATCGTCTCGATCGAGAATGCGCCGAAAAGGCCCTTTGCCCCGCAGATCTCTTTACTGACGCGTACGACGTTCTCACCCATCTGATACGCTTCGGCGAGCATGCTCTCACGCAGCGAGACCGGTTGATTGCCGACGACGACGTACGACGGCTCGATGTCGAGGTTCTCTTGGGCGGCGGCGGGGATGCGCCCGAGGGAATCGACGTTCGTCTCATAGCGGCGATCCATGCTCATGATCTCGAGCCGGCCGGTCAACGGCGAGTAGAAATAGTGAATGTAGAGCGGGACGCCGATGATGTATTCTTGCAAGATGTGCTTGTTGCGCGTCAACAGCCCGGCGCGCTCTTCGAAGTCTTTCGAATCGCGAACGAACATGTAGCCTTTGCCGCCGAGCGCGCCGTAAAGCTTGACGATGACCGGGCGGTCGATTTCGGCGCCGGTCTTGAACTGGCGCGGGACGGTCAGCCCCGCGCGCGTGAGCCACTGACGCTGCAGCTCGCGGCTTGCTTCCCAGTCGAGGACCGCCTTGTTCCCGAAGTACGGAATCCGCATCTTCTTGTGCTCTTCGAGCGACAGATACGCGACGAACGAGCCATGGGGGACGATGATCAGCTTGCGTTTCTCGAGCTCGGGGACGAGCCCCATGAAATCCTTGTACTCTGCGATCGCGATGACTTCGTCGACGAAGGGAAACGAACGGTAAAGCCGTTCGGTCTTGCGGTTGGTGATCGCGAGGGTGCGGAAACCCTCGTCGTGCGCTCCCTTGAGGATCTGGAGCGCCGAGTGCGAACCTAGCGTCGCGATCGTGTAGAAATCGCCGGACGCACGGCCGATCTGAGCGGGACGAAGTTCGGGTGTAACGATCACGTGATAATTACCTGAAACGCAGGATTGCAGAGTAACGTCTCGGCGGCGTTCGCGATCACCTCTTGCGACGCTACCTCGCCTTCCGACTCCCAGAGCCGCCAACCCTTGTAGCGCCGATAGCCGAAGACGCCTTCTAAGGTACGTCCCGCCAGGCGGACTTCGCGCAGAGCGGCCGGCCGCGGCTGGCCGGCGTCCTCGTCGCGCTCGCCGACCCAGACTTCGCCGGGCCGCGGCCGCGGCGAGCCGAGGGCGAAGAGCACATGCTTGTTCGGGTTGAAAATCGTCTCGATGCTGCGGATCTGCGCTTCGAGATCGTCCGCGCGCGCTTCCTCGACATCGAAGACCCAGACTTCGGAACGTTCGAGTTTCCGGCACACGATCCCCAAACGAACCAAGGTCACGAGCGTCGTGTACGCCTCGTTGTCGGGGATCGTCAGTTCGACGCTGTACGCCACCGGCTTCAGCACGGCGAGGGGCCCGTCATTTCTTCACCCCAAGCGCGCGCGCGAGCCCCGCGAAGAGCCTGATGCCGCCCGCCGGAGCGAGCATCTTCGCCGCATCGCCGCGCGCATCGAGGCGGACCGCCCCGTCACGCTGCTGATACGTCCAGGCATCGCGCTCGGCGTGCGGCATGATCGCAAGGACGTTCCCGTCTTTGTTCGTCAACGCAGCGGCGCCGAACGGCGAGCCGTTCGGTGTCGCCTCCGGCGTGAAATTGCCGAAGCGATCGCAATAGCGGAACGCGATGTGTCCGCTGCGATGCAAGCGCCCCAGCTCGTGCCGGCTGGCCGCCAGTCTCCCCTCGCCGTGCGCCGCCCACATTGGGATGATCTCTTCTGCCCGAAGATTCGTCGTGATCGCGCAACGGTCGGGCGGGACGGATAGCTTGACGTAGACGTGACGGCAAACGAACCGGCCGCCGGGCTTGTTCGGCGCGAATGCTGCGGTCGGACGGCGCGCGGGACCAGTCCCGGGGACCAGTCCCGCTTCGACGAGAATCTGGGCGCCGTTGCAGATGCCCAGGACCAGCACCCCGCGCTGCGCCGCAGCGACGACTGCATCCATCATTGCGTCGTGTGCGGCGATCGCACCGGCGCGGATTCGATCCTCGTATGCGAAGCCGCCGGGCAGAACGTACGCGTCGTAACCGCGCAACGCCGCCGGGCCGGCGCTCCAATGGACGAGCGTCGCGTGCAAGCCGACGGCTAGGCATGCGCGGACCGTTTCTTCTTCACTATTCGAGCCGGGAAAGATCGGGACCGCAACGCGCGCTGCGCGGTGGCCCCGCGCCGCGCTAATCTTCATAAAAGTCCAACAGGGTCGCACTCCAAGCATTGTGGAGCCGCTCCAAGCTGTAGCGTTTGTTAGCGACGATCAACGCGGCGTCGCGAATCGTCTTCCCGATCCGCCATGCGCTTGCGCCGTTGCGCAGCGTCAACTCGTTGAAGCGCGATTCGTTTTCGACTTCGACGATGAACGCGCCGGCCTCGCCGAAGTAGGCGCCGGCCGTCCCGATTCCCGGCGCCCAGCGCGACGCAGGCTCGAGCTCGATGCCCAGCGGCGCGGAGCTACGCGCAGCGAACGCCATCTCGGCCAGTGCCGTCACGATCCCGCCGTCGGAGACATCGTGCGCCGCCAGGATGATGTTCGCGTCGTATGCCTTGAGCATCAGCGCGATCTGCGCGCGCAGCGAGGCATAGTCGATGGAGGGCAGCACGCCGTCGATCCCCAGAATCGCAGCCAAGACCGAGCCTCCCAGCGCGTTCTGCGGACGGCCGACGAGATAGAGGGGTGAGCCTTCGCGCTTGAGCGCGCAGGTCGCCGTCTTCGAGATGTCGGCGATCGTCCCGACGCACGCGATGATCGGTGACGGTGGGATCGCGTTGCCCGTCGCCGACTCGTTGTACAAGCTGACGTTCCCCGAAACGTACGGCGTCCCGAGCTCACGACCGGCATGCGCGAGCCCGTCGACCGCGGCGACGAACTGCGCGAAGTGCTCGGGTTTTTCGGGATTGCCGAAGTTCAGGCAATCGGTCAAACCCGCGGGCGTCGCGCCGACGGCGACCACGTTGCGGACGGCCTCGCATACCGCGAGCTCGGCCGCGCGCCGCGGATCGAGCTTCCCATAGCGCGGATTCCCGTCGACGGCAAGCGCGCAACCAAGCGGTGCGCCCGGGATCGGAACGATGATGCCGGCGTCGGCGTAGCCCGGCGGGATCGCCGTCGTTCCGCGAACGACCCCGTCGTAGCGCGAGAAGATCGGCTGACGCGAGCATACGTCGTGATGGCCGAGGACGAACTCGACGACATCGGCGATCTCGATGTTGCGCGGCGCCTCTTCTTCGGCCGATAACACGGGCTGCGCCGCGGCGCGTTCGTAGCGGACGCCGCCGGTGAAAAAATCGAGCGGGACACGCATCAATTCGCGCCCCTCCCACTGCAAGATGTACTCGTTGCCGTCCGTGACGGTCCCGATGACGGCCGCGCGCGCGCCGCGCGAGATCATCGGCAGTCCAAACTCCTCATTGTAGATCGCCAGGACGCGCGGCGTGACCGACGGCGGCAAGATCCAGCACAAACGTTCCTGCGTTTCTCCGATCGCGATGACCGCCGCCGGAAGATTCCACTGCGCGGTCGGCGCGCGATCGAGATCGATGATCGCTCCATAGCCGCCGCTTGCAACGAGCTCGGCCGTACAGCCGACGATCCCGCCCGCACCTAGATCCTTGAAGCCCGCCTCGATCCCCTCGCTGCGCAGCAAGTCGAAGACCCGATACGTTGCGCGCATGATGACGTTCTTGAGGAATGGATCGGGGACTTGAACTGCGCCCTTGTTCGCATCCCTGTCGTCGGCATCGAGCGCGAGCGATGAAAAAGAGGCGCCGCCGAAGCCGCTGCGATCCGTCGCTTTCCCGATGAGAACGATGTCCCAGCCGGCCGAGCCTTCCGGAGCTCGAGAATGAATGATCTCGCCTTCTTTGACCAAACCGAGCGCGACAACGTTGACGAGTGCGTTCTCGTTGAAGGCCGCGTCGAAGTAAACGTCGCCGGCAATGTTCGGGACACCGATTGCATTGCCATACGCTGCGATTCCGTCGACGACGCTTTGCGCCACGTAGCGCGAATGCTCGACCGAGAGATCGCCGAAGCGCAACGGGTCGGCGACCGCGATGACCGTCGCACCCATGCACAAGACGTCGCGGACGATCCCGCCGATCCCGGTCGCCGCGCCTTCGAAAGGGACGACCTGCGAGGGATGGTTGTGTGACTCGTGCGCGATGACGATCCCGTAGCGCTCGCCGCGCCATGTCCCCAAGTGCAGGATCCCCGCGTCCTCTTGCGGACCCTGCATGACGGTCGGACCGTCGGTCGGCAACCGGCGCAAGTACATGCGGCTGCTCTTGTACGAACAATGCTCGCTCCACTGCGCATCGAACGCGTAGATTTCGACGATCGTTGGATCGCGCCCGAGCCGCTGCGCGATCCGGCGCAGCTCCTCGACCGAAAGCGCTAAGCCGGCGTCATGCGCGGCCTTCTGCAGTTGGGCATCGGAACGCCCGCCGATCGCGAACGTAGTAGGTGACGATTCGGAAATCAGATCAGGCAAGGGTACCGTTCGGCATCGCCTGTGCGTTGAGCGCGGCGTCCGCTTGCAATACGGCCGACCGTTGATTTGCTTGCACGAGAAGGACGCGGCCGAACACGATCGTATCGTCGAGAGCAAAGAGCTTTGCGCACGTCAACGCGATTTCGTCGGCCCGGCTCGCTGCCGTTGCTGCGAGGACGGGATTGGCCGTCGTCCCGTCGAGCATCCGTCCTAAGATACTCCGCTCGCCCCCGACGGCAACGTATGCAAGTCGCGCGAACGTCGCGTCCAGTTGCGAGGCCAGCTGCAACACGAAGCCCGGCGTCCGCTCGACCGAGACGACGTGCCGGACCGCCGGCAGCCCGTACTGCTGCACGGTATGCATCACGCCGTTTGCGAGCTCGGCGTGTTCCGAGCCGTCGCACAAGATCGCGATCATTCCAGAACGCATGACCGGGAACGTCCCGACCAGCTCCGCCACCTGCTCGTATGAGTGCAAAACCCGAGCCAGGTCGGCCTCCGTTACCGTTTCGAGATTCCGGTAAATTTGCTTGTCCAGCATCAACTCTTCGCGACCTTGCGGCCACACCCGCCAAGAATCGTTGTCGACCACGTCGGCAATGACGAGCGAACCTTTGCCGTCGCCGCTCGCGAGCCGGCCGAACTCGATTTTGAGATCGACCAGAAGCGCATCCCGCCGTCGCCAGGCGTGCGCGAGGATCTCGTACGTCATCCGCGCGAGCTCGCTCATCGCGCCGATCTCGGCGGCCGTCGCGATCCCCCGTGCAACGATTTCATCCGGCTCGATCTTCGGATCGTGATTCGCGTCGTCTTTGAAGAAAAATTCGATCATCCGCGGGATGATCAGGGCGCCTCGTTGGATCCCGGGATTGCGCTTGATGAGCGATCCCGCTGCCACGCCACGGATCACGACCTCGAGCGGGATCATCGCCGCTCGCCGAACGAGCATCTCGTTGTCGTCGTCGTCCTCGCCGCCGCTCAAGAAATGCGTGGGCAAACCGCAGAGATTCAGCAGCCGGAAGACGCGCGCCGTCGTTTTGGCGGCGACCCGTCCCTTGCCCTCGATCACGTTGCGGCGCGCACCGTCGCCGGCCGTGATGGAGTCCATCTGCGCGACGACGAGGACATCCTGTTGTCCGTCAAGCTCGTAGAGAATCTTCGTCTTACCGCGGGTGACCTCGCGCCCTTTGTTCATTCTGTCGTCTCCATCAATGCGTCGATTTGCTTTGCGAGCCGCTCCGCGCGCTCGGGCGCATCGCCGACGTGGGTTGTTGGGTCGAGCCGTGCTCGTATTTCTGCTGGATCGATGTACGCCGTGATCGCCGGCTCGTCGGCGAGGACGCGCGCGAGCGGATTGCTCTCGCCGGCAGCGATCGCAGCCCAAGCGCGCATCGATGCCGTCCGGATCACCTCGTGCAGCGCCTGACGATCCCCGCCGGCTTTGGTCGTCTCCATCATCACGGCTTCGGTCCCCGAAAAAGGTCCGTACGTGCGCAGATTCTCGGCGATCCGGCGCTCGTCGATGCGTAAACCCTCGACGATATTGCGCGCAAGCGAGAGAATCTCGTCGGCGCACAGGATCGCTTCCGGGAGGATCGTCCGGCGGTTCGCGCTGTCATCGAGCGTTCGCTCCAGATAATTCGTCGACGCGTTTTGCCAGGCGACGTCGGCGTACGCCGGCAACAAGCGCGCAAGCGAGTCGATCCGCTCAGACATGACCGGATTGCGCTTGAACGGCATCGCGCTGCTCCCAACTTGATTGGTCCCGAACGGTTCGAACATCTCCCCGAAACCCGGCGCGCTCAGGATGCGGACGTCGGCTGCAAACTTGGAGAGCGACGCGCCAAGCCCCGCAAGCGCCGTCAGCGCAAGATAGTCGAGCTTGCGTGGATAGGTCTGGTTGCTCACCTCGCGCGCCGGCAGGTTGAAAACAGCGAGAATTTCTTCCTCTTGCTGGCGGGCCGTGCGCCCCGTCCCCTCGAGCAAACGGCAGTATGAAGCCGACGTCCCAACCGCGCCGCGAATCCCCTTGGCACTGAAGTTCTCGCGCGCGAAGCGCAGATTGCCCTCGTCGATCAAAAGATCTTGCGCGTAGACCGCGAGCCGATATCCGACGGTCGTCGGCTCCGCCGGCTGAAGGTGGGTGTACCCGACGCAGACGAGGTTCGCCCAACGGCGGATTGCCGAGGCGAACAGAGCGAGCAGCTCGCGCAGGGAACGAGTAAGGATGCTCAAGGCGGTACGCATGCGATAGACCTCGACCGCATCCTCGATGTCCATCGAGGTCGCACCGAGATGGAGCTTGCGGCCGCCGATTTTCGCTTGCGACGCATAGACGCGGATCTCCGCCATCAAGTCGTGGTGGATCTCGCGTTCGATTGCAAGCGCAGCATCGAGATCGACCTCGTCGACGTGCGCGCGTAAATCGTCGAGCTCCTCCTGCGTGACGAGGCCGCTGCGGTGCTGCGACTCCGCGAGCGCGACCCACACGCGCCTCCACAGACGGCGACGCTCGCGCTCGGAGAACAGCTCGCGCAACTCCGGACGCCCGTAACGCCACGAGAACGGCGACGCGTATCGCGTTGACTCCATCGCTTCGTTCGCCTTCGCGCTTACGCTCGGCCTATCCGGCCTGCGATCTCGGCCGTGAGCAATTCGACCGCGAGGCGCGGATCGTCGATCCGCCCGGTGACGATCGCCTCAAAACCACGGACTGCCCGCTCGTAGCCGAAGCGGGCCTTGCGCTCGCCGATCCGGCTCGCGAGCGGGCGCAGCGTCCGCTCGCGCCAACGGTGCCGCGGCGGAAGCTCGCCATCCGGTCGCGTCAATTCCCAAATCAACCCGAACTCGGTGGCAAGCGCGCTGATGAGCGGGATTGCGGCGCCTCGCGGGTCGCCTTCGAACATGTCGAATGCGATCGCGAGCGCGTCGCCGGCGCGGCCGGCGACGAGGGCAGACGCGTACTGGTACGCTTTGGGATCGCCGACCGCCAAGCTCTCGCGTTCTAGGTCGGCGAACGTGATCGTCTTGCCGCCGAGCGCGAGCTTTTCGAGGTCGGTCCGGATCGCAGCCAGCTCGCCCTCGCCTTCAGCAAGGCTCGCGATGACCCGGGCCTGCGCCGCCCCCCCGAGCTCGGCGAGCGTCTCCTTTATGAAACGTTCCCGCACGTCGACGTTCGCCGTCGTGTCGATGCGCAGCGCCGTCCGTCCCGCAAGGACGCCCATCGGCTCCGGCTTCGATTTCTTGGTCGGTGGGACGAGATCTTCGAGGACGAGTGTGTTCCCCTCCGGGACGGTTTGTGCAACCTCCCACAGGTCGCGGCGTGGCTGCGCCCGCATCTCGTGGACGCGACGCACGACCGTGACGCGCCGGTCGGCGAGAAACGGCATCGCGCCGATCGCATCGGCAATCTTGCTCAATTGGTCGCTATCAGTCCCGTCGAAGAGATCGAGGTTGAGAGCGCGGACCTCGGGCGGCAAGAGCCGGTCGAGGATCGTCGCCAGCACCCGCTCCGCGAGCAGCGTTTCCTCGCCCTCGATGATCACGAGCTTCCCGATCGCCGGCGCGCGGTCGATGAAGTCGTAGTATCTAGGCACGCGCGAACAGGAAGTCGGGGCGGGTCTCTAGCTCTGGAATCGAATCGAAGTACGGCGGTTCGACGATCCCATACTCGGTGATGAATGCGGTCACCAAATGTCCCGGCGTCACATCGAATGCCGGATTGTAGACCGTGTCGTCCTCCGCCACGCGCACTTCGCTTGGATGACGTTCCTCGATGGGAATTCCTTCGCCCGTGGCGAGAGAGAAATCGAACGTCGAGCGCGGTGCCGCGACGAAGAACGGGACGCCATGGTGCGCGGCAACGATCGCCAAGCCGTAGGTCCCGATTTTGTTTGCCGTGTCTCCGTTACGCGCAATGCGGTCGGCGCCGACGATCACGGCGTCGACCCCGCGCCGCTGCATCGCGATTGCGGCCGCTCCATCGACGATCAAGGTCGCCGGGACCCCTGCGGCGCGCAGCTCGAACATCGTCAGACGGGCACCCTGTAACAGCGGGCGCGTCTCGTCGACGAAGACGCGCACGTCCTTGCCCGCAGCGTGCGCGGCAACGATCGCTCCGAGTGCCGTCCCGAACCCACCGGTGGCCAGCGGACCCGTGTTGCAATGCGTGAGGATCGTTGCCCCGCGGCGAAACAATGGGACGGCAGCCTCGCCGATCAAGCGGTCGATCTCGCGCTGTTCGGCGTGGATGCGGCGCGCCTCGGCGAGATAGTCGCGGTCGGTGCGGGCACGAACGCGATCGACCGCCCACGCGAGGTTGACCGCCGTCGGGCGCGCACGGCGTATCCCCTCGATGGCGGCGGCGAGCGCCGCTTCGTCGGCTGCGCGCAGGGCTGCGACCGCGACCCCGTACGCGCCGAACACGCCGATCGCCGGCGCTCCGCGGACGGCTAGGGTCGCGATCGCCTCAATGACCTCGTCAGCCGATGCCGCGCGGCGCCGTTCGAGTGCATGTGGGAGTGATCGCTGATCGACGTAACCGACCGCGTCGCCGTCCCACCAGACGGGTTCGAGATGCTCCATGACGCCCCGAGTGCTTCGCCGTTCGAGGCCAACGGCCTAGAGCAATGCTATTTAGACGCGGGCGGGCTGCATCGCCGTGTAGCAGGCGCGGCAGTAGACCGGACGATCGCCGCGCGGCTTGAACGGGACCGTCGTCGTTACGCCGCATTGCGCGCAGACCGCCTCGAACATCTCGCGTGGACCGCCCGACGCGGCCCCGCCGCTACCACGTTGCGACTTCCGCGCGTTGCGGCAGTCGCGGCAGCGTTGCGGCTCGTTTTCGAAGCCCTTTTCAGCGTAGAATTGTTGATCGCGGACCGTAAAATCGAACTGGGCGCCGCAATCTTTGCACGTGAGAACCTTGTTTTCCACCGGGACCCCTCCGGCGCCACCCCGCCGGGCAGCTGGAAACGGAAAAACTCGGGGCCGCTAATCAGATCAGCGGGCCGCCGTACCGTGGAGTATACGAGAGAGCCCCCGGCAAGGCAAGGGCAGCCTACCGAAAACCGAGCTTTCCGGGCTTTTTCGAGGGATCAAGTGCTAGGACCGCGGCTGCGGCAACGGCCGCCTCATACCCCTTGTCACCGCGTTTGGGATCGGCGCGTTCCTTGGCCTGGGCGAGCGTGTCGGTCGTCAGTATGCCGAAACCGATCGGCAGCGAGAGGTCGAGTTGCACCGCCATGATCCCGCGCGCACACTCTCCTGCGACGTACTCGAAATGCGGCGTGTCGCCGCGGATGACCGTCCCCAGCGCGACGAACCCATCGAACGTTTCGCTCTGACCGAGCCGCTTGCAAGCCAGCGGAATCTCGAAGCAACCCGGGACGGCAAAGCGGTCGATGGCATCGTCGGCGACGCCGCAATCACGCAGACCCCGGCGAGCTCCGTCCTCGAGCCAATCGGCAAGCTCCGGGTAGAAGCGCGCGGAGACGATCGCAAAGCGCTTGCCCGCGATCTGCGGCAGCGAGCCGTTCTTGGCTCCGACCTTCATCCCGTCTCGGCCGTCTCGGGGATGCCGAAATCAAAGAGGTGCCCCATCTTGTCGCGTTTGGTCTCGATGTAATGCGCGTTGTAGGGCCCCGGATCGGTCGCGATCGAGACGCGCTCGACGATCCGCAAGCCATAGCCTTCCAACCCGACGATCTTCGTCGGATTGTTCGTCATCAGCCGCATCTCGCGCACGCCCAAGTCCACGAGGATTTGCGAACCGATTCCGTAGTCACGCTTGTCGATGGGGAGTCCCAGCGCGACGTTCGCTTCGACCGTGTCGGCGCCCGCATCTTGCAATGCGTAAGCCTTGAGCTTGTTGGCCAGCCCGATTCCGCGGCCTTCCTGGTGCAAGTAGAGGAAGACGCCGCGCCCCTCTTGCGCGATCATCTCGAGTGCCGCGTCGCGTTGCGCGGCGCAGTCGCACCGGACCGAATGGAGGGCATCGCCGGTCAAGCATTCCGAATGCACGCGAACGAGGATGTTCGTCCCGTCGCCGACGTCCCCCATGACCATGGCAACGTGTGTGATCCCATCGACTTTGCTTTCGTAGGCGTAGCCTTTGAAAAAGCCTTGCATCGTCGGGAGCTTGAACTCGGCAACCCGCTCGACCAGCTTCTCGTGGCGCATCCGGTACGCGATGAGGTCCTTGACGGTGATCAGTTTCAAACGGTGTTTCGCGGCGAACTCGCGCAGGCGCGGCAAGCGCATCATCGTCCCGTCTTCGTCCATGATTTCACAGATGACCCCGGCAGGATAGAAGCCGGCCAGCCGCGCGAGATCGACCGACGCTTCCGTCTGCCCGGCACGGACCAGGACGCCGCCTTCGCGCGCGCGCAGCGGAAACGTGTGCCCGGGACGCAAGAAATCCGATGGCTTTGCATTCGGATCGAGCAGCGCTTCGATCGTCGCAGCTCGATCGTGCGCGGAGATCCCGGTCGTCGTCCGTCCGCGCGCTTCGATCGAGACCGTGAAAGCGGTCTCGTGCATCGAGGTGTTGTCGTCGACCATGCTCGGGATGTGTAACTCATCGAGGCGCTTCCCGATGATCGGGACGCAAATGAGGCCGCCCGCCTCTTTGCGCATGAAGTTGATCGCGTCAGGCGTGACCATCCGCGCAGCCATGACCAAGTCGCCCTCGTTCTCGCGATCCTCATCGTCGAGGACGATGACCATCCGGCCAGCGCGCACCTCGGAGACCGCATCCTCGATCGTGCTGGTGATCGGCCCACCGGCCTCAAAGCGCTTCCCGAGCGACGGCAGAACCGCCGCCAGGCGTTGTACCGTCCGGTACGACGGCGAACGCCTTCCGGACCGGAGGTACGAGATCGCGGCTTCGGTTAAGCCGGACCGCTGCGCGAGCTGGGAAGCGGACATATCCGCCTCATCCATAGCGGCCCGAAGGTCCATGGCAAAGCTACTCTCAACATACCCTTCCATCGTGACATAAGCTTATAACCCGACTTAACAACTGTCAAGATTATAT
>DATNIC010000158.1:0-17913 GCA_035604635.1 Binatia bacterium
CCGCCGCGAGGTTCCCGCCTGCGCCCGTCGAAGTCCGCGCGTCGGCCCGGGCCATTAGCTCAGCTGGTTAGAGCGCACGCTTGATAAGCGTGAGGTCCCAAGTTCGATCCTTGGATGGCCCACCAGTCCTCATATGCACGAGGCCTCCGCGGGAGGAGCGACGTTCCCCGCCGCAAAGGCCTCCTCCGCGCTAGCCGGCGCAATCCGAAAATGTAGCGTTGCGCCCAATCCATGCCGGGTATCGCTGAGCCGGGCGACGAGTGATCCGTCGGCGGCGACGACGACTTGGCCAGGGCGCAGCGCTTTGGTCAGGCTCGTTTTCCGAAGCTCGATGCCCTTCTCTGTACGGCCCACGATGTCGATCGTGGGGACAATAACCGTCTGTGCGCCGAGTTCGACGACCGAGACCGTTGCAGACTGCGGTGTGATCTGCGCGGCGCGGGCCGTCACGAGCGCCGTCCCGACGGACGCCGCTTTCAAGCGGCCTTTTTCATCGACGCTGACGATCGCCGTGTCGCTCGAGCTCCAGACGAGCCCCAACAGCTGAGGGTCTTGATAGAGGATGCGGCTCGCGAGATCGTCGGGAATCCAATCGAAAGTCGGATCGCGTGACCACCCGGGAACGACGCGTGCCGCAATGCGGACGTGCGGATGCGTGATGTCGATCAGGTAACCGGTCCGCGCGAACGCGATCGAGCCCAGGCGGCAGTCGACCGGACGTGCGAGCCCTTCCTCTGCCGCGCTCAGGGTCAGTAGGAGGGTGAGAATAGCGCTAGCGCAGCGCAACGGCCATCTTCTTCATCGCGCTGTTCAAGATCCGGGAAACGTGCCGTTGTGAAACGCCCAAACGTTCTCCGATCTCGCGCTGCGTCAGTCCATGCATGAAGACTGCGGCAACGACGACACGTTCACGGTCGCGCAGCTCCATGATCGCGATCTCGAGCGCGAGCCGATCGTCGACTGAGACCGTCTCGCCTTTCCCGATCCCGCGCACGTCTTCAAGCGTCTGGTGCATCCCGTTGCGCATCTGGCGAAACTCATCGACCGTTTCCACGCTCGAGCCCATCTCGTCGGCCAACTCGCGCGCGCTCGGCTCGCGGGCAAAACGCTGCCACAGTGCCGCGCGCGCTTCTCGGTACGAGCGGTCGAAGGACCGCATCCAGCGCGGGATCCGCACGAGCATTTCATAATCGCGCACATAGTGCATGAGCTCCCCGACCACCATGAGCCAGGCATACGCTTCGAACGGCGTCCCGACGTCCGGTCTGTAGCGTTCTGCTGCCTTGATTAGCCCAATGACCGCAACCTGCATGAGGTCGGACCGCTCGACCGTATCGCGGAAGAACTTGCGCGCTCCACGTAAACACAGATAATGATACGAGCCGACAAGCTCATTGCGATGCTCGATCGTCGGTTCCGCCAGGTACCGTTCAAGCGCCAGCGCCTGATCACTGAGAATCATCGATTGATACTCCCGATAAGCGAATACAGCGGCAAGAAGATGGAGATCACGATTACGCCGACCATCCCACCTAAGAACACGACTAGGACGGGTTCAATCACAGCGCCAAGCGTCGCGATCGCGGCATCGATGTCTGCATCGAAATAGTCCGCGATCTTCAGCAACATCTCGTCGACCGTCCCGGTCTCCTCACCGACCCCGACCAACGCGACGAACAATGGATCAAACAGGCGCAACTGCTTCAAAGGACGGCTGAGTGAATCGCCCTCGCGCAACGCGCCGTGGACCCTCTCCAGGGCGGCGGCAAAACGGGGACTGCCCGTCACGGGGATCGTTACCTCGATCGCGCCCAGGAGCGTGACCCCCGAGCGCAACAGGCATCCCAACATCCTGGCAATCCGCGCGGTCGTCGCCTTACGGATCAGCGCCCCGGCGTACGGAATGCGCAGTCGCCCATCATCTAGAACCAGCGCGCCCGAAGTTGTCCCCGCGATGAGGCGAAGCGCGATCGAGGTACAAACTGCGGCGGCCGCGAGGAAAGCCCACATCCAGGGCTTTGACAGGGCGATGCCCGCTTGAATCAGGAGCTTGGTCAACGCCGGCAAGTCCGCGTGAAAGCTCGCGAACATATCGGAAAACATCGGGACGACCTTGATCATCAAGAACAGCACCAACGTCACCGCAGCCGTCAGGACGACTGTTGGATAGGCGAGCGCACTCTGGATCTTTTTTCGAAGGCCGCGCTCCTTTTCGAGCAGCGTCGCGATGCGCTCGAGGACGTCATCGAGGACGCCGCCGGCCTCACCGGCGCCGACCATCGCGACTTGCACCGGAGCAAAATCTTTCGGATGTCGCGCTAGCGCTACGCTCAACGCAGCCCCATCCTCGACGTCGGTCAAGACTGCGCGCAGGGCCTCGGAGAGCCGGCCGTTCTCGCTGCGTTCGATGACGATGTTGAGAGACCGCTGCATCGAAACACCCGATCTGATCAACATCGCAAACGACCGATAAAAGGCGAGCATCGCCGTGTTGCTCGGAGAGCCGAGCCGAAGGCTGTAGCGCAGCACGCTTAGGCGTTTGTCTGCGCGGTCGATCGCCGTTACGAAGAGTGCGCGGGTGCGGAGATTTGCGAGCACCTGGTCAGCGGACTCGGCTTCCATTGAACCGTTGACCGCTGCACCATCGACGGCCCGTGCTCGATAGTAAAAGACGCTCGCCATCAGCCGGCGGTCCGCGTCAACTCGCGAACGTCTGCGGGATGCTCGGCGACGCTGCGCGCATCTTCGAGCGAGACTTCCCCGCGGACGACGAGGTCGGAGAGATGCGTCTCGAGCGTCTGCATCCCGGCGGCGCGCCCGGTCGCGATCGCATTGCGAAGCTGGTAGGTCTTCCCCTCGCGAATCATCGCGCGGACCGCATCGGTCGCGAGGAGCACTTCGGCAGCGGCGCGCCGCCCCGATCCGGCCTTGAGGGGCAGTAAACGCATGCCAATGACGGCGATCAATGTTTGCGAGAGCTGGGTGCGGACCTGATGCTGCTGCTCGCCCGGGAACGAATCTATAAGGCGGTCTACGCTCGTCGACGTGTCCGGCGAGTGCAAGGTCGCCAGAACGAAATGGCCCGTCTCGGCGGCTGTGATCGCGGCGGCCATCGTCTCGAGATCACGCATCTCGCCGACCATGATCACGTCGGGATCGGCGCGCATGAAGCCGCGCAGCGCTTCGCCGAAGCTCGAGACGTCCGTCCCGACCTCGCAGTGCGCGATCACGCTTCGGCGGGACGTGTGAAAATACTCGACGGGATCCTCGACCGTCACGATGTGGCGCTCTTGCGTCCGGTTGATGCGATCGACGACCGCAGCCATCGCGGTTGATTTTCCGCTCCCCGTCGGTCCCGTGAACAGCAAGATCCCGCTGCGGCGTTCGGCCAACCGCCCGACGATCGCCGGGAGCCCGAGCAGTTCGAGCGGCGGAATGCTGAGTGCGAGTAGCCTGGCCGCGACGCGCACGCCCGCGCGCTCTCGAAACGCGTGGATTCGGACAGACCCGAGGTCGGTATGCTGGACACTCCCGTCCGCATTCCCGTGGGTCTCGAATCGCCGGCGCGTCGCTTCGTCGAGCGCTTCTCGCAGAAAGAAGTCGATTTCCGTGCGCTGGATCGTCCAGCCGCTCAGTCGGTCCAGCCGTCCGTCGATGCGGAAGACCACGGGGCCGCCTTCGACGATGTGGACGTCCGATGCACCCCGATTGCGCCCGATCTGTATAACCTCGTAGACGCGAAGGGCCGAAATTTCGCGCATCCTCAGGTTTCCCAGGCGACGACGCGGCGCAATTCGTCGAGCGTCGTATGGCCTTCCGCGACCGCGCGAATCCCGTCCTCGAACATCGGACGGTACCCCCACTCGCGCCCGAGCGCAGCGATTTGAACGCTCGAGGCAGCATTGGCGATGGCGTCTCGGATCGCGTCGCTGATCACCAGAACCTCGAAGACGCCGATTCTTCCAATGTAGCCCGTCCCTGCGCACACGTCGCAGCCGGCTGCTGAGAACACGCGAATCTCTTGCCCGCTCCTTCGGAGGGCAACGATTTCAGGGATCGGCGCGGGCTTGCGGCAATGTTCGCATAACTTGCGCACCAAGCGCTGTCCCAGAACGATCGTCAGCGCCGATGCGATCGCGTGACGGTCGATGCCGAGTTCGACGAGACGCTCGACGGTTCGCGGCGCGTCGTTGCTGTGCAACGTCGTCAGGACCAACTGTCCGGTCAGCGCCGCAGCGATTCCGACTGCGGCAGTCTCGACGTCACGCATCTCTCCGACCATCAGCACGTTGGGGTCTTGGCGCATGAACGCGCGCAACGCGGAGGGGAACGTGACGCCTGCTTTCACGTTGACCTGCACCTGCGCGACGCCGGCGACTTTCATCTCTATCGGATCTTCAACGCTGCAAACGTTCCTAGTCGAACTATTGAGCTCCGCGAGCGACGCATACAGCGTCGTCGTCTTTCCGCTTCCCGTTGGTCCCGTCACGACGACGAATCCATACGGCGCGCGCACGGCACGTAGGTAGGCATCGAGCGTATTCCCGGCCATTCCCAACCCGGCGAGCGTCAACGACTTCGTGTGCAGGTCGAGCAGCCGAACGACGACCTTTTCGCCGTTGATCGTCGGGATCGACGAAACGCGGGCATCGATCTCGCGCTGGTTCAACGTTACCGTATAACGCCCGTCATGCGGCTGACGCTTATCGGTGATATCCATGCCCGAGAGCAGCTTGATTCGCGAGATCACTGAGCCGTAGAGGACCTCAGGAATCGCCTCGACTTCACGCAGGATCCCGTCGATCCGAAGGCGCACGCGCCCACCGCGACCCGTCGGTTCGATGTGCACGTCGGAGGCATGCTCCGTCACCGCGCGCTCATACAACTTCGCGACCATACGGACCGCCGGAGCCTCGTCGGCGCGCTCGATTTGCGCGCGCCCGGCATCGCCGCTCGGATACACGCCACGCAGGCGCTCTCGAATTTCCTCGCGCGTAAGCTGCTGGGCGCTGATCTTCAAACGTGTCGCGACACGCAATTGCGTTAAGGCCTCAACATTTTCGGGCTCGCACATCGCGACGTGCAGGACATCATCTTCGATTATCAGCGGAAGCACGTCATAACGGAACGCGAGGCTTCGCGGGACGCGCGCGACGGCGAGCGCTTCAGACTCAAGGTTTCTCGAAACCTGCGTCAACACAAATAGCCCACACCCTTAAGTCGGTAAGTCATGAATCGGCGACGCAGCGATGAATCCCCGCGGCGCCATTCAAAATTCTCTAAATGTTTTTAACGCGTTCATAATCGAACGCTCACACGGTGGTAACAAGGATAATTTCCCACGTCGGGCCGAGCTCGGACAAAGCGCGACGAGGAATCGGCACTGGCCTTGCGAATCGGAAGTCTAAGCGTTCGCGCGTCAGGAACCCGGTGCAAATCCGGGACGGTCGCGCCACTGTGAGCGGGGAGCCGCTCGACGTCACTGCCGGCAACGGTGGGAAGGCGGCGAGCACGAAGCGTCGATCCGCGAGTCAGGATATTGAGGCGAGCGCGTAACCACTACCTCGCGAACAGGTCGGTGTTACCGTGATCCTCTCTCGCATGCGCAGCGCGCTCGCCGTGCTCCTCATCGCCACCGCAGGCGCCGCGGCCGCGCAAACCGTCCCGGCGCCGGCTCCGAGTCCGTCACCGACCGCAACCGCGGTCCCGGAGATCGGCCGTGTCACGACGAGCGATCGACACTCGGAGCCGATCGGTGAAACCTCGCGACCGACCTTCGTCGTCGACCGCGCCCAAATCGAAGCTTACGGCGCGCGGACGATCGCAGAGGCGATCGTCGGAGTCCCCGGCGTCGAGGTCTTCCGCTATGGGCCGTTTGGTGCACAGGTCGACTACGGCATCCGCGGCGCCTTGCCGTCGCAGACCCTCGTGCTGGTCGACGGCATGCCGGTCACCGACCCGACGACCGGGACGACGCTCATCAACCAGCTTTCGACCATCGGCGTCGCGCGCATCGAGATCGTCGAGAGCGGCTCCTCGACGCTCTACGGCACCAACGCCAGCGGTGGCGTCATCAACATCATCACCGATGTCCCTCGGGGTGCGTACCTCTTGGCATCGACCGGCTCGTTCGGAGACCGCGATCTGCGCCTGGCGTTGGGCAACGCGTACCTGGGCGCTGCGGTCGAACGCCATGTCTCTGCAGGCGACTACCTTTACCCGGCGCTCAACTATGGGCCGAATTCGATGTTCCCCGCCGCCGCCCGTTACAACAGCTTCGGCAACGAGAGCGCCGCGCGGATCAGCGTCAACAGCGGGGCGATTGGAACCTTCCGCGTCCGGGCGCGCCTCGATCTCGACGCGAGCTACATCGGCGTTCCCGGGCGGCTCGATTTTCTCACGCCCAACGCGACCCAAAATACGAGCAACGCGAACGGGCTGATCGAGATCGAGCACGTCGCGCACAATGCGATCCTCTCGCTTAGCGTCGGCGGATCGAACCATCGTCTCGCCTTCATCGACCCCTCGAGCACCGGTGAAGACGATGTCTCCGCTGGGCGCACGCAAGTCTCGCTTAAGGACGTCCTCTCTTTGAATCGGTTCGATGTCGTCACGGGAATCGATCTCTCACGTCAGAGCGGCGTCTTCTCATTCCCGGCGAACTTTTCGGCGCCCGGGACGCCGGCGGCAGCCAACGGTGCGACTCAATCCCAGGCTGCCGCCTATCTGCAAGCCGGCTACACGCCCTTCCCGCACTCCCATATCGTCGCGGGTGTCCGCGCCGAGAACGACGCGGCGCAAGGCAGCGTCATCGATCCGGCATTCGGTGGCGTGATGCAGTTCGGCGAGTTCCGGTTAGCTGGAAACATCGCCGAGACGTTTCGCGTCCCGACGCTAGAGGATCTCTACTACCCAGGCTTCTCCAATCCGAACCTCGTCCCGGAGCGTGCTCAGGCCAATGACGTCACCCTGGCGACCCGTGTGCGCAGCATGGTGTTTTCGATCGGCTGGTTCGCCCGCAGCGGCTCGAACTTCATCGTTTTCGATCCGGTGCAAAATATTCCGATCAACGAACAGCGGGCACAAACGGCCGGGCTGGCGGCGACGGCGACGGTGAACTTGCCCGCAGGACTGCTCTTTAGCGCCGGCTTGACGGATCTCTATCAGGCCTCCAACCTCTCGACCGGGGCGCGGTTGCCGCGCAGCCCCGTTGGACAAGCAATCCTCTCTCTAACACATGCCCTCGGGAAAGGGCGTTTCGAGTACGGCGCACGATGGAACGCTGCCGGTTCCAGCGGCGACGACGGCCAGAATGCATCGCCGCTTCTGCAGAGCTACGATTCGTACGCAACGCTCGACGCTTACCTCCGCTACAAGATCGCGCGCGACGCCGTCATCAGCGTGCGTGGGTTCAATCTGACCAACCAACAGTACGCGCCGCTCTACGGCTACCCGGCACCCGGCCGGAGTTGGAACCTCGAGGTCTCAACCCGGTGAGCGTGCAAAGGAGAATACCATGAAACTCTGGCCGCTCTTGATGATCGCAACCGGTGTCGTGATGAGCTTTGTCCTCACGTGCATCACACCATTCCCCGCGATCGCCGCGTTTGCAGCGCGGACTGTCTCACGACGAGCAGCGATCGTGACCCTCATGGGCGCGCTCGTCGGCAACCAGATCGCCGGCTATGCGTTTCTAGGCTACC
Source organism: Binatia bacterium (assembly GCA_035604635.1). Taxonomy (GTDB): domain Bacteria; phylum Vulcanimicrobiota; class Vulcanimicrobiia; order Vulcanimicrobiales; family Vulcanimicrobiaceae; genus DATNIC01. Next base: position 7,704 of record DATNIC010000158.1, read on the forward strand.
CGCACATGCCTGTTACCTACCTGTGGGGGCCGATGATGGCGCTGGCGTGCTTCGCCGGCCTCGCCGCGGCCTGGCCCGTGCGCAACCTCGTCCTGGCGTTCGCGGCGTCGTTCGTTGCCTACGAACTCGTGATTGTGGCCTTCTCGGCGGCGACCAATACGCTCGCCGACTTCGCGCTCCCGGCCTTCCTCGCGGCCGTTGAAGCCAACTTGACCGGATTTGCGATTCTGGCGGTTTTGCGGGCCGGCCTCGTCGGCATCGAACGCCTCATGCAGGCGCGCTCCCTGGCCGCTCTCGCCCATCCCTGGACTCCGCGGCACTAGCGCATCCTGCGCGTCGCATGCGCATCGTTAGCCTGCTTCCTTCCGCGACCGAGATCGTTTGCGCGCTCGGCTTGCGCGATTCCCTCGTCGGCATTACGCACGAGTGCGACTATCCGGCAAGCGTTTCATCCCTTCCACGCGTGACGCGCAGCCTCGTGAGCGACGCGCGAACCGCAGGCGAGAGCCGCGCCGCAGCGATCCACCGGCATGTGATGACGAGCATCCACGCCGGCACAAGCCTATACGACATCGACGCCGAGGCATTGGAGCGGCTTGCGCCCGACCTGATCGTCACCCAGCAGCTGTGCGAAGTCTGCGCCGTCTCCTCGGAGCTGGTCGCGCATGCCACCCGCAGGATGCGCGACGATCCGCGGATCCTCTCGCTCGAGCCGACGTCGCTCGAAGACGTCTACGACAATATCCGCGCCGTCGCATCCGCGACGGGGAGCGACGCGGAGGCCGAGCGCCTCGTCGCCGGTCTGCGCACGCGCGCCGATGCGCTCGCCGCGAAGACCCGCGACCTTCCCAAGCGACGGACGGCCGTCCTCGAGTGGACCGACCCGTTGATGGGAAGCGGTCATTGGACGCCCTCGCTTATCGAGCTCGCAGGCGGGACGGCGGTCGCGAGCTTCCCAAACGCGTATTCGGAGGTGATCTCGTGGGCGGCACTCGAGGACGCCGACCCTGATGTCATCATCATCGTCCCCTGCGGAATGGGCGTCGCTGAGACGAAGGCCTCCGTCGACGACCTCGAGCGCACCGAACCTCGTTGGAAGCCCTTCGTGGAGTCGCGCCACGTCGTGCTCATGGACGGCCATCAGTTTGCCAACCGTCCCGGACCACGTTTGATCGATACCGCGGAGTTGTTCGCAGCCGCGATTCATCCCGAGCTCTAGCCATGGACGGGCACGCACCACGGCCGCTCTTGTGGCAAGTCCTCTCGCCGCTGATCTTCGCCGCGGTCCCGTCGTTGCGCGGGTTCATGCGGGACCCGCGAGCCCTGCCCCTCAAGCGCTGGCTCTACCGCACGTTCCTCGATCCGTACACGAACCTGCGCCCGGACCGCTTCGAAACGACGAGCATCTACGGCGCTCGCTTCGAGGGGACGTTGAGCGGCCTGGTGCAGCGCCGCCTCTTTCATTTCGGCATCTTCGAACCGAACCTCACCGACTGGATTTGGAACGCACTCGAGCCGGGCGACGTTTTCGTCGACGTCGGGGCCAACGTCGGTTACTTCACGCTCCTCGCGGCGCGCGCCGTCGGCCCGGCCGGGAGCGTCGTTGCGATCGAGCCGGCACCTTCCACTTTTGCGGCGCTCTGCAGCAACCTCGAGCGAAACGGTGCGACCAACGTGCGCGCGCTCAACCTCGCCGCATTCGATCGCGAAGCGGTCATGCCGATCTACACGATCCAAGCCGAGGAGAATGCGGGCGGCGCCAGCCTTGCCAAAGTGGTCGGCCCGGTTGAAGCTGAAATCACGGCGCGGCCGCTCGCACAGATGCTGACCGGGGAAGAGATCGCGCGCACGCGCGTCATCAAAATCGACGTCGAAGGCGCCGAAGTCGCGGCCGTGACGGGATTGCTCCCCCTCCTCGAACGTATCCGCTTCGACGTTGCGATCGTCGTCGAAGTCTTACCCGAGACGAAGGCGGATGTTTGCGGGCTCCTGGGACGGTTCGGGCTGCGCCCGCGCGAATTGACCAACCCGCCTGACCCCCTTACGTCGCCCGACCGTCTCGAGTACCTTATCTTCTCGCGCTAGCCGCGCGCGCTTCGAAGACCGCCAGGTCGTGCTCGACCCGCCACTGCTCGCGCGCTTTCGGGCTCTCCGTCAAGTACGCGCTGCACGCCGGCGATGGTGCATCGATCGGATCCGCGCTCGCACATGGCGTTGCGAGCGCGCGGTATGCGGTGGTCTGCCATAAGCTGCGACCAGGCAGGAAGCTGTACTCCAGGCTGTTCCGAATGAAGCTCTTGAGCGTTTGGTACGAGAATCCGTAGGTCTCGACCGCGCGCTGAAACTCGTGGGAGAAATCGATCCGTTCGACGCCCTCATCGTCCGTTGAGAGCGCGATCGGGACTCCTGCCTTTAGGTAGAGCATGATCGGATGCTCCTTGCCCCGCACGCCCAGGATCAGGTCGTTGCTCGTGAGATTGATTTCGACCAGGACGCGACGTGAACGCATCTCCGCTAGGGTCCGCTCGTGCCCGCTTTCGTAGGCGATGTCGACGCCGTGTCCGATCCGCTTGGCGTGCGCGACCTCGACCGCTGCGCGAATATGGTGGTCGAGGGCCGAACGCGGGACGAGCCCAAGCGTGAGTTCGCCCGCGTGGAGCGAAACGGCGACGGTCGGATTCGCGTCGGAGAGCATCCGGACGATCCGCATGTGGAGATCGTAATCCCGCAGCGCCACCGGGTTGTCTTCGGGAGCGACGTAGTTCACCCCGACGACGCGCGAAGAGCGCTTTACGAGGCCGAAGGCAACCGCCGTTTGGGTGAAGACCGACTCGATCGGCGCCGTCCGCGCGACCTGCATGATGTAGCGGTAGTCGACCGCGCAGCCCGGCTCGCGCGGGCTCGAATCGCATCCTAGATCCTTGCGAGCGGCGGCATCCGTAGCCCGAACGTCTTCAAGGGCGGCGCTCACGGCATCGTCGAGTCCCCCGGCCGTTACGTCGGCGCTCAGCTTCGCCAGGTCGCCCGTATAGTGAACGGCCGTCGCAACTTGGCGCACCGCGCCAAAACCGAATGAGGCCATGAGCTCCACGTAGGCGACGCGATCCTCATCCGCCTGACGCAACGCATCCGCAACGACGTCCCCCAGATGCCGGCCCGTGATCGCACCGAATTTCCCAAACGTGTCGAAGAATTGATCGTGCCCGGAGATCGGATACTTCGCGACGTTGCGCGTCGACCACGCATCGACGATCTTGTCCCACAACCCCTGCGAGATCGCGGCGGAGAGCGGCTGCTGGCCCTTCGAAGTATCGCAGGGCGCTTGCGATGAAACGAACGTCACGGTAACGCAGGCGCCGTCCCCGACGCCCATCCCGATCAGCGACTCAGCGTAGACTGCGCCGGTCGCATGGTTGTGCAAGTCCGCGCCTTTCGGCATCGCCTGCAAAAACGCACGGAGACGGGGCGGATCCGTACGAACGGCATCGAGCGCTTGAGCGGCACGGGCTTCCCGTACCTGCATCGCAGCACGTTCTTGCGCGGCCGAGCCGAACGGCAGCACGGCGAACGCGGCGGCGAGGACGACGACCCTCAATCGCCGCATGCTAGCGATAGAGCACGACGGGGGTCGCAGGCGCACGAAGGTCGATCGCCTCAACCCGCTGCAATCGCTTTTTTGTCGCTTCGAGGATCGGCTCGATCAGACGCACTTTGCTCGCGAGGTCCGCGTCGTCGCCGCACCGCAGGCGCAGTCCGGTCGCGGTCGTCGCATCGAGCGAGCCGAACCGGTCGAAGCCGATCGTACGGATGGGGAAACCCGCCGCCTCGAAGATCCCCAAGTCGCGCTGCGCTCGTCCGACCTCCCCGTCATCGACGAAATCTCCAGGTTTGGGCCGGGATTCGAGCGTAAGGTCGAAGCGAGGCAAGTCCGGCGACAGACACGTCGCTGCCAAGACGCGGCGTTGCGCGTCGATCGTCACCGTGACGTCCGGCGCCGCGATGCACGCTGCCGCGTTGCGCTCCGTGATCGCAAGCTCGACGTCGGCCAGCAAGTGCCGGTGGATGTGCGCCGTCGAGACGAACGGGATCGCCTCGATGCGTTGTGCGATCGCGTGGGTGTCGAGCGTCCAAACGTTTGCATCAAAGGGGATCGCGGCCGCCGCGATTACGTCCCGCCGGTCGACGAGGTGATTCCCGCTGACCGTGATCGCCCGGACGCGAAACTCCGGACGCGTCACGACGACGTAGCCCACGACCGCCGCCAAGATCAGCCCCGCCAAGATGAAGACCCAAAACATCCGCAGCCGCGCCCAAAGCGACATCTTCACGCGCCGGCGCAGGGGCCGGACGCTCATGCGAGGACGAATTGCTCGATGGCTTCAGCGACGCCGTAGTGCGCGACGTCGCCGACGACGGCGTCGGCTTCGGCCGTCACTTCGGGTGGAGCCGTCCCCATCGCGACGGCGTAACCCGCGATCGAGAGCATCGGTACATCGTTCCATGCATCCCCGATCGCCATCGTCTCTTCGAGGGGGATCCCCAAGTAATCCGCGACGAACCGCAACGCCGTCCCCTTGTTCACCCCAGGGTCGACGGCTTCGACGAATTCCGGGTTGCTGCGCGTGACGTAGGCGCGTTCGCCGGCGTAGGCCTTCACCTTCGCGATGTACGCTTCAGCACGTTCGCGCTCGAGTACGGCAACGAACTTCGTCGTCTCGCGCCCTTTGCGCAGCTCATCCGCAAGCGAGGGGACGACGATGGCATCGACTTTCGCGACGTCGGTATAGATCTTCGTGTACTTATTGACTTCTTCGACGTAGAGCTCGTCGTCGATGTAGAGCTGCGGGTGTACCCGGTCTCGCTTGACTTCTGCGATGAGATCGAGCGCGACGGGCCGAGGGAGCGGCGTATGCGCGATTCTCTCGTCGGTCTTCAGCAGGTAGATCGCCGCGCCCTGATAGCAGACCACGGGTCCCTCGAGATGGAGTTGCGCGGCAAACGGTCTGGTGGCTTGAAACATTCGCCCGGTTACGATCACGACCTCGACGCCGGCCGCCTTTGCGGCCGCCACCGCGTTCTTTACGGGATCGTGGATCACCAGACCGCGGTCGATTAGGGTCCCATCCATGTCGATCGCCACGAGACGCGGAGGTGCCTTCGGTTTCGGTGCGATCATTCGCGCATGAGCGCCGTTCGAGCGTGCGCCGGGAGTCCTTCGAACGCCGCGAGCGCCGCCAGCACTTCACGATCGCCGTGCATGCGTGCGCGGCTGTTCTCGACGAGCGCCGTCGTGCGGTAAAAATCGGCGGTCCGCAGGCCCGACGAGAAACGGCTCGCGCCGGATGTCGGCAGGACGTGGTTGCTCCCGGCGATATAGTCACCCGCGGCGACCGGCGTGTCGTCGCCGACGAAGATCGCGCCGACGTTGCGGATCGACGGGACGATATCCCACGGATCCTGGACTTGCAGGGACAGATGCTCGGGCGCGAACCGTTCGATCACCTCAATGACATCGGCGCGCGAACGCGCGTGAATGAGGTAAGCATGCCGGGTCAGCACGCTCTCGACAACCTCAGTGCGTCCGGTCTCGCGCGCGAAATCGCCATCGAGTAAGGCCGCGATCTCTTCGAGCAGCGGGCGCTCGGTGCTCACCGCCGCGACGCGTGCCAGCGGATCGTGCTCGGCTTGCGCAAGCATTTCGCCGGCGACCAACCGCGGCTTGGCCGTCGCATCGGCGACGACGAGCACCTCCGACGGGCCCGCCAAGCCGTCGATGCCGCACCGCCCGAAGACTTGGCGCTTGGCCTCGGTAACCCACACGTTCCCAGGCCCGACGATCTTATCGACCGGGGCGATCGTCGCGGTGCCATACGCGAGGGCCGCAATGGCCTGCGCGCCGCCGACCGCGTACAGTTCATCGACGCCGCACAAACTGCACGCGAACAGAATCGCCGCGTTGATCTTTCCGTCCCGCCCCGTCGGGGTTGTGACGACGACTCGTGGCACCCCCGCGAGCTTTGCGGGCGTGACGGTCATGATCACCGTCGACGGGAGCGTCGCACTCCCCCCGGGGACGTACGCGCCGACAGCCTCCAGCGGCTGATACAAGAGCGCGTTCACGGTCCCGTCGGCATCGGTCACCATCACGTTCGCCGGGCGTTGACGTTCATGAAATTCACCGACGCGTTTGCGCGCCAACCGTAAACCGGCTGCGATCTCCGCGGGGATGAGTGCTTCCGCATCGGCTAGTGCGGGCACTGGGACGCGCAAGCGTTCGACCGGCGCATTCGGATGATCGAAGCGCTGCGTGTACTCGACGAGCGCCTGGTCACCGCGTCCGCGGACGGCGGCGATGATGGCAGCGACGCCCTCACGGACATCCTGCGGCGGATCCCATCCCCCGGCATATAACCCTGCGAGCGACGCGGCGTCGTCCGCCTCGAGGATCCGAAGCCTCACGTCACTTTGCCGCCGTTGCCGGCGCCTGCAACCGCGCGAGGAGTCCGGTTAACGCATCGTATTTGGTGCGGAAGCGGATCGGATTGACGACAAAACGCGCGGTTGACGGCGCGATCTCATCAACGACGACCATGTCGTGCTCGCGCAGCGTGTTCCCGGTCGCTACCAAATCGACGATGAGATCCGCCAGGCCCACGACCGGGCTGAGCTCGACGGATCCGTGCAGTGAGATGATCTCCGCCGGAAGGTCGCGTTCCGAGAAATACGCCTCTGCCGATCGTGTGAATTTTGTCGCGACGCGCAGAAACGTGGGGAGCGCAGCGCCTTCGTGATAAGCGTCGCTGCGGCGCGCCGCGACGACGAGCCGGCAAAAGCCGAATCCTAGATCGGCAAGCTCGCTGACGTAGTGATCGACTTCCCAAAGAACGTCGGCGCCGACGACCCCGCAATCGGCCGCACCGAACTCGACGTATGCCGGGACGTCGGTCGGACGCAAGAACAGGAATCGGATCCGGCCGTCCGGCGACTCGACGACGAGCCGTCTTCCGGGATCGTCGGGCGCTTCGACTCCGGCCGCCCGCAACCGCCGCACCGTCTCTTCGTAAAGGAGTCCCTTCGGTACGGCGATCGTCAGGCCGTCGAACGTGAATTGATCTGCGGCCGGCGCATTTCGCCGTTCGAGCGCGATGAGCAGCCGCTCGACGCCAACGGCCCAGCCGACCGCAGCTGCATCGAAACCCATCCGCGGTAGGAGGGTATCGTAGCGCCCGCCGCCGCACACGGCGTAGCCGAGTTCGCGAACGTAACCCTCGAAAACGAAGCCGGTATAGTACTCCAAGTCGCGCAACAGTGCGAAGTCGATCGCAACCCGGTCGCCGAAGCCGCCCTCGATCGCGCGCCCGCGAATTGCGTGGAGTCGATCGAGCGCCTCGAGGGCGCGCGGCGACCGGCACAGACGGCGCGCCGCAGCGAAGACGTGTTCGTCGCCCCGCACCATCGCGAGCTCGGCGATCTCGGGTGGAAAGTTCGCACGCAACGCCGCGATATTTCGCTCGGAGATGAGCAGCTTGCACTGGTGCGCCGCTGCGTCGCGAATCCCCAACCCGTCCAGGACTCCATCGACGACGGCCGCATCGTTAATGTCGAATCGCGCATCACGCAAGCCGATCGCGTCCAACGTTTCGAGCGCCATGAGCAGCATCTCGCTATCGGCATCGACGCCTTGCGCTCCGATCAGCTCGACGCCCGCCTGGGTGAACTCTTGCATGCGCCCCTGCTGCGGTTGTTCGAAGCGGTACGCCGGCGCGACGTACGACAGGCGCAACGGCAGCTTCTCTTGACGCATCCGCGTCGAGACCAGGCGCGCGATCGGGGTGGTCATTTCGGGCCGCAGTGCAAGCGTGTTCGCGCGCCGATCCGAAAAACGGAATGTTTTTTCCGCGAGCTCGTCGCCTAACCCGGCCTCGATGACATCGAAACGCTCGAAACCGGGGGTCATGACTTCGGCATAGCCCCAGCGCTCAAAGACGCCGCGAATCGTCGCTTCGAGAGAACGTTTCCGGGCAAGCTCATGTGGCAGCCAGTCGCGAACGCCGGCCGGTAGTCGCATCAGAGGCTCTTAAGCAGGCGCTACGGCATGCCCTCGCGGACGTTGACCGTGCCGAAGATGCGCTCGAGCGCGCTCTTCACGTACATGCCTGAGGCGATGCCCTTCGGCAAGCGCTGGGAATCCGGACCGACGTGCAAGACGATCGGGACCGTCCCCGGCGATTCGTTGACGAGTTCCGCGAGCGCATCGATCTGTTCGCGACGACCGACATTGACGTGCCAGCCTGCGATCGTCTTCCGCTCGACGTGCCGTGCGACCGGCGCGACCTCGCTCACGTGGATCGCGACCTCCAGCGGCGTATCCTCACCAATCGCGCCGCGCCGCTCTCTGCGCCGCAGGCGGCCCTTGACCACGACGATCGCATCCGTTTGAAAGCCGGCCTGCAGATCCGCATATTGTTTGGGGAAGACGATCAGCTCGACGCTGCCGCTCATGTCTTCGAGTTGCGCGATCAGCATCTGCGCTTGTGCCTTCGTTAGCGTCCGCCGGACGCTCGTTAGCATGCCCGCGAGGGTCACCGCGGCGTCGTCTTCGATCTCGCGCAAGTCCCGGACCGGCGTCGCGCCGCTGCGCGAAAGTGCTTCGGCAACGTCGGCCAGGGGATGACCTGAGATGAAGACGCCCAGAGTCTCTCTCTCCCACGCCAGCTTCTCGTGCGTGGTCGGCGGCGGCAAACTGCGGATCTGCGGGACGAGGACCGTCTCCTCTTCCAGCGCGCCGAAGAGCGAGACGACCCCGAGCTCGCGATCGCGTGAGAGGCGCGAGCCGTACTCGAGCGCCGCATCGATTGCATCCAGTTGCTCGGCCCGATTCCCCGGCAGCGCGTCGAGTGCCCCACTCTTCACCAGGGCTTCGAGGACGCGCCGGTTGACCGCCCGAACGTCGACGCGGCGCACGACATCGAAGAGATCGACGAACTTCCCGTCGCGTTCGCGCGTCTCGAGGATCGAGCGGACCGCGCCCTCGCCGATTCCTTTGATCGCAGCGAGACCGAAGCGGATCTCATCGTCTACGACTGCAAAGTCGACCAGCGACTCGTTGATGTCCGGCGCAAGGACGGCGATCCCCAAGTGTTTGGCTTCGTCGATATATTCGACCAGCTTATCGGTCTTGTCTTTAACCGAGGTCATCAACGCCGCAAAATACGCGAGTGGATGATTCGCTTTCAAAAACGCGGTCTGATACGCGATCCAGCCGTACGCGGCGGCGTGCGCCTTGTTGAAGCCGTAGCCCGCGAAGGGCTCGATGAATTCGAAGATCTTCTCGGCCAACGCCTTCTCGAACCCATTGGCGACGGCGCCATCGACGAACTTCTCGCGATAGATCGGGACCTGGTCCTTCAGCTTCTTCCCCATGACCTTGCGTAACTCGTCGGCTTGACCCATCGTAAATCCGGCGAAATCGCGAGCGATTTGCATTACCTGTTCTTGATAGCACGCGATTCCATACGTTTCGCTTAGAATCGGCTCCAGCTTCGGATGAAGGTACGTTACCTTGGTCCGACCGTGTTTATTATTAATGTACTGGGGGATCCATTCCATCGGACCCGGCCGGTAGAGAGCCACCAACGCGATCACATCGTCGAGCGAGCTGGGCTTAAGGTCAGACACGACCCGGCGCATCCCTTCCGACTCCAATTGAAAAACGCCGGTCGTCTCCCCGCGGCCGAGCATCTCGAAAGTCCGCTGATCGCTGTCGGGGATTGCGTTGATGTCGAAGGCGGGATCCGTAGTGCGCCGGATCTCATCGACCGCGTTCTTCATGACGGTCAAATTGCGCAGGCCCAAAAAATCCATCTTGAGGAGGCCGATCTTTTCGACCATCGTCATATCGTATTGCGTGTTGACGTCATGCTCGCCGATTTTTACCAGGGGGACGTATTCGACGAGCGGGCCCTTCGAGATGACGACGCCGGCAGCGTGGGTCGACGCGTGGCGCGCCAGACCTTCAATCGAGCTCGCCGTGTCGAGCAGCCCTTTGATCGCCGGCGAGCCGTCGTAGAGACCCTTGAGTTCGGGGATCTGCGCAAGCGCCTGCTCGATGGAGAGCCCGCCGGGGCCGGAAGGGATCAGCTTCGCGACCCGGTCGACGTCGGGAAGGGGGACGCCCAGGGCCCGGCCGGCATCCCGGACCGCCGCGCGC
>DATNIC010000159.1:0-7293 GCA_035604635.1 Binatia bacterium
AAGGGAAAGCGTCAACACCTGTTTGTAGCCGCCGAACTTGTCCATGACGCGCATCCGCTCGTCGAGATCGTAGAGCAACGGGATGCTGGTCCAGCGCTTCACCATCTCGAGATTGGGAGCGACCTCGAAGAGACGCTCGTAGAAGCCACGCGGGAAGATGTGGTTGTAGATATCGATCTTGAGCTCGCTCATCGGGTCCGTCCTACGCCCAGGCCGATGCGGGCGCCTGCGGCATCAGGCGCCCACCGGACTTTGTGAAAATCCCGTAGAACAGTCGGCGGGATGATCCGCCTTTTACGAATTGCGATGGCGTGTACCGTCCTTGCGGCGTCGGGCTCGGAAGCCTCCGCCCAGACCCCGGACGCATCGCTGACCGAGATCGTGTTCGGTACGCTCGGACCAACGAGTTCGAACTGGTCGCTCTACCTGGCCGAGCAGCAAGGTTACTTCCGGCAAGAGGGCTTACGGATCACGACCGTCATCACGAGCAATCCGGTGAACACGCTCAACCAGCTCGCGACCGGCGGGCTGAACATCGCGAGCGACGGGACCGATACCGTGATCGCGGGAGTCGCCCGCAAGCTGCCGGTCAAGGTCGTCTCGACGTTCATGGTCGGCAACCCCTACGCGATGGTCGTTACCTCGGGGATCAACAGTTGGAATGACCTCAAAGGGAAGAAGGTCGGCGTCGGGACGAAGGAAGACGTCACCGGGATGTTGATGGACGCGATGGCGCGGGCGCACCATTTCGACATGAACCGCGACTTCGACCTGATCGTCATCGGGAACACCGGGGCGCGCTACCAAGCGTTGACGACCGGGAACATCCAAGGCGGCTTCCTCGGCCAGCCGTACGACTTTCTCGCCGAAAGCAAAGGGATGCACGTCCTCGGCCGTGCGACCGAGTACTTCAAGGATTGGATGTATACGAGCGTTGTGGTCAATACGAACTGGGCCGCCACCCACCGCGCAGACGTGGTCAAGTTCATCCGAGCGTTGCGGAAAGGGACGAACTACGGCTACGATCATCCGCAGGAAGCGGTCCAAGCCCTCGTCGCCGCATCGAAAGTCGACGTCGATGCCGCCCAGAAAGCGTACGCGCTCGACTTCCAAGCGCAAAAAGTCTTCAGCCGCACCGGCATCGTCCCCGAAAAAGGCGTTCGCGCCGTCATGGACGCCATGCTCCACATCGGATCGATCACAGCCGCACCCCCGATCTCCGACGTCGTCGACAATTCATACGCGCAAGAAGCGCAACGCTAGCGTGAAGGCGATCGTTATGGAGCGGTTCGGGGGGCCGGAGGTCCTTGAATACCGCGACGTTCCGACTCCGCAAGCGGATCGCGGTGAGGTTTTGATTCGGGTCCGCGCGGTCACCGTGAACCGGACGCTCGATCTCGCCGTGCGCCGCGACGGGGACAACCGCGGCGTGACCCTGCCGCTGGTGCTTGGGACCGATCCCTCCGGTATAGTCGAGGCGATCGGCGAAGGCGTCACGCGAATCAAGGTCGGCGATCACGTCGCGGTCGCTGGTTCGGTCCGGTGCGGCGCGTGCAAGCAGTGTCTCGCGGGGCACGAGGAAGACTGCTCGAAGCCGGGTCATGTCGGCGTCCACCGCTGGGGCGGCTATGCCGAATACGTCGTCGTCCCCGAGCGCAATGCGATCCGTCTCCCCAAAGACCTGGCCTTTCCCGAGGCGAGCGTGATCGTGCGCCACGCGCCGACCGCTTGGAACCTGCTCGAAAACAAGGCCGAGCTCAAGGCGGGTGAGACGGTCCTCGTGATGGGCGCATCGGGGGCGCTTGGAAGCATGGGCGTCCAAATCGCGCGCATTCTCGGCGCGCGCGTCGTCGCAGGCGCCGGCAGCGAGGCAGGCTGCGCACTGGCTCGCGACCTCGGTGCGGAACATGCGATCAACTATCGCGCTGCGAGACTCGACGACGCCGTGATGGCGTGCACCGAAGGCCGCGGCGTCGACGTCGTCTTCGAGAACATCAGCGATCCCGATCTGTGGCCGCGGGCCTTCGCGAGCCTCGCGCCCAGCGGGCGGCTGGTGACGGCCGGTGCGCATGGTGGCGGGATCGTATCGCTCGATTGCCGCCGTCTCTACCATCGTCGTCTCAAGGTCATCGGCGGTGCCGGTGCAACCCCGTCGAATTTCGAAAGCGCACTCGGCGCCGCGGTCGACGGCAGGCTGCGCGCGGTCATAGATCGCGTCATGCCCCTCGAACAAGCCGCCGCGGCGCACGATATCGTCGACCGGCGCGAAGTTCTGGGCAAAGTCGTCCTCACTCCGGCCGCCTGATGAATCGCGCGAGCTTCGCTGCGGGCCTTGGACTCCTCGCGCTCCCGGTCCCGGCCGGCGCGCAGTTGCCTTCACCGGCGATCCGCATCGCCGAGATCGCGATCGACCTCTACGCCGAGGCGTATTACGCGCAGGACCTCGGCCTGTTCAAGAAAGCGGGCCTGACCGTCGACATTAGTACGTTCGCGAACGGCGGGACCGCGTCGACGGCGGTCGCCGGCGGCGCAGCGGAGATCGGCGTCTCCAACCCCGTCGCGATTGCGAACGCGTTCACGCACGGCGTGGCGCTCACCGTTCTCGCCGGCGCGGGGCTCTACTCGTCGAACGCCGCATCGACCGCGCTGTGCGTCGCCAAGAATTCCCCGCTACGTACCGCCAAGGACGCCGAAGGGAAGACGATCGCACTATCGGCGCTAGGCGATCAAGCGCAGATCGGCGTCCAGGAGTGGCTGCAGAAAAACGGCGCCGATCCAACCAAGGTGAAGTTCGTGGAAGTCCCGTTCCCGGAGATGGGGAACGCGCTGCAGCAGGGGCGCATCGATATCGCGATGATCCCGGAGCCCGCGTTGACCATCGCGCAGAAAACGACTTCGCGGCTTTTTGCTAAACCGTTCGATGCGATCGCGCCGCAGTTCTTGATCGGCGTGTGGTTCACGACGGCGGCATGGGCGCAGAAGAACCCCGATCTTGCGAAAAAATTCGTCGGCGCGATCTACGAAGCGGGCCGCTGGGCGAACGGCCACCACGACGAATCGGCGGCGATCTTGGCGAAGTACTCGAAGATCGACCCGGCGACGCTGCACGAGATGACGCGCGCCGTCTACGCGACGACGCTGACGCCGCAAATGATTCAGCCGCCGCTCGATGCAGCCGCGAGATATGGGTTGCTGAGCCGCCCGGTGACGGCGGCCGAGCTTATCGCGAAGCCGTAGCCGGCTCGCTGCTCGGGCGCAAGTCCTTGAGCCGCGGATAGACCTCTTTCGCGAACAGTTCGATGCTGCGCATCGTATCATCGTGCTCGAGGAAGCCTGCCTGTCCCATGATGAGCAAGTTCCCGTAGCCGCCGACTGCTTGATGATGACGCCGCAGCTGCTCGTAGACCGTGTCGGGATTCCCGCCGAAGACGATCCCCTGCTCGATGCACGTCTCGAGCGGCGAACTGCGGTCAAACGCCGTCGAGGCGCCTTTGAGTAGTTTTGCAACCGTTTCGTGCGACGCGTAGCCCGGCGGGTTTCTGAACTGCGGCGGTACTTTGTTGCCGGTCAGGTACCACATCAGCTTGCGCGCGCCCGCGTAGCCGGCTTCGTCCGTGTCGCCGACGAAGAGCAGCGCCGCGTACGCCAACCGATCGTCGGACATCGGGGCGCCCAGCTCTTGCCGTCGAGCTCGGTACGTATCGAAGATGCGCTTGGTTTGATCGTAGCCCGTTAAGAAGGTCGCGGTGACGTAGTTTCGGTCTGCGACGCGCAGTATTTGGCTCGGGGTCATCGTCGTGATCCACACCGGCGGATGCGGCTGCTGAAATGGGCGTGGCCAAATGTTGACCTGACGGTGATGGAAGAAGCGGCCTTCCCAGCTGAAGGGCCCGTCGTGGCTGGTCCAGGCTTTGAGAATCAAGTCGTGCGCTTCCCAGAAGCGTTCGACCATCCGGACTGCCGTCGTATTCGAGGATGACGTCTCATAAGGGACTCCGCGGACGAACCCGCACTCAAGCCGCCCGTGCGAATAGTTGTCGATCATCGACATTTCTTCGGCGACGCGGACCGGATCGCGGCGGTTCGCGATCGGGTTTCCCAGGATGAGCAGACGCGCTTTCTTCGTTATCCGCGCCAGCACCGCGGTCACGACCGCCGCTGAAGGATTGAGATTCGTCGCAGTTTGATGGTGCTCGTTGACCATCAGGTCGAGCCCCACGTCGTCGGCGTATTGCCACTCGTCGAAATAGCGGTGATAGAGCTCGGCGCCGACCTTCGGATCGAAGTATTTGTTGGGCAGGTTGACCCGGATCGACTCGTACGTCGAGGCGTCGGGGAGATATGGGTAGGCGTTTTCGCTGAAATACCAAGCGCGCATGTGAATCTATTTCCCCTCGATGAAGCGCATAACCGTCGCGACGAACGCCTCCGGCTGCTCGTTCTGGGGCGTGTGCCCCGCTTTTTCGATGATCTCCATCCGCGCCCCGGGGATCGCGGCACAATAGGAGCGGCCGTACTCGGGCGTCGCCAGGCCGTCGTGCGCGCCCCACACGAGCAGCGTGGGGATGTTGATCCGGTGCAGCCGACGCAGGAGCTTGGGGCTATGCATGTACGGCTCCCACAAGTACATCGCCGCCGCTTCGCGATTGCGCGCGACCATCAGTAGCTGCTCGTCGGTCATCTGGTCCGGCTTCGGCGCGAATGTTTCAGGATCGAAGTACGTGAGCTTGTTGACTTCGCTCGGATGCAGCGCCCAGATATCGGGGATCTCGCGCGTCTCACGGTCCTTGAACTTGCAGCCGACCGCGTCGACGAGTATCAGCTTTGAAAGACGGTGCGTGCACTTGATCGCGATTTCAGCCGCCGTCCATCCGCCCATCGAAAAGCCCATGAGGATGACGTCATGCAGATCGAGCCGGTCGAGGAGGTCGAGATAGAGGTATGCGAGATCGTCGACGTTGTCGAACCAATCCGGGAGCGGCGAGTTCCCGAAGCCCGGATGCGTCGGCGCGATCAGCCGGACGCGCTGCGCGAGCATATCCATGAAAGGCGCGCTCGGTCGCGGCCCACCGGCTCCATGGAGCAAGAGCACGGGCCGGCCTTGGCCGCGCTGCACGCATTCCAAGGTGACGCCGGCGATGGTGAGCGACGACTCGGCTGAGAGGAGCGTGGTCATGGATTCCTCCGGTTGATGTACGCAGGTGCGAGCTCGTAGTCTCGGACGATGCGCTGATGGCGCGCTTCGACGTACGCGCGTGATTCCGGATGTGTAAAGATGAAGAATGCGCGCTCTTTCATTGCCGCGACCGTGATGCGTCCGATTTCGTCCGGGGACAATCCCGATGCCAGTTCGGCCCCTCGTTCGGGGCGAAGCTCGCGCCGTACCTGTTCCCCAAAGCGCTGCGGCCGCAGGTGTCCGGATTGAAACGAAGTGTAGATCGCAGTGTTCGTCCCGGCCGGACACAGCACCGAGACGTCGATCCCGTGCGGCGCGAGCGACTCGCGCAGCCCCTCCGAAAGCGCCACGACCGCCATTTTCGTCGCCGCGTAGAGGCTCTGATGCCAGCCGGGCATGACGTGGAGGCCGGCGATCGAGGCCGTGTTGACGACGTAGCCGCCTTCACCGTGCGCGATGATCTTGGGGACGAATGCCTTGATCCCGTGGATGACGCCGAACGTGTTGACGGCGAAGACCCAGTCGAAATCCTCGTCTGGGACTTCGTGGAGCGGGACGCCGGTGTAGCCGATCCCCGCGTTGTTCGCGACGATATGAATCTTGCCGAACGCTGCCTGCACTTCGTCGGCGACGCGATAGACCGCTGCGCGATCGCTGACGTCGAGCGCGAACGCTTGCGCGCGGACGCCGAGCGCTTCGATCTCGGCTCGCGCTCGTGGAAGCGATTCGCTTTGCACGTCTGCGAGCGCGACGTCGCTGCCTTCGCGCGCAAGCGCTTTCGCGATCCCCAGACCAATGCCGCGCGCAGCGCCGGTCACGAAAGCGACCTTTCCGGCGAACGTCACCAAGCCGTCGCTCCGCCGTCGATCGGGATGACGGCACCGGTGACGTAACTCGACGCCGGCGACGCCAGGAAGAGCGCAAGCCCTTTGATCTCGTCGGGCTCGGCGATGCGATGAAGCGGTATCATCGCTTCGAACTGCTTTCGCACTTCCGGATCCTTTTTGACGCGTCCGTTTGCGATGTTGGTGAGGAAGGGTCCCGGTGCGATTGCATTGACCAAGATGTTGTGCTGTGCAAGCTCGACCGCGGCGTGGCGGATCAGGTTGTTGAGCGCGGCTTTCGTCGCGGCGTACGCGTAGCCGACCATCGGCTCCGATTTCATCCCGCCGATCGAGGATGTGACGATGATGCGCCCACTGCGCTGCGCGGTCATCGGCGCGGCGGCGGCTTGGATCGTCGCGAAGACGCTCGTCAAATTGATATCGACGACGTTTTTCCAGCGTTCGAGCGGGACGTTGCGGATCGCACCGGCTTCGGTGAACGGTCCGGTCCCGGCCGAGATGCCCGCGTTGGCGAACACGACGTCGAGGCGGCCGTGCTTCCGGGCAGTCGCGTCGACCGCGCCACGCAGCGCATCCGTATCGCCGACGTCGAGGACGATCGCCTCAACCGACGCGCCGCTTTGCTGCAGCGTCGCGGCCCGTTCGCGCAACGTTCGTTCGTCGATATCCGTCATGACGACGTGCGCGCCGTTTTCAGCGAGCACCTCGCTGTACGCCAGACCCAGGCCGCTCGCCGCTCCGGTCACGAAGACGACCTGCCCGCTCACGTCGAAAAGTTGCGCCGCCTTCATCCGGCCAGAGCTTCACGGGATGCGCTCGAATCTCCGCCGAACAGCGGCGGGTGATCGACGATCCGTTCGGCGCATTTTGTGCGTTTTCAACTGCGCGTCTCGAAGGAGCCGGGACCGGTCCATTGGCCGGCCGGACGTTTGCGGCGAAAGACCTCTTCGACGTCGCAGGGCATGTGACGGGCGGCGGAAATCCGGATTGGCTCGCGACGCACGACCCGGCGGAGAAAACGGCGTGGGCCGTGCAAACGCTCGTCGACGCGGGTGCGACGATGGTCGGCAAAACGCACACCGACGAGCTCTCGCGCGGGATCTTCGGCGAAAACGCGCATTACGGCACGCCGATCAACCCGCGCGCCCCGGGACGCGTTCCGGGGGGATCGTCGAGCGGATCGGCGGCGGCAGTCGCCGGCGACCTCGTCGACTTTGCGATCGGCACCGACACGGGCGGGTCGGTGCGCGTCCCGGCGAGTTTTTGCGGACT
>DATNIC010000160.1:0-3178 GCA_035604635.1 Binatia bacterium
TGCAGCCGAAAGCGATCGCGCAAGCCGGTTTCAAGGTCGTCATCGACTACGCATACGGCAACGCGTCAACCGTGCTCCCGCGGATCATGGGGAATTTGGGTGTCGAAATCATCGCGCTCAACGCGTTCTTCGACGACGAGAAGACCGTCACGTTCCGCGCCGACCGGCCGCGCCATCTGAGCGAGCTGGGCCGGATCGTCGATACGCTCCAGGCGAATCTCGGAATTCTCGTCGATCACGACGGTGAGACGCTCGCGATCGTCGACGATCGCGGGCGAATCATCGACGCCGAGCGGCTGTTGGCGTTGGTCACGTTGATGGTCGTCCGCAATAAATCCAACGCGCGGATCGCGGTCCCGGTCACGATCCCGCGCGCGATCGAAGCAATCGCAGAAGGGCATCACGCGACGGTCGTTCGCGCGCGCAGCGACCGCCGTTCGACGATGCAACTGGCACATGAAGAGGGCAGCGCACTCGATTTTGCCGGCGGAGCCGGGTACGAATTGATCTTCCCGGAGTTTCATCCGGCCTTCGACGCGCTCTACGCCACAGCGAAGATCCTCGAGCTGCTCGCCGAGGAGCATCGTAAGCTGAGCGAACTCGTGGATGAATTACCGAATTGGTACCTGGCGAGCCGCAGCGTCGCCGTCCCCTGGGAGCGCAAAGGCGAAGTGATGCGGACGCTCTTCGACGAGCAAAAAGATAACGGGATCGAGATGATCGACGGGATCCGGGTCAACCGCAACGGCGGCTGGATCCTGGTCGTGCCGGATGCCTCCGATCCGACCGTCAACGTCTACGCTGAAGGGACGTCAAACGACGAAGCAGGCCGCTTCGTCGACGAATTCGCGCACCGCATCGAACAGCTCGTCAATAATTGACGGCCGCTACGTGCGGAGCCTCGGCAGGACCGAGACGTGAATCGAGCCCGGATCGCCCTGTCCGCCGACGGTTTGTATCGCTTCGGCGACCTCGTCGAGCATGAAGTGGTGGGTCGCAAGCTTGTGCAGCGGATACTTCCCCGATTCGAGTAGCTTGATGCCCTTCTTCATCTCCCGCGACGTGCGGCCGCGGACGCCCTTGATCGTCAACTCTTTGAGAAAAAGCAGATCGGGCTCGAAATCGGCGGCAAGACCGTGCGCTTCACCCGCGACGACGATCGTCCCGCCGATCCGCGCGAGCTGCGCGGCTTGCTGCAGCGCACCGGGAAAGTAGGCAGTCACGTTGATGACCGTGTCCGCCATGTGTCCCTCCGTCAGTTCCCCAACGTGCGCGATGACGTCGCCGACGGCGTCGACATCGACCGTGTGATGCGCACCAAATTCGCGCGCTAGCTTCAATCGTTCGCCGTCACGGCTCCGGCCGGTGATGATGATGTTCGCAGCACCCGCCTCGTTGGCGGCGATGACGCACGCGAGCCCCTGACCGCCCGGGCCCTGGATGACGACCGTGCTGCCGATCCCGACGCCGCCTTCCAGATGCGCCCAGCGGATGCCGTTGGCGAGCGGGACGTAGAACGGCGCGACATTCGTCGGGACGCTTTCCGCGATCTTGTGCACGAGCGCTTGCGGATCGAGAAAGACGTACTCGCTATATCCGCCCCACAGTCCCGGCGGGACGTTGAGTGAAGTGAAGCCGTACATTTTCTCCATCTTCATCCCGCTGCACATATAGTAGCGCCCGGAAAGGCAGAACTCGCAGTGCCCGCACGGGGCGTACTCTTCCATCACGATGCGGTCGCCTTCTTGGACCCCCCAGCGCGCAGCCGCCCGAGCGCCGATTTTTTCGACCCGCGCGACGATCTCGTGTCCCGGGATCAGCGGCGGCTGCGCGAACTTCGCAAGATCGCCCGTGTAGATCGGCCAATCCGCGCCGCACACGCCCGTGATCTCGACCCGCGCGAGGCCCGAGTCTTCATCGACCTCCGGCAACGGAAACTCGCGCAACTCGATCTGTCGCGGTGCGACGAGCACCGCGGCCAGCGTCTTTTCGGCCATGCGGCTTAAAAGGGCTCGAAGTCGCGCAGCTTGGGAATGACTTCGGTCCCGAACAGGCGGAGCGAACGCATCAGATCCTCTTCGGCCAAATTCCCGAAGTTGAACTCGCCGAAGAACGTGTTGAACGAGCCTTCCTCGGCCCAGCGGCGCAGCTTGGTCGCGACGGTATCAGGAGAGCCGATGAGGATCAACTCGTGCTCCTGTAGATACTGCGGATCGAGGATATTGAGCGTGATCTCAGCCGAACCGGGATCGCCGCGCTTGGCGAAGTAATCCGCCGTCTCGAGTTGTTTTCTGCGAATCTCGTCCTTGTCGTCGGAGTACGAAAAGAAACCCGTATACGCTCTGCCCGCATCGGCGAGCGCGATGTCGAGCGCTTTCTGATCCGTCTCATCGACGTAGCAGACGGTGCTGTATGCGATGTTAGGCGTGCCCGGCCAGCCGTTCTCTTTCCAACCCGCAAGATACGGTGCGTAGCGCTTTTTGGCTTCGCTGCGCGGAAACATCAGGAAGTAGCCGGTGTTGAGCCCTTCCTTCGCGCAGAATTCCAGCGTCGCGATGTCGCGCGTCTCCATCCACATCGGCGGATAAGGACGCTGAACCGGCTTCACACTGAGCTCGAAATCACCGTATGGTATCAGATCGCTCTGCCACGTCACCGGCCCGTCGCTGAGAAACGCGGCCTTCATGAACCGTGCGAACTCGAGCGTGACGGCACGCCGGCTGCCGAAGTCGACCTTGAACGGTTCGAAGTATGCCGGCAAGATGCCGGGGACGAGCCCGACCTCAATCCGCCCGTTCGTCATTTGATCGGTCAGCGCGATCTCTTCGAGCAACCGAACCGGATGATGTAGCGCTACGACGTGCCCCATCGCCCCTAAGCGGATCCGCTGCGTACGCGCAGCCGCGGCGACGGCGTACAGATTGGGCGCCGACATCCAACTTTCTTTTGGGGTAAAGTGGTGCTCGACCGAAAATCCATAGTCGAAGCCGAGCTCGTCTGCGAGCTGCAGCTCGCGCCAGAGCTGCTCGTAGCGCTGGCGAGGGGTCATGCCTTTCTTTCCCCAAACGTGCGCGAAATGCGCAAATCTCATCGTGTTCCCCTCCTAGACCTTCGTCGGCAGGAGTTCAGGTAATCTGACGCTTAGACCTGGTTACTGTATCCAGTATTTGTTAAAGGA
>DATNIC010000161.1:0-4309 GCA_035604635.1 Binatia bacterium
GATGCGCTGTAATTGAACGTCGAGGCCGGCCTTTTGGAACATCCCGGTGCGTAAGGCATAGAGTATCGGGATCGCATCATAGTTGATCGGCGTGATCGCGACGTGTATCGTGACGGGGGCCGGATCGGCGGCTTCACTTGCCCGGATGGATCCGATGAGCGCCATCGCCGCGACGATCGCTACGAACGCCGGCGCCAGCCTCACGCCGCTTTGCCGCCCCACAAATCTTTACTCGCTATCCGGGCGCCCTCGGCCATCGATGCCAGCTTTGCCCACGCGATCTTGCCGTGGCCGACGCGCGGACCCAGGCCGCAATCCGTCCCGGCCATGACGTTTTCCTTGCCCAAGCAGCGCGCGTAACGCTTTAGGCGCTGCGCGACCAGCTCCGGGTGCTCGATGAAATCCGTGCAGTGCCCGACGACGCCGGGAATCAAGACGGCGCCATCCGGGATTTTCGTCTCCTTGAAGACGTCCCACTCGTGCTCGTGAACGGGGTTGGATGCCTCGATCGAATACGTCATCGCCTTCACGCTGAAGATGATGTCGACGATGTCGCGCAGCGGAATGTCGGCTTGATGCGGCCCGTGGAAGCTGCCCCAGCACACGTGCAGCCGGATTTTCTCCTTGGGGATATCGCGCAGGGCATGGTTGAGCGCTTCGACGCGCATCTGCGCGTATTTACGATAGTCCGCGACACTCATCCCGGGGTACATTTGCCAGCCGTCGGGGAGATCCGGATCGTCGATCTGCAACGTGAAGCCGGCTGCAACGATCCCGTTGTACTCTTCGCGCATGCACTCGGCGATCGCGTAAACGAACGCTTCCTCGCTCGGATAGTGCTCGTTACGCAGCCAGTGTTCGACCGTCCCGGGCGTGTTCGCGCTCAGGAATGCCTCGGCAACCTTCACTTTGGCTACGGCCGCCTTGAAGTTGTCGATGTCTTCCTTGAGCGCTTCCTGGCCGACGAATTTGAGATCCTCAACGCACACGACTTGGGGGCGGCTCGGACCGCGGCCGGTCGGCGATCCGCCGAACAGTCCGGCTTTTTTCTCCTCGAAGTATTCGGGGAATTTCACGATGTCGCGGCCCGCGATGTTGAGCGGAGGGGGACCGCCGCCGCCGGTCCGCACGACGAAACCGCTCAGCCGCTCACGGACATAGTTGGTGAAGTTCGTCTTGCTCACTTCGCCGTCGTTGACGCTATCGATGCCGCACTCGACCTGCATCCGGACGACTTCCGCGACCTCGTCGCGCACGGTCTTCGCGAGCTTGACCGCATCGACCGGCTTGCTGTCCGCGCGCGCAAAAACCATCTCGCGCAGCTCGGACGAACGCGGCAAGCTCCCCGCGTGCGTGCTCAAAATACGTTCGGTGCTTCGAATCAAGGGAATTCCTTTCTCATCTGGCGGCTTCGACCGCGTACGACGGGTCGATCATGTCTGCGACCGGCAACGGCGCCGGGATCGTCCCAATGTCCACCACGGCATCCATCACAGCCTGCACGTCCTTGGGGTTAATCTGCATCGTGCGGCTGAACGCATGCCACTGATTGAAATCGAGCGCATAGGCTTTCTGCGCGATCGTCTGGTCGACGTGCGTCACGTTCTGGAGGATGGCAACGGCCTCTTGCGGGTGCGTATACCCGTAATCGGTTGCCTTGCGCAGGGCGCGAATGAACTTGACGACTTCCGCTCGGTGCGCCGCGCCCCACGACGGATTCACGCCGATCCCCGCAAACAGCCAGGACTTGATCGTACCTGCGGCTTGCGCCAGAACGTGCATCCCCCCGGCCTCCGCCTGAAGATCGTACGGCTGGCTGATGACCGCGCCTTGCACGTTTCCGCTCACGAGCGCCGTGTAGCGCACCGGGCTCGTACCGCCCAAGACGATCGAGAAGTCGCGTTCCATGTCGAGATGCTGCGCCGCAGCGACCTTGCGCAAGAAGATCGCCGTGACGTCCTTCTTCGTCGCAAGGATGATCGTCTTGCCTTTGAGCTGCGACCAGGTCGTGATCGACGGTGACGTCATCAGACGGTACGGCATCGGGACGAACATCGTCGAGACGAGCTTCATCGGGATCTGGTGTGCGATCGCCGCGATGCAGCTGTCCGTCCCGATGTTGACGATGTTGACGTCACCCGAGGCGAACAAGTTGACGGTATTGGGCGGCGTCCCGCCCAACACGACGGAAACGTTCAAGCCTTCCTGGCGAAAGAATCCTTGCTGCTGCGCGATGTAAAGCGGCCATTCCCCGCTGCTGTGCCCAATGATCGCGAAGCTGACGTCGGTCAGACCGCTTTGCGCCGTCGCTGCCCGCGACAGCGCGCATGCGAGCAGGAGCGCGGCGAAAAAGAAGAGCCGGGCTATGAGAGAGAGGACATGGGGCGAAGGTACCATTCGACCTTCGGCTTCCCGCCGTTACGAACGCGCTCCAGATGGCGCTTCACGAGATCCTCGACGCGCATCAAGCTCTCGTGGGCGTCGGCGAACGCATCCAGGCGCAGTCCTTCGGGCCACGCGTGCATATCGCACAGCCCGTCCGGTAGTTTGATCGAGCCCGCGCCGGCGGACCACTCGGTCTCGAACTCGAGGCCGAGGTCCTTCGCCAGGTGTTCGGCATACTGGTACGGCTCGCTGGTGAGGACGAGCGCTTGTCCGTGAAATGTCATCGGAGGATACTCGGCGCCGACGGGCGCCGACACCTTCCGGGACGCTGTTTTAAGGGAGTTGGACCGTCGGGAGCCGCTTGTCGTCGAGCAGCGGGCCGTCCGAATCGAGCCCGTTCTTCTGCAGAATGTACGCGGTCACGGCCAAGTACTGGTCGTGCGACAGCGTGCCGCCCCTGCCGTACGGCATGTTCTTCGAGAGATAGGCGAACAGATCGGCGGCCGTTTTATTCTGCCAGTGTGCCGCCCAACGCGGTCCGGTGAGGGGCGGCCGCGGCGGGGTCGATGAGGGGTTGCCCGCCAGTGTCGCGAGGTGGCAGAAGGCACAGTACTGCGTAAAGGTCGCCTGCCCCATCGCCAATTGACCGCCCGTGTAGGCGACCTGGCGATCTGCGCCGAGCGTGCGTGCGGGAACGGAGAGGGCGGCAACGGCCAATGCCGCGGCGATAATGAGTCCGACGTAAAAGCGAAGCACGAAGAGCAACCTCCTTATGATCAGGCTACACCGTAGGGTCGGATTCTAAAGGAAGTCTGAAGGGCCTACGCGGGCCGGTAGAATGGAGCATCCCCGCAGACGGTCGTGCGGTGCATCCGGCGGATGTCCGGCAAGACGTAGCCGCCGCACGCCCGATGCGTCAAGCACCGGTTGTCCCACATCACGAGATCACCGTCGCTCCAGGCATGCCGGTAACGGAACCGCTCGTCCGCCATCACGGCGAAGAGATCGTCGAGGAGCGCGTCCGATTCGGCAGCATCAAGCCCTTCGACACGCAGCGTGAAGCGCGGTGAGACGTAGAGCGCCTGCCGTCCGCTCTCCGGGTGAGTGCGGACCATCGGCTGACGGACTTCCGGCATCTCGCGTTCTTGTTTCTCGTAGAACTCTTGGGCGCCCGGGCGCGACGTCGAGACCGCTACCCGCGGATTCTTCGATTTGCTAACGTGATGGAAGGCATTCCGTCCCTCGACCTTGCGTCGCAAGCCAGCCGGCAATGCCTCGTAGACGAGGTACATGTTGCAGTACTCGGTCTCGCCGCCGTGACGCGGGTTCTTCACGGAGTGGAGGATCGTCGCATTCACCGGCGTCGCGCTCCACGACGAATCGGAGTGGAGAAAGTCTCCGGCGTCGACGACGCCGACCGCGCTCCCATCCGGCCTGAGCTCGTTGGAGAGGATGAGGACGAAGGGATCGTCGGGGTGCACGTACTGCGAATTCACCTGTTCTTCGAGCGGTCCGAACTGGCGCGAGAACGCGGCCTGTTGCGCGGCCCCTAAGTTCTGGCCGCGGATGGCCAGGATGGGGTGCACGAGGAACGCCTCCTCGAGCGCGGCTAGCGTCTCGACGTCGAGGGGCTGGGCGCAATCCAGACCAGTGATCTCGGCGGCGCCTGTCCGGGAGAGCGGATTGAGTTGGAACCCGGCCCGTGTCTGCACGGGCTACATCTTAGAGATCGTGCGCACGGCCCCATGCAAAACAAGGTCACCCTCGATCGATATTGCGAAAGAATGACCACGGCATTTGTGGGAGACGTCCCATGGACGATAAAGCGGTCGAGCCTTCCTCGTACGGTTTGATCCGCGACTCGAAACGCGATTCGTGGATTCTGACCTGTCCGGTCG
Organism: Binatia bacterium; assembly: GCA_035604635.1. Classification (GTDB taxonomy): domain Bacteria; phylum Vulcanimicrobiota; class Vulcanimicrobiia; order Vulcanimicrobiales; family Vulcanimicrobiaceae; genus DATNIC01. The sequence goes on from DATNIC010000161.1 coordinate 4,284, forward strand.
AGAAGTGGCGCTCGTTTCGTCCGCCG
>DATNIC010000162.1:0-14025 GCA_035604635.1 Binatia bacterium
GAGAGCACGATTCGTCCGTCCATCATGATGTGGACGGCGTCGGGCGTGATGTACTGCAGGATGCGCGGATAGTGCGTGATGATCAGAAAGCCGGTCGCGTTCTGGGGCTCGGCTCGCAAGGCTTGAACCGATTCGCAGACCGCACGCAGTGCGTCGACGTCCAGACCCGAGTCGGTCTCGTCGAGGACGGCGTACTTGGGCGCAAGGACCGCGAGCTGCAGCATCTCGAGGCGCTTTTTTTCGCCTCCGGAGAAGCCGTCGTTGACGTAGCGGCCGAGAAAGGCCGGGTCCATGTCGAGCAGCTCGAGCTGGTCGAAGATGAGCTTGCGGAATTTTGCCGGCGGTAAATCGTCCGGCCGCACTGCTTGGCGCGCGGTCCGCAGAAAATTGGCGACGGTCACGCCCGGGATCGCGGCCGGATATTGAAACGACAAGAACAAACCGGCGCGGGCCCGCTTGTCCGGGGAGAGCTCGAGGAGCTCCTCGCCGTCGAGCTTCACGGAGCCCTCCGTCACCAAGTAGCCGGGATGCCCGCTCATTGCGAACGCGAGCGTCGATTTTCCGCTCCCGTTGGGACCCATGAGCGCGTGGACGGCGCCTGGTTCGACCGCGAGGTCGATGCCCTTCAAAATCTCGTTCCCTTGCACGCTGACCCGCAGGCCGCGGACCTCCAACCCCTGTGCCAAACGTTCTCCCCTAGTACTCAAAGATGATGACGGTGTTTGCCCGCTCCCTATGCTACTTGCGGCCGGGGAGAAAGTCAAGGAAACACTGGACTATCTTTTCTTTTCGTGGTAAAGTCCGGGTAGGATGCAGTCCGAGCGATTCTTCGAGTCGACCCGAGGGAAGATACTCGCCGCCCTGCGCGGGAGCCGGGGCTCGGCCTTCGAGTTGGCCGAGCGGTTCGGGGTGTCGCCGAATGCCGTGCGCCAGCAGTTGCTCATCCTCGAGCGCGACGGGCTCGTGACCGGTCATCCGGTCCGGCGCGGGAAGACCAAACCGACGCTCGAGTACACGCTGACCTCGAAAGCAGAAGAGTACTTTCCGCAGCACTACGATCGCATGCTCAACGCGGTCCTGCGCGAGATTCGCGCGGCGGGCGGCGAGCCGGCGGTTCAGGCGGTCTTCGATTCGATTGCCAAGCGCTCTGCGTCGAAGCTCAAAGAGCAAGTGGGCACCTTGGCGGCCGACGAGCGGGTCGCCGCGTTGGCGGACGTCCTTCGCGGCCGCGGCGTTCAAGTCGACTACACCTTGATCGATGGGCAATACGTCCTGCACGAGCACAACTGCCCGTACGCGAAGACCGTCGCGGAGAATCCGGAGCTTTGCTCGGTCATCCACACGGTCATGGACGAAGTGCTGCCCGGCGAGACGCGGCAAGTCGAATCGCTTGCAACCGGCGGCTCCGAGTGCCGGTTCGAGATCAAAGCAGTATGAAATCACCACAAATGTTCTTGAGCGCGCCCTCGGGGAATGAAACTTGTAGCTGCACGATGAGCGCGCGTGAGTTTTTGGGGCCCCAAGCGAAGCTTGGGGGGCGCGGAGCCTGGGGCGGAGCGCCTTCAAAATGAATTTTCCAAAATTTCAAAAGCTGGTTGAAGATCGTACGGGTTTCCGGACGATGGAGAATCCGACCGCGTCGGGCGAGTATTTCAGCGACTCGTGCGGCGATATGTACAATTTCTTCTTGAAGGTCGGCCCCGGCGCGGTGATCGAGGACATCTCGTATTTCACGACCGGCTGCGGTTTCGGGACTGCGACTTGCAGTCTCGTCGTCGACCTCGCCAAGGGCAAGACGATCGAAGAAGCGGCACAGCTGACCGAGGTCGAGGTCGAGGCCCTACTCGACGGCTATCCGGAGAAGAAGAAAGACTATCCGGAGCGCGCCTTGGAAGCGTTGCGCGTCGCGATCGGGGACTATCGCGCGAAGGTCGCGTCGGGCACGGTCCCGGATTACGCGGCGCAGCCGCGCCAAGTGACGCCGCTCGAAGTCGCAGCCGCCGCCGAGCCCGTCGCATCTGCGGCGCCCGTGGCGCAGACGACCGACGACGGCAAGCTGCTCATCAAACTACACTAGATACGGGTTCGTCGAGCGCTCGATTCCGACGGTCGTCGCCGGACCGTGGCCTGGAACGACGACGGTCGCGTCGTTGTACGCAAAGATCTTCTCGCGAATGCTGTGGACGATCTCTTCGAGTGACGTCCCCCCAAGATCCCAACGTCCCACGCCGCCGCGAAACAGCGTATCGCCGCTGAGGATGCGCGCTTCGCCATCAACCTCGAGCGCGAAGCTCGTACTTCCGGGCGTGTGACCCGGCGTGTGGAGGACGGTCAGGGCAATCTCGCCGACGCGCAGGACATCGCCGTCGTGCAGGTCCGCATCGATTTTGACCGTTCGCAAGGCCGTCGCCGGGAGGCCGACCCAGCGCGCCTGCTCGTTGAGCAGCGCGTACAGCGGGAGATCGCCGGGATGTAACCATCCCTGCCCGCCCGTCCGGTCGTGCAATTCCGCGAGCGCGCCGATGTGATCGAAATGCGCGTGGGTATGGACCAGCGCGGTCGCCCGTAAGCCGAGGCGCTCGAGACGCTGCACTATTTCTTCGACATCGTCGCCGCCGTCGACGACGATCGCTTCACCGGTGTGCTCGTCTCCGACGATCGTACAATTGCACGCGAGTGGCCCCACGGGGAAGTGCTCGATGATCAAGGTAAGTGTTCTTTTGGCGCGCCCTCGGGGAATCTTCGCGTGCTTCGCGTGGTGAGCGCGCCTTCGGTTGGGGGGCGCGGAGCCTGGGGCGGAGCGCCTTTTAACCAATAGCGCAACTGAAGTCGCGGTAGCTCCCGTCGAAATAGCCGAGCGGCGTCCCCGCTTTAAATCCGCATTCGACGACCGTCCCGACGAAGATCGTGTGCGTTCCGGCCGTGTGCTCTTCAGCAAGCGTGCAGTCGAAATACGAAAGCGATCCCTCGAGGACTGGCGAGCCGGTCGTACCCGGATGCCAAGGGAGGTTCCCAAATCGATCCTCTACCCCGGTGCGCGCGAAGCGCTCAGCAACTCCTTGTTGCTCGAGGGTAAGCACGTTTACGCAGAATCGGCCGGCGGCTGAGATCAATGGATGCGATTGGGCCGTGCGGTTGACGCAGATGAGCAGCATCGGCGGGTCTGCGGTGACGCTCGCGAACGCGTTCGCAGTGAAGCCATGGACATGCCCATCCTCGCCGATCGTCGTCACGATCGTGACGCCGGTTGCGAAGCGCCGCATCGCGGCTTTGAAGTCGTTAGGCGATACGGGCACCGATGCCGACTCCCTTCCCGAGCGGAATGATCGTCGCATCGAGATTCGGATGAGCTAAGAAGGTGCGATTGAACGATTCCGCTTCGGGATTGAGCAGGTCGTCGACGACGACGAGGCCGGAACGCTTGAGCATCGGGACGCACAGCTCCAGATACTTGAGGTATAGCGGAATATCCGCATCGATGAAGATGATGTCGAGATTGTGCAAGGTCGACGCGTTGAGAATCTCGAGTGCGGGTTGGTTGATGACGTCGACCGCCGATTTTTTCCCCGCGCGCTCCATGAATTCGAGCGCAACCGTCGTGCGCTTGCGGTCTGGATCGATCGTCCAAATGTGACCCGCCGGCGGCAGCGCAAGCGCCATCCAGAGCGTCGAACCGCCATACGCGGTGCCGACTTCGAGGACGCGATTCGCCTGCATGGCATGTACGAGCGTCGAGAGGAACCGGCCCGTCGCGCGTTCGACGACCGGGACCCCGTCATAGCGGCCCTGCTGCTCGAGCTCGAGCAGCAGGGCCGGTGGTTCCGGTTGGATCCGGGTTAGATACGCGAGATCAGACTCGTGCGACAACATTCACCCCATGCTCGCACGGACGCGTGTTCGCTTTAGAAGTGGTGCGAGAAGCCCGTGGCCATAAACCACAGCATCGGAATCGAGAGCATCGTGTTGACACGCGAGGCGAGGAACGCCGTGCGCCGTGCTTTGGCCTTCTCCTCATCTGTAGCAGGCGTGATGCCGAGGACCTTCTTCTGGTTTTGCCAGATGAACGTCCAGACGTTGATGAGCATGATCGTGCCGAGCCACGCGCCGACCCCGATTGCGGTGAACGGCGCCTGGAAGGTAAAGGCCTTGGCGAAGCCCCCGCTTCCGAGCGACTCGAGCAGGATGGCGCCCATGATCCAAGTGAGCACCGCCGCCCAGCGGAAGAAGAACAGCGCGCGCGGCAGGACGTACTTGGTAATGCCCCCGCCGATGCCTTCGGCATTCGCTTGCGCAAGCGCTTGGCCTTGTACGAAATTGAAATAGTAGAGTAGCCCGATCCACATCACGCCGAAGAAAATGTGGAGCCAGCGGGCAAGTGCTGCGACCCATACCACTGCGCTACCCTCCCACCGGGGCTGCCGCTTTGACGATGGCATAGAGGACGATCAAAATGATCAGTCCGCTGATTATCGTGCCGGTTAGCGTATCCAGAGGATTTTTCAAGGCTGATACCCTCGCTCACTTTGGTCCCTCAGGGTCCTTCGGCCGCTATTCAAACGAGCGGAAGACGACTCCTCGACCCCTCGAAAAGCATAGCCGAGCGAGCGGGTCGGTCCGCCCCACGAATAGAAGAACCGCCGTCCGGCTATGCGTCTACGGATGTTTCCGCTCAATACGGTCCTCTTTCCAGGCGCGACGCTCAGCCTTCACATTTTTGAGCCGCGTTATAAGCAGATGATTGCCGAATGCCTCGACGGCGGCGAGCCGTTCGGCGTCAGCTTGATCCGCGACGGCGACGAGGCCGGCGATCCCAACGTCATGCCCCACGGCGTGGGAACGACCGCGGAAATCTCGGAGATGCGGCCCCTCCCCGAAGGCCGTTACTTCATCAATACGATTGGGCGGAAGCGATTTCGCATCGACCAGGTCGTCAGCCGCGAACCATATCTGCTTTGCGAGGTGACTGTCCTCGATGACGACCAACAGGCGAGTGCTCCGGACGAGCTCGTTTCGCAAGTACGGGGCGAGTTTGCGGAGTATCTCCGGCTTCTCGTGAGATTCGCCGGGACGCAGGCCGGGGTCGATCTCCCCGAAGATCCCGGCGCCGGTTCATTCGTCATCGGACACATACTGCAGGTCGCCGATGCAATGAAGCAGCGGCTGCTCGAGGCTGCGACGACGCAGGAGCGGCTCGCGATGGAGCTCGCATTCCTGCGCAAACTGTTGCCGCAGCTCCGGTCGCTGATCGAGCGGCGAAAGCGGAAGAGCATCGCGCAGCCGAGCGACGCGGCTCCCGGCGGAGCGACGCGCTCCGCGCAAGAAAAGCTCTTCGGTAAGTACTTCAGCCAGAACTAGGGAAGCTCCAGCGCAGCGCGAGCATAACCGACGCTTTTTCGATGAGCGTATCGGCGAACTGCGGGGCGGTTTGCGCAAAAGCGGTAATGCGCAGGGCGCGGGTCGAGGGGCGCCCGCGTGCGGTCCAGCCGGCGATTGCGATTCGCGCCGCGCCGACGAGTTCGTCCGCCGCACCATAACATGCGAGGTGAATGCGACCGCGACGGTCGCGTAGGAACAACGCGATCGCGTCGTCGCGGCAGAGCGCGATCGTCGTGGCAAAACCGTCGTCATGCGCGACGCTCAACCAGTCCTCGACGTAGGTTCCCTCTGCGCTTCCGTCGGCCATCGCCAGCGCCGCGGCCGGGACGTGGCAGTCGAGCCACACGTCCAGACCGCCCCACAGATCGTCGACGTCGATCCCTTCGAGTGGAACGAAGCTGGGCGTCGACTGTAAGCGCAGCGAGACCCCGTCGCGGTCGATGCTGGAAGGCTCGCCGGCGCGCAGGCGGATGACTGGGTTCGCGCCCACTTCGATCTCGTGCGAGACGACCGCGCTGCTTCCGCGCAGCGCGACGAAGCTCGCGCCGACGATCGAGACGCTGCGCATGGGATCGTGCCCTTCGAAAGCGATCGACTCTTGCAGCGCATGCAACGTCAATGGCAAGACGAGGCGTCCGCCGGGAGCCAGCTGCGCTCTCCAAGCGTCGACGATGTCGTCCGCGGCCACGGTCAAAATGATCCGGTCGAACGGCGCCCATTCCGGTGCGCCGCCCGCTCCGTCTTCGTGCAGGACGCGCACCCGCTCGAAGCCGGTCGCGCGAAGCGCGCTCCGAGCGCGCTCGACCAGGCCGGCGTCGAGATCGATCGAGACGACCTGGCCGCGCGGCCCGGCCAGATAGGCAAGCAAGGCTGCATTGTATCCGCTCCCGGTCCCGATCTCGAGGACCCGATTCCCCGGCTGTACGTCGAGCTGCTCGAGCATCTCCGCGATCATCGACGGTTGCGATGCCGAACTGAGTGTTGTGCCTTCTTCGACGATCAGTGCGATCGATCGATCGGCGTAGGCAAGCTCAGGCGAGATCTCCGGGAGAAAAGCGTGGCGCGGGACGTCGCCCAGCGCGCGAACGACGGACGGTGAACGCGCGGTGCGCCGCACGACCAGCCGTTCCACCAGGGCACGGCGCAGGTCAAGGGCGTCCATCGGTGAGGCGCTCGCACGCCTTGAGCACATTGCTCATGAGCGCTACGTTCGTAACCGGACCGACGCCGCCGGGGACCGGCGTGATCGCCGCCGCGACGCGGCCGGCGGATGCGAAATCGACGTCGCCGACGAGCTTCCCGTCGACGACCGCCGTCCCGACGTCGATGACCGTGCATCCGGGGCGCAGCATGCTCCCCGTGATCATCCGCGGGACGCCGGTCGCGGCGATGACGACCTCGGCTTCGCGCAGGTGAACGGCGAGGTCAATCGTCTTGCTGTGCACGATCGTGATCGTCGCATCGCAGCGCAGCGCAAGCAACGCAACCGGCAGGCCGACGACGCTCGAGCGGCCGACGACGACGCATCGTTTCCCGCGCAGCGGCCAGGCCGGGCTGCGCTCTAGTAGCAGCATTACGGCGGCCGGCGTCGCCGGGACGAACTCCGTCCCGCTGCCGAACGCGAGCCGACCCTGGTTGACCGGGTTCGAGCAATCGACGTCTTTGCCGGCCGGGATGCTTTCGGCGATGTTTCGGATCGATAGTCCGGACGGGAGAGGTTGTTGGAGGATGACGCCGTGGACGCTCCGGTCGCGCCCGAGCCGCTCCATTTGTTGACGGACCACCGCTTCCGTAGCATCCGGCGGGAGCATATCGACGTCGACGTCGATCGCGGTCGACTTTCCGGTCGCGACGAGGCTGCGAACGTACGACATGCTCGCAGCGTCCTCGCCGACGATTGCGACGACCAAGCGCGGGACGATGCCGCGGTCGCGCAAGCGCGTCCCGTGGACGTGGAGTTCGGCCCGCAGCTCGGCAGCGGCGGCGCGGCCGTCGATGATAGCGGCTGGCACTCGCCTCTTTTCAGCCGGAAAGCGAAATTGACCCGTTAGCGAAAGCCGGTGCATGCGCACGTTTCTTGCGGCGGCGGCCGCCATCGTCGCGGTCCTCGTCGTGATCGCATTCTATCCCGGCGGCGGCCCTAAGCTGAATCTGAACGCCACCGGCGGTCCGCGCATGTTGGCGGGCGCGCCGGCCCAAAGCTTCCCCGTCAAGCGGATCGACGGAGCGGCCGACGGCCTCGATCGCTATCGCGGGCAGGTCGTCGTGATGAACTTGTGGGCAACCTGGTGCCCGCCGTGCCGCGAGGAGATGCCCGCGCTGCAGAAGTTGTACGAGGAATATCATCCGCGAGGCGTGATCGTGCTCGGCGTCGATCAAGGCGAGGCATCGCGCGTCGCCGCCAAGTATGCGCGGGAGCATGGCGTCACGTATCCGATCCTCATCGATGAAGATCAGCAGTATGGCCGCGCCTATGCCGCGGTCGGTTTGCCGACGACGATCGTGATTGGGCGTGACGGTCATATCGTCAAGGGGATCGATGGCCAGCTCACGCTCGCGCAGATGCGCGAGGCGCTCGCACCTGCGCTCCGAGCGCAGTGAATCGCGTGACGGCCCTGGCCGTCAGTGTCGTCTGCATAGGGCTTGTCGTCGCGCAGGACGTCGCCCCGCTCGCCGACTTCTTTCACACGTGGCAATACGCGACCGCGCTCGCCCTCGGGGCGCTCGTATTGATCGCGTACGCTAATGCGGCGCTCAAAGGCCAAGACGGCATGCTCGGCAAGCGGTGCACGCTCGCGATCGCCGGCGCGCTCGTCGTGACCTTGACCGGGATCGTCTCAGGACTGCTGGGTCCCGACACGCAGAGGGTCACGCACGCGCCCGGGACGGTTGCGCCGATCCCCGACTTGCACGCCGCCGCGTTCTTCACCGCGGCCGACGCACAATCGATCGCAGCCGGAAATGCGCCGATCGTGATTCGACGCCCCGGACACCGCGACGTCGAAGTCGGTCCCAACGAGCGAAGGTTCTTGCAGTCGTCGGTGCTTCTGCTCCAACCCACGCATGCCGCGTTCGTCGAAGTGCGCGATGCAAGCGGGGACCGTTTGACGGTCACGCAACCGACGAACGCATCGTTTCTCTCGCCCGTCCTGCTCTTCCCCAACGAACAGGAGATAGCCGGCAAGAAGCTGCCCTTCGACACGTTTGCGGTCCCTGCGCTGCAGCGCGTCGTCAAGACCGTCTATCTCCCCGGTGAGATGACGACGTCGTTGCGCGTCCCGCCGAGCTACGCCGGGAAGCCCGCGCTGCTCTTTGCCGTCGATGACGATCGAGGCAGCTCACACGGGATCGTCATCGCCCCGGACGGCTTGGATGTCACGATCGCCGGGATGCGCCTGCGCGGAACGATCGGGTCCTATCCGACGCTCGTCGTCGCCTCCGCCCCCGAGCCGATCGCGCTCGCCGCCGGAGTCGCGCTGTTCCTCGCCGGGATCACCTGGATGCTCATCGGATTCGTTGCGGGGCGGCCGGCGGCGCTGACGGTCAAAAGTCCGTCAGGCTCGTAAAACAAAAACGTTCGATCTTCGCCGCCGGGACGACGATCGAATAGGAGTAGCCGCCCGTCCGGGCTTGCGTGTCGGAGAACTCGCAGCCCGCCAACGCCTCGATGATGCTCTGATTGAAGCGCATGTTGCGGACGCCGCCGCGCAGCTCGCCGTCCTCGATGAGAAACGTCCCGTCACGCGTCATCCCCGTGACGATCGTCTTGCGCTGATCGACCGTTCGAATGTACCAGAAGCGCGAGATCAGGAGGCCGCGCTTGGTCTGCGCGATGAGCTGCTCGACGCTCTTCGATCCCGCTTCGACGACCACGTTGCGCGGATGCGGTCCCCACGCGTTGGGCGCCGGGAGGGCATGGCCGGTGTTGTCCCAGCCGAGCTTTGCCGCCCAGGTCGTGTCGGTGACGATCCCCGTCGCGGCGCCGCGTTCGACGAGAGCGACTCGCTTGGTCGGCGTCCCTTCGTAGTCGAACGGCATGCCGCGATGCAGCGGATGGCTGAAATCGTCGACGACCGTGACGTTCTCACCGGCGAATTGCAGTCCGCGGTTGTGCGAAAAAAATGAGGAGCCTTCATCGTAGGCCTGCGCCGAAAAATGTCCGGTGAGGTACGCGAGCAGCTCGCCGAAGGCGGCCGGCTCGAGGATCACCGTCCAATCGCCGGGATCGACTGCGCGTGGGTGCGCCGACCGGCGTGCCTTGTCGCCTGCGATGGTCCCGATCGCGCGCCCGTCGATTTCGTCGACGTCGTGGGAAAAGCGCTCGGCGTATCCCGATGAATCCGTCGCGGTGAGCTTCGCGTTGCACGCCGCGTCGGTCGAATCGAAACTTGCCATGACGCTTTGCGAGTTCGAGATCGTGATCCCGTTCCGCGTCGTCGCGACGTAGCCGGCCGCCCAGATGCCGTCGGTTGCCGCCGCGAAGATCGCGTCGGCGATCTGCGTTTGACGTTCGGGCGACGCCTGGTTCGTCGCCTCGATGAAGGCGTGCGCCGGCGGGGCATAGCGCGCCGGTCGCGGCAACTCCGGCAACAGCGGATCGGCCGGCGCGAAGCCGGCGAGCTCGAGCGCGCGCTCGAGTCCTTCGCCCAGCGCGCGTTCGTCCCCAGCGTTTGCGGAAGCGACGCCGGTCCGTCCGCCGACGATGACGCGGATGCGCGCCTCGGCGTTGGCGCTCGCCAAGTTTTGGTGAATCGCGTTGTGGGTGAAACGTGTAAGCGCGCGATCATCGGTCGCGATGATGACTTCGGTCTCATCGGCTTTCGAGCGCTCGACAAGCGCCTTCGCGATCTGCTCGCGGCGCTCAGCCTCCATATCCTACACCGACTTTGACGTTACGGAAGCGTGCGGGCGAGGCGCATTGCGCGGTGCGGCCGGTCTGCATCGGTTCGCCTTTGCCGCAGTTCGGCGTCCCCCAGGCAACCCACGAAGCCGCGTCGGCGATCGCGTCGCACGAGTTCCAAAACTGCGGCGTAACGCCGGCGTAGGTCGGATTCTTGACCATCCGTCCGCGCTTCCCGTCCTTGATCTCAAAGCCGATTTGACACCCGAACTGAAAGTTCAGACGGTGATCGTCGATCGACCACGAGCGATTCGACTCCATGTACAAGCCGTCACGGACGCCTTCGAAGAGAGCCTCGAACGGACGATCGCCGGGGAGCAAGACGAGATTGCACATGCGGATCATCGGGACGTATTGCCAATTCTGCGCGCGGACGCAGGCGTTCGTCGGCCGGCCGATCGTCCGCGCGGTATCGCGCGACATCTCAAAGCCGACGAGCATCCCGTCGCGGATCACGTCGGACTTCACGCTCTTGGCGCCCTCGTCGTCGTAGCCGACGGTTGCCAGACCGCGCGGAAGGGTGTTGTCGATCAGGATCGTGACGAGCTCGGAGCCGTACTTGAGCTTGCCGACCAGCGAAGGATCCAGGAAACTCGTCCCGGAGAAGTTCGCTTCCCAGCCCATGATGCGGTCGAGTTCCGCAGCATGACCGCAGGATTCGTGAATCTGAAGCGACATCTGCGAGCTTCCGAGGATGATGTCCATTTCGCCGGCGGGCGCCTGCGGCGCCGAGAGCAGCCGGTGCGCTTCTTCGCCGATGCGCGACGCGTTTTCGCGCAGGCGCGCTTGCTCGACGATCTCCCAGCCGCCCGCTTGATAAAAACCGATGTCGCCGGGAAACGAACGATCTTGCGCGTCGTCATCGGAGACCGCGAGCGCGCGTATTCCGGAGCCGCTTTGCACGATCGTCTGCTCGATTTTGGATCCGGTCGTGCTGTAGAATTCCTTCTCGGTGTGCCACAAATCGATCCAAGCGCGACCCACGCGAATCGTCGGTTCGGCGTGCAGATGCTTCTCCACGTCGAGTAGGTAGGCGACCCGTTGACCGACCGGCACGTTGCCCGGGTCGGACTCCACGGGCGTTGCGAACCGATCGACATAGCACTCGGAAGGCGCTTCGGCAAAACGGTGCTTTGCGATCGACGCCGAGGCGCGGGCGATCGCGACGGCGCGGGCCGCAGTGCCGTCGAGCCCTGCGTCACCGGCATCGTCGCTCGCGGCGAATCCCCATGCTCCGTCGCAGAAGGCGCGAATCCCGTAGCCGGCGCTGCGCTCGTCCGAGAGCGTTGCGACCTCGCCGTTGCGCACTTCGACGCGCTCTTCGCGGACGCGCTCGTAGCGGATGTCCGCATACGAGGCGCCCTGGTGCAGCGCGGAGTCGAGCGCTCGCGCCGCGCCCCGTTCGAATTCCATGCGCTAGGCGGGTTCGTCGCTCGAGGAGGCGAACCTACGTCTTCAAATTGGGGGGGATCTGTGAAACGACTTCTCGGCTGTTTAGCAATAGGTTCGATCCTCGTCGCCACGACGCCGGTGCTCGTAGCGAACGCCGACCCGACGGCGAAAAAAGTTGCCGTTGCACCCGCCGACGAGTATTTCGGCAAGATGAAGATGAGCATCTTGGGGATTCGCAACGAGATTCACGACTTGACGCTGAAGATCGGCTACGAACCGGCGAAGGCCGAGAGTTTTCTCGGGATCGCGAACCAGACGGAAGATGCGCTGACCGATTGGGAGCGCAAGTATCCGGATGACCCGTGGATTCCGAAAACGCTGTTCGCGCTTGGTCGGATGTACTCGGTCGTCCGCTGGTCAAACGAAATGAACGCGCGTGCCAAGCGTGTCATGCTGTTCCTTCACGAGCATTACGCGGCGACGTGGTACGGGAAACAGGCGCTGCAGGAGATCGCAGAAGGGAGGGTCGGCAAGGTCATACCGACGCCGCCTCCCGCGGTCGATCCGCCTCCCTCCGCGGACACGACGACGAAATAGAGAAGAGCCCTCGGCGAACCGGGGGCTCTCCCTTTTTGCGGATTCGCTTCTAAGAAGACTTAGAAGTGAAGACCGAGTCCGACGAAGCCACCGCCGTGGCTGTAGTTCGACGGAGCGCTGGCCTTCTTCCAGCCTTGATCGCCCATGTATCCAAGCTCGATGAAGAACGGCATGCCTTGCGGACTAAACGTGAAGCCTGCCGTGTACTTGATCTCGCCATACGAGAGCGGAGTCGTCGTGAATGTGGTAGCACCCGGCGCGGCAAGGTAACTCACGTTGCCTTGGATGTTGGGGTAGTACCATGCGTTGCCGAAGACCGAGACTATTTGGTCGAGGTCGGGCAGCTTTTCCAGACCGAATCCGACGCCCGACACGGTCGGGTAGCCGGTTGCCAATCCGCCACCGAATCCGGGATTGGCTTTAATGATCTGGGGCAGCGTGTTGTTCAGATTCCAGAGATACCCGATCCCGATATAGATTCTGGGCTGGAGCACTCTGAATCCGAAGCGCAGGTCGATGTCCTGTTCCTGATTCAGGAATCCGGGGATGAAGACTTGCGTTCCGTACAGGGCGGGATTGATCACGTTTTGCGGTAGCGTAACGCAACCTTGCTCGCCGGCAGTCGGACAAGCTCCAAGGCCTCCGGCTCCGAACGGGCTGACCGTCGTGTTGTGCGGATAGTTCCACGCGCGGTAGTCGCCTTCGATCATCCACGGCAGGTTGAAGAGCGGAAACTCGAGCGCAGCGCGGACCGCATACGATGGAGCGCCGTTGTTGCCGGGGCTGAACTCGTTGTACACCTTCGGGTTGAAGATGTAGTCACCGACCACGAACTTCTCGTAGTAGACGCCCTTCGGTGAAGGCGTTGGTGACGGTGGCGGCGGCGGTGGCGGCGGCGGCGGAGCCGTCGGACGGACCGTCGGGCGCGGGGTCGGCGGCGGCGGCGGTGGCGGTGGCGGCGGCGGAGCCGGCGGCACGTACCGAACGACGACGAGGTTCTTCGACTGGACCCACAGGACGTAGGCGCCCATGCCTTCTGAGATGACGCGAACCGGGACGACGACGACGCCCTTATAGATTTCGGGCGGGACGTCGAGCGGCCGGCTCTCGCCGTTGATCACGACTTCCGGCTTGCCGACCGTCACTTTGACGTCGGAACCCGGCTTCGAGATGTCGGCGGTCTTGGTCGCGGGGTCATATGAGACCGTCGCCCCCATTTGCTCGAACATCGAGCGCAAGGGGATGTAGATCGTGTTCCCGCGGACGAGTGCCGCGAGGACGCGATTCCGCTTCAGTTCGTCAGGCTTGGTGTAAACGTGGTGGTCGTTGTAGAGGATCGGTACCTCGCCGGTGGGCGGGGAACCGAAATCCGCGGGTGGCGCCGCTTGAGCTACGGACCTCGAAGCCGACGTCGCGGTGTTTCCAACGTTTCCATGCGACGCGGTGGAGGATGACTGTGCGCTCGCTGCGGTCAGCCCGAATATGGCCGCAAAGAGTGCGGTCACAACCCCGGTGCTGATGCGTTTCAAGAAGTCCCTCCCTTTTGGAAGAGCAGCAGTAGGTAGGAGAACTGGGCGTAACGGAGGGTGGCCCGGTTGGCCGCCCCTCTTGGGGGGTCGGGTACCCAAGTTTCAGCCCTCTTAATCAGCCGCTTGGTCTGCGGCCAACCAAGCCCAGGCTCTTAATCCTTAGAACTCGGAGAGCGGGCGGCTGGTTCCCTCCCCCGCCCTAGGTCGCGAGCTTGTCCTCGAGCCGGCTCA
>DATNIC010000163.1:0-14680 GCA_035604635.1 Binatia bacterium
CCTATTCCTACGTGAACGGTTAGTTTGCGGCCGCGCAATTGGGAGGGCTTTGGACTCCAAAGTAGCTCAGAGTAGGCCGTGCCATCCGCACGCAGCCGGATCGGGCGTCCTGCTGGGAGCTTCTTCTAGTGCCTAAGCCAGGGCGGCTTGCGCTGCTGCCAACCTCGCGATCGGAACGCGGTACGGGCTGCAGCTGACGTAATCCAACCCCAGCTCCGCGCAGAACGCAATACTGCTCGGTTCGCCGCCGTGTTCGCCGCAGATCCCGATCTTCAGATCTCCCCGCGTCATTCGGCCGCGCTCGACGCCCATGCGCATCAATGTCCCCACGCCGATGCGGTCGAGGACCTGGAACGGATCGTCCTTGAGTATTTTGAGTTCGAGATATTTCGGAATGAACGAGTTCTCGGCGTCGTCGCGGCTGTAGCCGTACGTCGTCTGCGTGAGATCGTTCGTGCCGAAGCTGAAGAACTGCGCATAGTTCGCGAGTTCGTCTGCCACGACGCATGCGCGCGGCAGCTCGATCATCGTCCCGATCTTGTACGGCACCGGGACGCCTTTCTCGGCGATCACCTCGTCGGCGACTTCCTTGGCCGCCTCGTAGGTTAGCTTCATCTCTTCCGGCGTCCCGACGCCCGGAATCATCACGTCCGGCTTCGCATCGACGCCGGCCTTGCGCAACTCGCACGCCGCTTCGAAAATCGCGCGGACTTGCATCGCGTAGATCTCCGGATACACGATCCCCAAGCGGCACACGCGCAAGCCGAGCATCGGGTTGGCTTCGTGCAGCGCGCGCACGCGCGAGAGCACGAACATCTTGTCCTTGTACGCTTGATCGTTCTCGCCGTTGCGCAGGCGCAATTCCGTCGTCTCGACGAGCAGTTGCTCGAACGACGGCAAGAACTCGTGCAGCGGCGGATCGAGCAGCCGGATCGTGACCGTGTAGCCGGCCATCGCCTTGAGGATCCCTTTGAAGTCGTCGCGTTGGAACTCGAGCAGCTTCGCGAGCGCGGTCGCGCGCGCTTCCGGCGTGTCGGCGATGATCATCTTCTGGACGATCGGGAGCCGGTTCGTCTCCATGAACATGTGCTCAGTGCGGCACAGACCGATCCCGGTCGCGCCGAGCGCACGCGCCTTCTGCGCGTCGTCGGGCGTATCGGCGTTCGCCCACACGCCGAGCTCTTTCACGTCGTCGGCCCAGCCCAGGAACGTCGCGAGCCATTCCGGTAACTCGGTCGGCGGCGGGATGAGCTTCAACTCGCCAAGGACGGCAATCCCGGTCGTCCCGTCGATCGTGATGATGTCGCCTTCGTTGAGCGGCTTGCCGGCGAGCATCGCCTTCTTCTCGCGGCGGCTCACGCGCAGCGCCTCGCAGCCCGAGACGCACGGTTTGCCCATCCCGCGCGCGACGACCGCGGCATGCGACGTCGCGCCGCCCTTCGACGTAAAGATGCCCTTCGCCGCGATCATCCCGTGAACGTCATCCGGAGCCGTCTCGGTGCGCACCAAGATCACGGCTTTGCCTTGCGCGGCCCATTCTTGCGCGGTATCGGGATCGAACACGGCTGCGCCGGTCGCCGCGCCGGGCGATGCGTTGAGGCCCTTCGCTGCGATTTCATACTTCTGATTCGGATCGATCTGCGAATGGAAGAGCTGATCGAGCGAATCGGCGCTGACGCGCTTGAGCGCTTCCTCGCGGGTGATCAGCTTCTCGCCGACCATGTCGACCGCGATCTTGACGGCGGCGGCCGCGCTGCGTTTGCCGCTGCGCGTTTGCAGCATGTAAAGCTTGCCGCGCTCGACCGTGAACTCGAGATCCTGCATGTCGCGGTAGTGCTTTTCGAGCTTGTTCGCGATCTCGACGAACTGCTTGTAGACCGTGGGCTGAATCTTGTCGAGGTCGGCGATCTTCTCGGGCGTGCGGATGCCGGCGACGACGTCCTCGCCCTGCGCGTTGCGCAGATACTCGCCGAAGAGCTTCTTCTCGCCGGTGTTCGGATCGCGCGTGAACGCGACGCCGGTCCCGGAGTCGTCGCCCATGTTTCCGAAGACCATCGAGCAGACGTTGACCGCCGTACCCCAGTCGTCGGGAATCTTGCTGAATTCACGGTAGTCGACGGCGCGCTTGGAGTACCATGAATCGAAGACGGCGCTGATCGCAAGATGCAGTTGCTCATCGACGCCTTGCGGGAATTCACGTTTGGCTTCGCGCGAGACGAGGCCCTTGAACTCGGCTACGACCGCGCGCCAGTCGGTGGCTTCCAGCTCGGGATCGCTCTGGACACCTTTGCGCTTCTTCGCATCATCGACGATGCGATCGAAGTGGTCTTTCTCTATGCCGAGCACGACGTGCGAGAACATCGCGATGAAACGGCGATATGCATCCCACGCGAAGCGGTCGTTCTTCGTCTCGACCGCGACCGCCGCGACCGTCTTGTCGTTGAGCCCGAGGTTGAGGATCGTATCCATCATGCCGGGCATAGAGACGCGCGCGCCGCTGCGGACCGAGACGAGCAACGGCTGCTTGTCGGCGCCGAAGCGCTTGCCGGTGCGCCGCTCGAGCTCGCGCATCGCAGCGTAGATCGCGGCGCGGAGTTCTTCGGCGATCACTCGCCCTTGCGCGTAGAAGCGCAGGCACTCTACGGTCGTGATCGTGAAGCCCGGCGGGACGGGGAGCCCCGCCTTGGTCATCTCGGCCAGGCCGGCGCCTTTGCCGCCGAGGAGCTCTTTCATGCTCCCATCGCCCTCATCGAAGAAGTACAGCGGCTTGCTTCCATGGGTCACCGCTACCGAGGGCGTGAGGGTGCTCAAAATGACGCTCCTTATCAGAGTATGAGAAGCTGCTTTCCTAATGCCGCTTGCTCGTTGCGGAAGATTCTTTCCAGATATACGCGATTCTTACCCTGAGTGCAGCGTCTTTTGACGTAGCAACCAAGCCTTTGACCTAGGTCACAGGGTGACTTCGGTCCCCGTCCCTTCGAGCGCGCGGGTGATCGCTTGCACGCCGGCTCCGGAGATCAACGCGCGTTTCGCGCCGTGTTGTAAGGCATCGAGCGCGCCGCGCATCTTCGGACGCATCCCGCCCGAGAGCGTCCCGTCGTCAAGCCAGGCCGTTGCCTGAGCCGCGGTAAGCCGGGCAACGGTCGAGTTCGGATCTGTTAAGTCTTTGCGAACTCCCTCAACGTCCGTTACGACGACATAGAACTGAGCCTGCAGCGCACCGGCGATCGCGCCGGCCGCAGTATCGGCGTTGACGTTGAGGCGTCCGGACGGATCGTCTTTGTCGAGCGCGAGCGGGGCGATGACCGGGAAAAAGCCGGCGTCGAGGATGGTCCGGATGACCTGGGGCTGGACCTCGACGATCTCGCCGACGGCGCCCAGGCGGCGGTCGATCTTCTTGGCCCACAAGAGCCGGCCGTCTTCGCCCGAAATGCCGACGGCCGTCGCGCCCAGCGCCCCGAGCGCACGGACCAGTTCCTTATTGACGGTCGCGCAGAGGACGTGCTCGACGATCTCGAGTGCCGCCAAACTGGTCACCCGCAGCCCATCGATCCGTTCTTCTTTGATCCCACGAGTGCGTAGCGCGGCGTCGATCTGGGGACCGCCGCCGTGGACCAGGACGACCCGCTGGCCGCCCTTGTGCAGCTCGACGCAGTCGGCCAGAACGGGGTCCGCCGCCAGGTCGGCCATGGCGTTTCCGCCGTACTTAACGACGATCTCTTGCATATTTATTCATTCTGCGTATAATTATACAACCATGCTGACCCTGACCCCGGCCCAGCGCCTGCGCGGCCGCAGTATCCTGACGATCCTCGATATGTCTCCCGCCGAGATCAGCGACCTTTTGCTCGTCGGCGAGCGCCTCAAGGGTGAGCGGCTGCGCGAGCAAGTCCCGCTCCTGCGGGGCCGCACGTTGGGCATGCTCTTCGAGAAGCCCAGCTTGCGCACGCGCATGTCGTTCGAAGTCGCGATGACGCAACTCGGCGGCAACGCGGTCATGCAGTATCAGGGCGAAGTCATGATGGGGACCCGCGAATCGCCTGAAGACGTCGCGCGAACGATGTCGCGCTACGTCGACGCGATCGCGATCCGCACGCACGCGCACGAGCCGCTGCAGCGCTTCGCGCACGCGGCGACCGTCCCGACGATCAACGCGCTCTCCGCCGTCGCCCACCCGTGCCAGGCGCTGGCGGATCTCCTTACCATTAAAGAGCGGTTCGGGACGCTCGAAGGGCTGCGGCTGTGTTTCGCGGGCGACGGGAAGAACAACGTCGCCGTCTCGCTCACGCAGGCCGCTGCGATGAGCGGGGTGTCGATCACCTTCGCTTCGCCGAACTCGCATCGGCCGACCGATGCGTTCATGGGCGAGCTCATGGAGCTCGGCAAACCGCATGGGATCACGGTCCGCTGCTTCGCGAGCCCGATCCGCGCCGTCCGCGACGTCGACATCGTCTACACCGACGCCTGGACGTCGATGGGCGACGAGGCGATGACCGAACGCAACGCGGCTGCGCTGCGCCCGTACCAAGTCGACGCGAAACTGATGAATGCCGCGGCTCCGCACGCGCTCTTCATGCATTGTCTGCCCGCGCACCGCGGGGAAGAAGTGACGGCCGAGGTCATCGACGGGACGCGCAGCGTCGTCTTCGATCAGGCCGAGAACCGGCTGCACATGGAAAAAGCGCTCCTTCTCGCGCTGCTCACCGATCTCAAAGGCTTCGTAGAGTAACATCATGCAGAAAAATGTCCGTCAGCGCGCGATTCTCTCCGTGATCGCGGCGCGTCCCATTCACTCGCAAGAAGAGCTGCAGCATCTCCTCGAGCAGCAAGGCTACGAGGTGACGCAAGCGACGATTTCGCGCGACATCAAGGAGCTTGGCCTGATGAAGGTCCCGCTCAAGAATGGGAACGCCCAGTCCGCGCAGTTCAAGTACGTCGAGCCGGGAGTCGGCGCGAGCCAAAACTACGCGAGCCGGCTGCACCGCTTCGTCGCGGAATTGGTCACGAGCATCAAGGGAAGCGTCAACGACATCGTCCTGCGCACGCCGCCCGGGAGCGCGATGATGCTCGCCTCCGCGATCGACTCGGCTGAATGGCCCGAGGTCCTGGGGACGATCGGCGGCGACGATACGGTCCTCGTCATCATCGACAAGTCCGAGAGCCTCGGCATGATCATGCAACGTTTTAAGGATATGCAAGTCAACTCATGAACTCGATTGTTCTAGCGTACAGCGGCGGACTCGACACCTCCGTCCTCCTCAAGAAGTACATCAACGCGGGAAAGCGCGTCATCGCGCTGACGCTCGATCTCGGCGAGAGCGACATGGTCGCGGGCGCCGGGGCCGGAGCTGCGCTTGCAGACGTCCGTCAGAAGGCGCTCGCGCTTGGGGCGGCCGACGCGGTCCTGGTCGATGCGCGCGAACGCTTCATCGAGGACTACGCATTGCGGGCGCTGCGCGCCAACGCACTCTACGAAGGCGTCTATCCGCTCTCGGCCGCGCTCTCGCGTCCGCTGATCGCCGATTTGCTCTGCGAAGTCGCCGAAGAGAAAGGCGCCGACGCCGTCGCGCACGGCTGCACCGGGAAGGGCAACGATCAAGTCCGCATCGAGATCGGCGTCAAGGCGCGCAACCCGAACCTCGCGTGCTTTTGTCCATTGCGCGACGAGCCGCTGTCGCGGCCCGATGCGATCGCGTACGCGCAGAAGAACGGCATTCCGATCGCGCAAACCGTCGACAAGCCTTATTCGGTCGACGCGAACCTGTGGGGACGGTCGATCGAAGCCGGCGTCCTCGAAGATCCTTGGAACGCGCCGCCTGAAGACGCGTACGCATGGACTGCCGCGCCGGCGAAACAGCCCGCGGAAGCCGATGAGATCGTCATCGACTTCGCCGACGGCATTCCGTCGATGGGGAATCTGCGCGGCGCCGCGCTCGTCAAAGAGCTCAACGTCGTCGCGGGCAAGCACGGCGTGGGCCGGATCGACTTGATCGAAGATCGCGTCGTCGGGCTCAAGTCGCGCGAAGTCTACGAGTGCCCCGGCTCGATCACGCTCATCAGCGCGAACAAGGCGCTCGAGCGGCTCGTCCTCACGCGCGACGAGCTGCGCATGAAGGCGCTCCTGGATCAACGCTACTCCGAGCTGATCTACGACGGGCTGTGGAGCTCGCCGCTGCGCGGCTCGCTCGACGCGTTCAACATGCACGTCGCGCAACGCATGACTGGGAGCATTCGCGTCCGCTTGCTGCGCGGCCATGCGACGGTCGTCGGCTCACGCTCGCCGTTCGGACTCTACGACGAGCATCTTGCGACCTACGGCGCGGGCGATGCGTTCAAGCACGATGCGGCCGAAGGCTTCATCGGCATTTGGGGACTCCCGATCGAAGTCAGCGCCAAGGTCCGCGCAAACGCGCTAGCCCCGCGATGACCCAATCCTTGCAGTGGGGCGGGCGCTTTGCACAGGCGCCCGACCCCGCGCTTCTTGCGTTCGGTTCGTCGCTGAACGAGGATCTGGTCCTCGCCCCGTTTGACGTGCTCTGTTCGCACGGGCATGTCGTCGCGCTCACCGAGGGCAAGCTGATCGATGCCGCCGTCGCCCAGGCACTGGACGGCGCGCTCGATGCGGTCATGCGCGAGATCGAGAGCGGCGAGTTTGGGGTCTTTGCGAGAACCGGGTTGTTCGAAGACGTCCACGGGGCGATCGACGCGCGGGTCCGGGCGCTCACGCCGCCCGGCGTCGGCGAGCTGCTGCACACGGGCCGCAGCCGCAACGACCAAGTCGCGACGACCTTGCTGCTCTACGCGCGGGATCGCGCCGCGCGCGGTAAGGCGCAGTCCGCTGCGATTGCGCGCGCGTTCCTCGAGCGCGCGAAAGCAGCCCTCGAGCGCAAGACGTTATTGGCCGCGACGACGCACTGGCAACCCGCGCAGCCGGTCCTTTTTGCTTTTTGGCTGCACGCCGCGGCGCAGCCATTTATCCGCGCGGCGGAGCGGTTCGAGCGCGTCCGCTCCGATGCATCGCGCTATTGTCCGCTCGGCTCGGCTGCGCTCGCGGGGAGTTCGCTCCCCCTCGCACGCGCCAAGGCCGCGACCTATCTCGGCTTCGCCGAGCCGTCGGCTAATGCGCTCGACACAGTCGGCGACCGCGACGTCGCGCTCGATTTGCTTTCCGCGGTGACGCGCGCCGTCATCGCGGCCTCGCGGCCGAGCGAAGAGTTCGTCATCTGGTCGACGCCGGCGTTCGGCTACGCGCGCTTGGGCGACGCGGCCGCGACCGGCTCGAGCCTCATGCCGCAAAAGCGCAACCCCGACCCGTTCGAGCTCGTCCGCGCGGCGGCGGCCGGCGCGATCGGGACGCTGACCGCCGGGCTCGGCACGACGGCCGGGATCGCGCTCTCATATCACCGCGACCTGCAAGAGACCAAGGCGCACGTCATCCGCGGGACCGAGACCGGCCTCGCGACCTTGGCGGCGTTCGAGCGCGCCTTGAGCTACTTAACCTTCGACGAGGCGCGCATGACCGCGAGCGCGGCGACCGGCTTTGCGACCGCGACCGACGTCGCCGACGCGCTGATCGCGCGCGGCGTCACCGCCCGCGCGGCGCACCGCATGGTCGGCGAGCAGGTGCTGGCGAGCGAAGCGCAGCGCTCAGAATTTTCCGCCGACGACCTTGCTTCTCTTAAGAAAGAGAGCGGGATCGCCGACCTGTCCGCACCCCTTGGGCCCCTTGCTGCGGTCGAAGGCAAGCAGACCCATGGTTCGACGCAGCCCAAGCTCCTCGCCGCAGCGATTACGCGCAGCGAGCGCGAATTGACGACTTTAACAACCTCATGACGATACGCACGCACCTCGTCGGCGCGGCGGGTTACGCCGCGGCCGACCTCATCGCTTACCTCGCGCGGCATCCGCACGCGGAGATCGTCACGCTCGAAAGTCAGAGCGCGACGGGCTCGCGCGTCTGCGATCAATTCCCGCTCCTTCCCAACGACCGGCGAACGTTCGAGGGCGACGGAACGGCGCTCGGCCGCGTGCAGAGCGGCGAGATCATCTTCCTGTGCGGCGAGCGCGAGACCGCGCGCGAGCTCGCGCCGAAATTTTTGGCGAAGGGCGCGCGCGTCATCGATCTCTCCGACGCGTTTCGCCTGCATCAAGACGCCGGCGACGCGGTCTACGGTTTTCCCGAACGCTATCGCGACGCGATCGCGAAGGCGAAGCTCGTCGCGAATCCCGGCTGCTATCCGACGTCGGCGCTGCTCGCGCTTCTGCCGTTCGCGCAGTTCAAAGGAAACATCGAACGGATCGTGATCGATGCGAAGAGCGGGATCACGGGCGCCGGACGCAGGCCTTCGCTCAACAAGATGTTCGCGGAGATCGAAGGCGACGTGCACGCGTACGGGATCGAGAGTCATCGGCACCAGCCCGAGATCGGACAGGAGCTGGCGGCGGTCGGGATCGTCTCGGGCTTCATCTTCTCGCCTCACGTCGTCCCGACGAGCCGCGGGATCCTCGCCGACTGTTACGTGATCGGGAAGACGCCGTTCGATCTTGCGACCTTGCAGGCGTCTTTCGAGCGCGCGTATGCGAGCAATCCGTTCGTCCACGTCCTCGACAAGGGGCGCGTCCCGAACTTGCCCGCGCTCGCGCACACGAACGACGCGCAGATCGCGCTCGCGGTTCGCGACGGGATCGCGCACGTCATGTGCGGGATCGACAATTTGGGGAAAGGCACGTCGGGAGTCGCCGTGCAGAACATGAACATCATGTGCGGTCTCGAGGAGGATCTGGGTCTTGGCGCTCGCACCACCGTCGTCTGACGAAGTCCGGCTGGTCGAAGTCCGCGGCGGGCTCGGCGCCGTCCCCGGCGTGAAGCTGGCCGGCGTCTCGGCCGGGATCAAGAAGCGCAAGTCCGATCTCGCCGTCATCGATCTCGGCGCGCCGCACATCTGCGCGTCGGTCATTACGACGAATGAAATCAAGGCGGCGCCGCTGCTCGTCAGCCAGCACCACATCGCCAAGGACGGCGACGGGATGCGCGCGATCGTCTGCAATTCGGGCTGCGCGAACGCGTGCACCGGCGAGCGCGGGCTCAACGACGCGCGCAACACGGCGCGGCATGCCGCTTCACGCTTGGGGATTCGGCCCTCGCAAGTCGTCGTCGCCTCGACCGGCGTCATCGGCGTCCCGCTGTTGATGGATCGGATGTCGAAGGGGATCGATCTGGCGATCAGGCGCCTCGAGCAGGGGACCGAAGCGGCGTTCGCCGCAGCCGAAGCGATCATGACGACCGATCACGTCCCGAAACTCTCAGCCTACGCATTCTACGAGAAGGGCGAGCGCCGGCACATCGGCGGGATTGCCAAAGGCTCAGGGATGATCTGCCCGACGATGGCGACGATGCTCGCGTTCGTCGTGACCGACGCTTCGTGCACGCGCGCTTCGTTTCAAAAGGCGCTGCGCGACGCGGTTGAAGACACGTTCAACATGATCTCGGTCGACGGTGACATGTCGACCAACGACTCGGTCTATGCGTTTGCCCTCCCGGGGACGCACGAGACGTCGGATGGGCTGCGCGCCGCGCTGCACGCCGTGTGCCGTGACCTGGCGCTGGCGATGGTGCGCGACGGCGAGGGGGCGAACAAGATCCTCACGGTCGACGTCACCGGCGCCAAGGACGAGACGCAAGCGCGGACCATTGCAAAGGCGATCATCAACAGCAGCCTCGTGAAGACGGCGCTGTACGGTGAGGATCCGAACTGGGGCCGCATCATCGGTGCGGCCGGCGCCGCGCGCGCGGGGCTTGACGATAAGACGTGGTCGCTCTACATGGGCGATCAGTTGTGGGTCGAACGCGGTGCGATCGAATCGCTCTCCGAAGCGGAAGCGCACCGGATGCTCGAAGAACAGTCGGTCACCATTCGTCTCGACTTGGGCATCGGTCAGGCGCGCGCAACCGGTTGGGGCTGCGACCTTTCCAGTGAATACGTGCGGATCAACGCACACTATAGGACGTGACCATGGAAACATTAGCCGAGCACTTCTCGCATCCGCACCTGCTGCAAAACTACTCGCGCGCGCCGGTCAATTTCGTGCGCGGCGAGGGCATGGAGCTGATCGACGAAAACGGGAACCGCTATCTCGACTTCGTCGCGGGGATCGCGGTCGTGGCGCTCGGTCATTGTCATCCGGAGATCACGCGCGTGATCTCGCAGCAGGCCGCGACCCTCGTGCACTGCAGCAACCTCTACATGCACGAGCCGGCCGGGAAGCTCGCGAACAAACTCGCCGAGCTCTCCGGGTTCGATCGCGTCTTCTTCTGCAACTCGGGTGCGGAGGCAAACGAAGCGGCAATCAAGCTCGCGCGCAAGCATCAGCACCGCGCGGGTCACACGGACAAGAAAACGATCGTCTATTGCACGGACTCGTTCCACGGACGGACGTTGGGTGCGCTGGCCGCCACGGACAGCGCTAAGTATAAGGAAGGCTACGATCCGCTGCCCGAAGGCTTCAAAATCACGCCGTTCAACGACATCGTCCTGCTCGAAAAGGCGATTGACGAGGACACGGCCGCGTTCATCGTCGAGCCGATCCAAGGCGAGAGCGGCGTCAACATCGCCGACCGTGAGTTCTTACAAGCGGCACGGGTGCTGTGCGACAAGCACGGAGCGCTGCTAATCTTCGACGAGATTCAGTGCGGGCTCGGGCGCGTCGGGACCAACTTTGCGTTCGAAGCCTACGATGTGAAGCCGGACGCGTTTACTTTGGCAAAGTCGCTTGCCAACGGCTTGCCGATCGGCGCACTGCTCATGCGCGGCGCGTGCGCGAGCTCGCTCAAACCCGGCGACCACGGGACGACGTTCGGCGGCTCACCGGTCCCGTGCGCCGCGGCGCTGCGCCACTTGGAGTTGCGCGAGGAGCTCGACCTCAACGCGCACGTCCACCGGGTCGGCGCGCGCTTCATGGGCGCGCTGAAGTCGCTGGCCGAGGATTATCCCGAGTTCTTCGGCCAACCGCGCGGGATGGGGTTGATGCTTGGACTGCCAGTGAAGGCGCCGGAGCAGGCCCAAGCGTTCGTCGACTTGGCGCGTGACCGGTACTTGCTCATCAACGCCGCAGGGCATAACACGTTGCGTTTCATCCCGCCGCTCATCATCACCGAAGAGCACATCGCAGAAGGTTTCTCGCGGATAAGCAAAGGCGTCGCGCAGCTCGGACCGTAACGCCTCACGACGAGATCGCCTGGCCGTCGCTCACCTTCGAGCACGGCCGGCGCACCGAACGCGCGTTCCTGTTGCTGCACGGCTTGACGGCGAGCCCGAAGCAGTTCGCCGTCTTCGGGCAGATGCTCTTCGAGCGCGGGCACAACGTCGTGATCCCGCGCCTGCCGCATCACGGGTACCGCGATCGCATGACCAACGCGCTCGCGCAACTGACGAAGGACGAGCTCGCCGCGTGCGGACTCGAAGCCTTAAATGCGGCGCGCGATTTGGGAACGGAGGTGACCGTCGTCGGGTTCTCGACGGGCGGGACGGTCGCCGCGTGGTTGGCGCAAACGCAGGCGCTTCCGCACGTCATTTTGGTTGCGCCGTTCTTGGGCTCGCTTTGGATTCCGCGGCGGCTCACCGGCGCCGCGGTGCGGCTGGTGCTGGGGCTGCCCAACGCGTTTCTGTGGTGGGATCCGATCAAACGGGAACGCCTCATGCCCGAGCACGGCTACCCGCGCTATTCGCTGCACGCCGCCGCGCAGGTGATCGCGTTAGCGCATGACGTGCTGCAGGCGGAGGCACCGCCGGCAAGCGAACGCGTCACGGTCGTCGTCAATGCGAGCGAGACCACGGTCAGCAATGCCGCCATCGAGGACCTTCACCGCAAGTGGCGAGCGCGCTCGGGCAGGAGCGTCGAGCTGGTGAGGCTCACCGGCCTGCCGGCGTCCCACGACATCATCGAGCCCGAGCGGGCACTGAACCCGGTCGCGACCATCTATCCGAGGCTGCTCGAAATCGTTGAGGCCAAGTGTGACGCCCTGAAGGCGGACCCGCAGTAGGGGCTCCCGAACGGGCAAGGGGCAGGGGCGTAGGTCAAGAATTAGTGACGCCTATCACAGCGGGTCGGGTGGGGCCGCGTTGAGTCGTTTGAGGGTTCAGACTCATGTCGGTTCTGGTATTCCCCGAGAATCTTGGAAGCCGCGATGCTCCACCGAGCACGATCGTGGCGGTCGACGACGTCGCGACCAACCTGGAAGTGTACAGCCGCGTCCTCAAGCGGCTGCCGAACGTCCGCATCGTGTCATTTACGTCCTCGGCGGGCGGGCTCGATTGGTGCCGGCACAACGATTTCGACCTGCTCCTGCTCGACTTCCAAATGCCTCCGCCGAACGGGCTCGAGTTCACCCGGCGCTTGCGCAAGATGCCGGGCAAAGAGGACATCCCGATCCTCATGATCACGTCCACGCAAGAGCTGGAAATCCGCTACAAGGCGATCGAGCTCGGCGTCAGCGACTTCTTCCTCAAACCGATCGATCCGGTCGAATTCCTCGCGCGCGCCAAAAACTTGCTGCTCCTGCGCGCGCGCGGGCGCTATCTGCTCGATCAGACCGTATGGCTGAACATGGAGGTCCAACGCGCCACGGAGGCGATCGTCGGCCGCGAAGAGGAAACGATCGACCGGCTGACGCGCGCCACCGAGTACCGCGACGCGACGATCGGAAAGCACCTCATTCGGATGTCGAAATATGCCGGCCGGCTTGCCGTGGCGCTCGACCTATCCGAAGAAGAGCGGCGCCTCATCCATCTCGCTGCACCGTTGCACGATATCGGAAAGGTCGCGACCCCGGACAATATCCTGCTCAAGCCCGGCCCGCTTACGGACGGCGAGCGCAAAATCATCGAGCATCATCCACTCGACGGATACGCGATCCTGCGCAAGAGCAAGTCGAAGCTGCTCCAGCTCGGCGCGGAGATCACGCTCACGCATCACGAATGGTGGGATGGCTCAGGTTATCCGAGGAAACTCGCGGGCGAGGACATCCCGCTCTCCGGGCGGATCGTCGGCCTCTGCGATGTGTTCGATGCGCTGCTCTCGCAACGTCCGCACAAGGAGCCCTGGCCCTTCATCGAAACCGTGCAGTACATCGAGTCGCGAAGCGGGACTCAGTTCGATCCGGCCATCGTTTCGGCGTTCGGGAACATCGCATCCGACTTCATCGCCATCAAGAACGAGAATCCCGACGACGTTCGCGACGATACGATCAACTACTCAACTTCGGCTTCGGCTTCGTAAACTCGGGGGTCTATCGCAGGAAAGACCCGTCTATGAGCGTCTTGGGATCGAGGGGCTTATCAAGCGCTCCAACGAGCTGCATGCCTTGCAGCATCGTTTCGAGTCCGGCCATATTGATGTCGTTGCGCGACCAATATTTCGACTTGATCAAGCGCGGCAGTATGTCCTCAATCGTCCTGTCGTTCGAATTCCAGACCTTTGCGTATACTTGTTCGGCCTCGGCCGGATGCGCGTACATATAATCGACGGCCTCGCGTCGCGCCTGAACGAGCTTATGGACAACCTCCGGATGCGATTTGAGAAAGTCCGGGGTCGTGACGCCGACGGACCACGTCAGGTTCGGTAGAAAATCGTTGACGCGAAAGAGCACGCGATACTTGTCGGCGTCCTTCAGCAGCAGCGGCTCTTCGACGGGCGCAGCATCGATCGCGCCTTGGTCGAGCGCAACGACGCCGGCTCCGATTCCACCCGTCGGCAAGACCGTCACGTCGTTCGTCAATTTCTGCGATTGCAAAATCATTCGCAGGACCATTTCGGTCGTAGACTTCGGCTGCGTGAAGCCCACCTTTTTCCCTTTGAGGTCGGACATTTTCTTGATAGGCGAATCCTTGCGGACCAGCCAGGCAAGATCGCCCATGTTGTTCACGGCGCCGTAGACGATCTTCATGTCGACGCCGCTCTGGATAGCGGCGATCGCAGCCGGGACCGCCATCTCGGCGAAGGGCATTCCGCTGGCCATCATGTTGCGGACCGTAGTGCCGCCGCCCGTACTGCCGATGAAACCGTCGATGTCGAGGCCTTGCTTCTTTAAGAGGCCCTTCTCGAGCGCAATCGCCCAAGGCAGCGTCTCGACGATGATGCCGTATTGCGTGACGGAGACTCTATCGGCCGCATGAGCGGACAGAGGGATGAGGCAAAGTGCGAAGGCCACGAGTGCGGCAAATCGGTTCACTCTTCTTCGGTACCGAAGCGCACTTGAAGAAACCGGCACTTGCTCTTTGCCGTGATTGCGTCGTGCGGCTGATCGGAGGGGAAGAAAAAGCAACTGAGACCGCTAAACTCGCGGCCGTCGAACTGCGCCTCGCCGTCGAGCATGAAGCGAACGTCCGTCCGGCAACTCTTGCCGGCGGGCATTTTCGAGCCGGACTCCGCTTCGACGAACGAAATGTCCGGACCGACTTCGTTGAAAGACGCAAGCCGCCGGACCACCAGACCAGGCTCATCCTTGGTCGCGACCGGCCGATACGCCGACACTCGCATGCGGATTGGCCGATCGTAACGAGGTTCGGGATATTTCACCGGTGCACCGGTCATGTGCTCGACCGTCGCCTCAAATGCATCTTGTTCGCGTCCGTCGGGCCACCGGTACGTTCCCCCGATGAATGACCCCGTCGCGGCGAGTTGG
>DATNIC010000164.1:0-2115 GCA_035604635.1 Binatia bacterium
GTGACCGAAGAACGACGATGAGCTGGCGGAAAAGACGAGCGAGATTTTGTATGCGAACTTGCGAGACAGCACACTAGCGGCTCCGCGCGTCGATTGGAATCGCTCCCGGACGGCTGACGGGGACGCC
Organism: Binatia bacterium; assembly: GCA_035604635.1. Taxonomy (GTDB): domain Bacteria; phylum Vulcanimicrobiota; class Vulcanimicrobiia; order Vulcanimicrobiales; family Vulcanimicrobiaceae; genus DATNIC01. The sequence continues at coordinate 128 of DATNIC010000164.1, forward strand.
GGCGCCGCGCGCCGCGTCCCAGCGGACGATGACTTGTGACTCCGCGGTCAATCCGTGCTGGTCGCCCGAACTGAAATCGTAGCGTCCGTTGATCCCGACGAAGTCGCGGATGGCCAAGAGGTAGTCGCGCACTTGCGTGGCGGTCGCGTCCGGTCCGAGCTTGCGCAGCGCGGCGATCACCATCATCGCCGGATCCCACACGTAGGGCGCGGCGCCCGGGGACGGCGTGATGCCCGCCGCCCGGAAGAGGTCGAGGAACGTCTTGATCGCGGCCTTGTGCGGCGGCGACTCGATCAGCTCCGGAACGAGAAACGGGTAGCCCGGCAAGTACAGCTCTTTGGGCAGGAACGAGACGTATTGCGCCAGCTGCACGGGGCTGTAATTTCCCCCGGTCGTCATGACCGGCAGCGTGACGTTCGCATCGTTGAGCGAGCGCAGGACCGTCCCGAAGGGCGTGCCGATGCACCACACGACGACGACGTCGGCGTCGGAGGCCTTGATCTTCGCCGCCTGCGCCGCGATGCTCACGTCGGTCGGCGCGAAATGCTCGCGTTCCACTACCCGGATCGCGCTGTTTTCCGGCTGGGCCAGCGCGGCGTCGGCGGCCTTTTCGTTGACCTGGCCCGAAGCGTCGTTCGAGACGATGAACGCGAAGCGCCGGAAGCCGCGCAAGCGCAAGTATTTCATCATCGATCCGTCGGCGACGACGGCCGGCATGCTCGCGGCGAACACGTAGGAGTTCGCCGGCGGAGCGATCGGCGGCGAGAGACAGTACGAGACCGGTCCGCGGTCGACCGTGATCGCCGCGACGGCTTGGCAGGGTCCCGTCACGGCCGGTCCGAGGATCACGGATGCGTTCGTCGCGATGATCTGGTTGGCAAGCTGCACCGCGACCTGCGGGCTCGACGCGTCGTCGTGGAAAACGAACTGCACCGGCCGTCCGCCGATCCCGCCGGTCTTGTTCGTGTAGGCTTCGAGCACGTGCAGCGAATCGACTTGATCCTTGCTCGTAAAGCTCGTGCTCCCCGTGAGCGAGATGATGACGTCGATCTTCACCGGCGCGGGCTGCGCGAGCCCTGGCGCGGCGAGCGCCGCCGCAATGAGCAGCGCCGGCAGAAACGGCAGCCAGAAGCGGCGGACGAACGTCCCCATCGGCGTGCCGGGGGCAGTACGCGTCAGCAGCTCGTTTTCTTCAACGCTCAGCATACGCCCAGACGTAACACGTCTGGAGGGGATCATCCTCCTAGGCGATGGTGTTGATGACGTACGGGTGTGAAGGCGAGCCCGGCGCCCCGCTCGACGTATACGGCGAGCGCAACGATGCGAGCTGCTGTTGCTGAGCCGCGGTGAGCACGCGGTCGATTTGTCTGAGAATGTCGCGCGAGGACGCGCCGCCGGCTTGAGCCGATTGAAAAATTTGACTGATTTGACTCTGCTGTGCGCTGCTAAGATTGAGCTGAGCGAGCGCATTGTTCGAGCTCGACGACCCAACCCCAATGCCATCGCGAAAGCGCTGCGCGCGGAGCGTCTGCAAATCGCTTTGCAGGGTCCGCTGTTGGAGTGGTGTCAGCACCGCGTCAACCGCGTCAAGGAGTTGCCTGACCGACTGTGGGGTCCCGATCGTGTTTTGGTTTTGACTGAAGATCTGACGAATTTGCTGCCGCTGCTGCGACGTGAGGCTTAGATTCGCAAACGGACCGTTCGGATCGAGGAACGGATTCGCAATCGCTTGCGTCGTGCTTGAAGCAGGATTGGGCGTGTACGGATACGCTGAGTTCGCAACAGATTGCGCGGCTGACAAACGGCTTCCCCCAGCAACGCTTTAAGGAACGAAGGCGCGTCGCGACAAAACGTGAGCACTATGCAAGCCGGTTGACTTTCGTACCGGTACTCGGATTTTCGTCGCCATCCGTGATGCCGGCATTAGCCTCGGCTCGCGCATCGGCGACCTTTTGCGGCGCGGTCTTGGCGGCGTCGGCGGCCGCAAC
>DATNIC010000165.1:0-4453 GCA_035604635.1 Binatia bacterium
GGCTTCGATCGCGTCGGGGATCGCCGGCAACGGGAGCTCGACCCATTTCATCGTCTTCGAGTCGCCGCCGTTGTTGTCGATCCAGGCCAGGACCGGGATGTGCGAGATGTTGTTGATCGCGTTGACGGCAAACGTTTTCCCGTTCATGTCTTTCGCGGTGCGGATCGGTCCGGTCCCGGAGACGATGATCCCGAACGTCGGCGCAGTGTCGGTGTTGAGAATCCCCGGCGAGATGTACTGGAACGGGACGCCGTGCGCATGTGCGCTCGCAATGATGACGACGTCGCAGAAGCCGACGTCGAGCGCCCCGCTGGCAACCGCGGCCGCGATCGACGCACCGTTGTTCATCATCTGGAGGTCGATGTCGAGGCCCTGCTTCTTGAAGAAGCCCATGTCGACGCCGTAGAACGCCTCGGCGGAAGGCTCGATCGGGATGACGCCGAGCTTGATCGTCGTGGTCGCTTGGCCTCGAGCGATGCCCGGAGCAGCCGCGAATGCCGCCGCTAGGCCGAGTACAGTACGTCTGTTCATCATAGTCCTCATACGTTGCCTGAAGGGGGCAAGGTTCCGCGAGGAGCAAACCGTGCCCTGGAGGTGCATGTGATGAAGGAAACGAGCGTCTCATTTCCATCGGCCGGCTTGAAGCTCTCCGGCGAGATCCGCGTACCCGACGGTACCGGTACGAACGAACGGCGCCCGGCTTTCCTCGTATTGCATGGGTTCGGGGGTAACAAGAGCTCGACCAACGTTCAGGGGCCATGCAAGTTCCTCAATGACCTCGGCTACGTCACGTTGGCTTTCGATATGCGCGGATGCGGCGAGAGCGAAGGCGAGCACGGACGCATCATTTGTCTGGATCAAGTCGAGGACTCGCAGAGTGCGATCACGTTTTTGTCGAGCCACCCCAGCGTCGATCCTAAGCGAATCGGAATGCTCGGAAGCAGCTTCGGCGCGGCCGTCTCGGTCTATACCGGTGGCGTCGACAAACGCGTCGCCGCCGTGATCTCATCCGGCGGTTGGGGTGACGGCGAGCGTAAGTTCCGTGGCCAGCACCCGACTCCCGAAGCCTGGGCGCGCTTCACCGCGATGCTCGCCGAAGGGAAGCGACATCGCGAGAAGACCGGCAAATCGCTGATGGTCCCGCGTTACGACATCGTCCCGATCCCCCCGCACTTGCGGGGTCACGTCGCTAAGGGCTCGATCCAAGAGTTTCCAGCCGAGACGGCGCAGAGCATGTTCGATTTCCGCGCCGACGACGTCGTCGGCAACATCACGCCGCGACCGCTGCTCTTATTGCACAGCTCCGTCGATTCGGTTACCCCGACCGAACAATCGATCGAGCTGTTCAAGCGCGCCGGTCAGCCGGCCGACTTGCACCTGTTTGCCGAGACGGACCATTTCATGTTCGCGGAAGAGAACAAACGCGTCGCGACGGTCGTGCGCGAGTGGCTCGAAGCGTTCTTCCCGGTCGCAGTCCGCGAACCCGTCGCCGCAAAGTAGCGAGGAGTCGAATATGCCCGAAGTCTACGTCCACTTCGTCAAAGGCCGCCCGCTCGAACAGAAGCGCGCGCTCGTCAAAGACCTCACGGACGCCGTCGTCCGCAATCTCGGCGTCCCGATCGAAGCCGTCATCGTCGAGCTCGTCGAAACCGAGCCCGTCTCCAAAGCCAAAGGCGGCGTCCTCTTCAGCGAAATGCCCGGCCGTTAGCATGCCTCTTATCGTCTTAAGAATCTTCGCGATTCTCGCCGTTTTCGGGTCCTTCGCGGGCGCCGCTCGCGCGCAAGAACCGACCCATCCCGCCATGCAGCCGACGCACGCCGCGCCGGCGGCGACGCACGCGCCCGACCCGATCCACGTCGAGGAATGCAATCCGCGCGGCGGTTCGCCGCCAACCGTCGCGTACGTCGGTCCGGCGTTCTACGGATACGCGCCGGTCGCGCCGCTGGGCTGGCGCGACGTCTACGGCAACTACATGACGCAGCCCGGCGTGAGTCCCGAGCTTTCGATCAACTACAAGAACATCAATCCGACAAAGACCGCGAAGTCGATCGAGTTCGGATTGGTCGCGCGCGGGACGCTGGTCGCCGAAGTTCGCGACGTCGGAAAGTTCTCGCCCAACATCACGATCAAGCACACGTTCGGCTTGAGCCCGAACGTATTTCCGCTCGGGACGGGGCTGCCGCTCTGCGTCCCCTTGCACGTCGTCTATCAAGACGGGACGACCTGGACCAGTCCGCATCTGCCGCGCCTGAGAGCGAGCCTCGGCCCGCACTGACCGCAGATGATTGAACTGAGCAACGGAGTCAAGAGCGGCGCCGAAGATCTGCGTAACGAGGCCTTAGCCGATTTGCGCGAGTTTCTCCGGCAGGCGGAGGCGGCGGGAGAGGTACGGAGGATCGACGGCGCATCGGCGGAGAGCGAGATCGGCACGTTGTTCGATCTCTCCAACAAGCATTTGTATCCGCCGGTCCTGCTCTTTCAAAACATCCCGGGGTACGATTCACGCTTTCGCATCGTGTCCAACGTGCGGACGGCGAAGGTCATCATCGGCGAGTTGACGCTCGACGCGGTCAAGGCATATCGCAAACGCCCGAAAGGCAAGTCGCAGCCGATCCCCCCGCAAGTCGTCGAGAGGGGGCCGATCCTCGAGGTCGTCGTCGAAGGCGACGCGGTCGACTTGCGCAAGTATCCCGCCCCAAAGTGGCATCCGAACGACGGCGGTCGCTATATCGGGACCGAGTGCATGGTCATCATGAAAGATCCTGATTCGGATTGGGTCAATGTCGGCACGTACCGCGTGATGATTCACGACGATAAAACGCTCGGCGTCTTCATCGATACCGGAAAGCACGGAGACTTCATCCGCCGCAAGTACTGGGCGCGAGGCGAGGCGTGCCCGGTCGCGATCTCGGTCGGGCAGGCGCCGATCCTGGGCGTCATCGCGGCGTCTTCGGCCGGGACCGGAGAGTCCGAATATGCGATTGCGGGCGGACGGATCGGCCGTCCGATCCGGGTCGTTCTTGCGAAGGCGACGTCGCTGCCGATTCCCGCCGACGCGGAGCTCGTGTTCGAGGGCTACATGCCGCCGCCCGAAGTCGACTCGCGGCCGGAAGGCCCCTTCGGCGAGTGGCCCGGCTACTACGCATCGGACACACGCCCGGAGCCCGTCGTCGCCGTGAAGACCGTTTACCATCGCAACGATCCGCTGATCATCGGTCAGCCTCCGCTGACTCCGGTCCACCCGGGACAGCAGTTCAAGATCTCGCGGCTCGCCGCGTTGTGGGATGCGCTCGAGGCTGCCGGCGTCCCGGGCATCAAGGGCGTCTGGAGAGTCTTGGGCGGCGGCTCGCGCTTCATCACCGTGATCTCGATCGATCAGCTTCATCCGGGGCATGCCAAGATGGCCGGCTTGGTCGCGGCAGGATGCCGGGACGGAAGCTACTTGACCCGTTTGATCATCATCGTCGACGACGACATCGACATCATGAACCCGGCCGAGGTGATGTGGGCCGTCGCAACGCGCTGGGATCCGAAGACGCAGACCGACATCATCGACGGCTGCTGGACGGGGCACATCGATCCCACGCTCTCCCCGGAGAAGCGCGCCTCGGGCGACATCACGACGAGCCGCATGATCATCTATGCGGTGCGGCCCTATCATTGGAAGGATCAGTTTCCCAAAGTCAATTCGATCGACAAGGACGACGCCGAAAACGTCCGCCGTAAGTGGCAAGGCAAGCTGGACTTCCTTTAACTGCTCGGCCGTCGCAACCGTATCGAAGGGGGCCTGTCGCGATCTGAATTCGCTTCAGAGCCCCCTCCAGACGATGCCGAGACTAGGCGATATCGAAGCGATCCAGGTTCATAACCTTGGTCCACGCTGCCACAAAGTCGTTGACGAACTTCTGCTGTGCGTCGGAACTTGCGTAGACTTCAGCCAGAGCGCGCAGCTCCGAGTTTGAACCGAAGATCAGATCGACTCGGGTGCCGGTCCACTTGGGTTTGCCCGTTGCGCGATCGCGCCCCTCAAACACCTCTTCACCTTCCGAAACCGCCGTCCAGATCGTGCCCATGTCGAGCAGGTTCACGAAGAAGTCGTTCGTGAGCGACTCGGGTCGCTCGGTGAAGACGCCATGCCGGGTCTGGCCGAAGTTGGTATTCAAGACGCGCATGCCGCCGACGAGAACCGTCATCTCCGGCGCGGTCAGGGTCAGCAGTTGCGCCTTGTCGACCAGCAACGCCTCGCCCCGAATGGTGCCGCACTTGCCGCTGCGGTAGTTGCGGAAGCCGTCGGCGATCGACTCGAGCATGGCGACGGACTCCACATCGGTCTGTTCTTGTCGGGCGTCCATGCGGCCCGGCGTGAAGGGGACCGTCACCTCGTGACCGGCATTTTTCGCAGCACGCCCGACGCCGGCACAACCCGCAAGGACGATCAGGTCAGCGAGCGAG
>DATNIC010000166.1:0-2986 GCA_035604635.1 Binatia bacterium
CTGGCGACGTCGACACGCTGCTCCTCGACAAGACGGGTACGATCACGCTCGGCAACCGCCAAGCGACCGAGCTCATCCTGGCGCCGGGCGTGACGGAAGAAGAAGCGTCGCGCGCCGCATACTTGTCGTCACTGGCCGACGAGACGCCCGAAGGCCGTTCGATCGTCGCTCTTGCCGCGCCGAAGATCGGTGCCGTTGACCCGAATGTTGCCGTTTTCGGCGACGGCAAGGAAAATGGACACATCCCCGCGGGCGCGACGTTCATCCCGTTCAGCGCATACACGCGCATGAGCGGCCTCGACCTCGCCGGCGGTCGCGCGATCCGCAAAGGAGCGCCGGACGCGATCCGCGCCTGGGTCGCCGAAAAGGGCGGAGACAGTTCCGCGATCTTGGCCCCCGAGGTCGAACGCGTGGCGCGCTCAGGAGGCACACCGCTCCTCTTAGCGGAGGATCGGCGCATCCTCGGCGTGATCCACTTGAAGGACATCCTGAAGCCGAACATACATGAGCGCTTCGATCGGCTGCGCGCGATGGGAATCCGGACGATCATGATCACGGGCGACAACCCGTTGACGGCAGGGACGATCGCGCGAGAGTCCGGGGTCGATGACTTCCTCGCGGAGGCGACGCCCGAGACGAAGATGTCGCTCATCAAACGCGAGCAGGGCGCAGGACGTCTGGTCGCGATGACGGGTGACGGAACGAACGACGCGCCGGCGCTCGCGCAAGCCGATGTCGGGGTCGCGATGAACTCTGGGACGCAGGCGGCCAAGGAGGCGGCCAATATGGTCGATCTCGATTCCGATCCAACGAAGTTGATCGAAATCGTCGAGATCGGCAAACAGCTGCTGATGACGCGCGGCGCTCTCACGACGTTTTCGATCGCAAACGACGTTGCGAAGTATTTCGCGATCCTCCCGGCGATGTTCGCGATTGCCTATCCGGAGATGAATGCCCTCAACATCATGCACCTCACGACCCCGCAGAGCGCGATCCTCTCGGCGGTTATCTTCAACGCGCTGATCATTGTGGTGCTGATTCCGCTTGCATTGCGCGGCGTAACGTACAGGCCACGCGGCGCGAACGCCGTCTTGCAGACCAACGTCCTCGTGTACGGCGTCGGGGGCATTATTGTGCCGTTCATCGGCATCAAACTAGTCGATATGATATTGGCGGCTTTGCATCTGACATGAGCATCAAAGACAATACCCTCAAGCACCTCGGGACGTCCGTGATCTACACGATCGTCTCGGTGATTGTGTTCGGCCTGATCTACCCCTTCGTGATGACGGGGATCTCCCAAGTGCTCTTCCCGGCGCAGGCCAACGGCTCGATGATCTACATCAACGGGAAGCCGGTCGGCTCCGGGATCATCGGGCAGCTGTGGACCAAGCCGCAGTACTTCCACGGCCGGCCGTCTGCCGCCGGGAAGAACGGATACGATCCGACGTCGACCGGCGGGACGAACTACGGACCGACGAATAAGAAGCTGATCGACGCTACGAAAGCGACGATCGCCTCGTTGAAGAAGGAGAATCCGGACGCGACGATCCCGGTGCCGATGGACCTTGTAACCTCAAGCGCCAGCGGGATAGACCCGGACATCAGTCCGGAAGGCGCAGCCTATCAAGCGCCTCGCGTCGCCAAGGCGCGCAACATGCCCGTTGCCAAGGTCGAAGAACTGATCGCTGCGCACACGCGGGGACGGACGCTGGGATTCTTGGGCGAGCCGCGCGTGAACGTTTTCGAATTGAACCGCGCGCTGGACGGCGTCTAGCCCGCGGGCAGCGGCGCGAGAATAAGGACTTCGGGCGCGCCTGCATCGAGCAGGCGCTTTGCGAACGGCGTTTTGCCGAACCAGCGCCGTTTGCGTAAGCCTTCAACGACGGTAGTCGTGGCGCGCTCGTCCTTCGCGATGCCGACCAGGGCCTTCGCCGGATCCTTGGCTGTGGCGAAAACCCAACGCGCATTCGCCACGCGCGCAGCGCGTTCCAGCTCTCCGATCGCCTCGCTCTCACCCTTGCGTTCATGGGTAGCGACGTGAGCAACGACAAGGTCGACTTCTAAACGCGACGCTAACCGAGCGCTACGCCGGATCAAGTTCGTATCACGATGCCGCGCTGCGACTCCGAGGAGCAGCCGCGAGAACGGGGGTGGACGGCGGACCGAATTCGCGCGCCGCGCTTCCCGAATCGCAAGATCGCGCAGGGCCGCCAGATTCTCCGTCCGGAAAAAGTTGCTCAAGGCAGCGTCGATCTTGTCCTTCTTGTAAATCTTTCCGGCGCGCAGGCGCTCCCGCAGCGTCTGCGGCGTCACGTCGATGAGGATCACGTCGTCGGCGAACTCGAGGATCGGATCTGGGAGCGTCTCCCGAACGACGACGCCGGTCAAACGCGCGACGATGTCGTTGAGGCCTTCGAGATGCTGGATGTTCAACGTCGTCAAAACGGAGATGCCTGCGCGCAGAACCGTCAGGACGCTCTCGTATCGCTTGGGGACGGCGCTCCCCGGCGCGTTGGTGTGGGCCAGTTCGTCGATCAACGCGACCGTCGGGTGTCGTGCGAGCAAGGCCTCGACATCGAGTTCCGTATAGGTCACGCCTTCGGAGACGATCGTTTTGCGCGGGAGGACTTCGAGCCCGGCGAGCTTTGCTTCGGTATCAGGTCTACCGTGCGTCTCGACGTAGGCTGCTACGACGTCGACGCCCTCTTCTTTGAGCTGGTGCGCACGCTCGAGCATCGCATAGGTCTTGCCGCTCCCGGCGGCGGCTCCCAGATAGACGGTCAGACGGCCGTGCCCGATCCGCAGACGATCGCCGGAGGCGGCGCCGAACGCGGCGCCGATGAGCGGTGCGGAGCCGTCCTGATACAAACCCGGCTCCGCGATGAAAATATCGCGATCGAGGGCTTGCAAAGCGAGGCGCAAAGCGATGTCACCTCGCGGCACTGCCACGAGCGTTGCATTTGTGGCGGCCAGGTTCGGCTTC
>DATNIC010000167.1:0-6717 GCA_035604635.1 Binatia bacterium
GAGTGCGCTGCGCCGAGCCGACGATGGGCCGGCATTCTGCGCGTCGTTTGAGAGACTTGCCGGTGCGCCGCTGCGGATTCTTTCCGGTGACGAAGAGGCCGGCTATTCGTTCATCGGGGCCGTCCGCGGCTTGGGGCTCCACGGTGAGCTCGGCGTGCTCGACGCCGGCGGCGGGAGCGCCGAGTATGCCTACGGCGATGAGGATGGAGCGCATTGCGCGATCTCGTGCGAGATCGGTGCGGTCCGGCTCACCGAGCGCATACCCGGGCTCGATGGCCGGAAGGGTGCCGTCGCCTCCGACGAGCTTGAAGACGCGCGTGGAATCGTCCGCAAGGCGCTGCTGCCGTTGCGCTCGCAACCACATCCGCAAAAGCTCGTCGCGGTCGGCGGGACGGTCTTCGCCGCGGGCGCGCTCATCGCGCAGCAAGACGATCGCGAGAGGCTGTCGGGGACGACGTTGTCCCGCGAGGCACTCGACGGGCTCCTCGCCCGTCTCGCGTCGCTTGACCTCCAAGCGCGACGCGCACTGCCGCATATGATCGCGCAGCGCGCCGACATCCTGCCGGGTGGGTTGATCGTCGTAATAACGGCGATGACGATCTTGGAATGCGACGAGATCGTCCTCTCTGCATCCGATTTGTTGTACGGATACCTCATTTCCCAAGCAGATGGGGAGACCCAAGAAGCTCCGCCGAATATTCCCACTCAGGGATGATGGTGGAATCGGTAGACACAGCAGACTTCTTTGGAGCCGCGAAGCCGGAAACGATTCGCGGGATGCGCTCAAATTCGGTGGACTCTTCGCTGACAACGCCGAGCCAAGCCGCTTCGGACCGCGGGTCCGGACGGAAGGTGTAGAGACTGGACGGGCGCGGCCTACGTGGGATAAGCCATACGGTCAAGGCACAGTCCAGACCACAAACGCAGGGGCGGTCGCGAAAGCGATAGTGGTACGAAAATTTGCTGCTCGAAAGGGCGTCCGGGTTCGAGTCCCGGTCATCCCATGTTCAAAGGCCTAGATTTCTAAGCGGATGAAGACGCCGTTCTCTCTGACTTCGACCGGGAAGGTCTTCGCAACGAGCTGCGGATTGGTGACGCTCGCTCCGGAGCGTAAATCGAACCGGAACCGATGCCACGGACAGATCAACTCGCCGCGTTGAACGCTTACCGTTCCCTCGCAGAGCGGGCCGCCTTTGTGCGGGCAGGCATCCTGCAGGGCAAAGACGTCGTCACCGATTCGAACTAGGGCGACTTCCCGCTGGCGGACCGTTACGAGCAAGGTTGCTCCCTCCGCCAATTCATCGAAGCCACAGGCTCGGACTAATTCCGGGATTGCGTCGGTCACGGCGCATCGTTTCCGTTCACGGCTTTATGCTGCCTTCAAGTGTAGGAAGGCGGCAAATCGTCGTCTAACGGCTCGGCCGTTGGGGGTGCTGGTTGAGACCGAAGCGGTTAACAAGAACTGTCGTGCTGTTCTCCGTTGCTGCCCTGATCTTGATGGTCCCGCGTCTCGTCACGGCAGAGATCCCAGCCGTGCTTCACGTGGCGTCGACGACGAGCGACACCTACGCGGAAGCATATTACGCCCTAGAAAAGGGCTTTTTCCGGAAGGCCGGACTGAACGTCGAGGTCACACATCCTTTAACAATGGCGCCGCGCTTGCCGCGGCTGTTGCGACGGGCAACGCAGACTTCGGGGTATCGACGCCCATCGGCATAGCGCAGGCGGTCTCACGCGGCGTCCCGTTCACGATCGTCGCCGCCGGGGCGCTCAACACCGCCAAGGACCCTGCCGGCCTCATCGTCGTCGCGAAGACGTCTCCGTTGCGCAATGCGAAGGGCTTCGAGGGGAAGACGTTCGCGATCAACGCGCTGAAGACCGGATCGGAGTTAGTGCTCGATGCGTGGCTCGGTGAAAATAGCGTGGACATTTCCAAAGTCCATGTCGTCGAGATGCCGTTTTCCGAGATGGCCGCGGCACTTCAGCGTGGTACCGTGGATGGCGCGCTCATGACTGAGCCGGCACTTTCGCAAGCGCTCAATTCGACCGTACGTTCGCTCGCGAACGCGAACCTCGCCGTCGCTCCGCAGTACTTGCTTTCCGCCTGGTTCACGACGGAAGCATACGCGCAGAAGAATCCCGACGTCGTCAAGCGGTTTGTAACGGCCATATATGAAGCCGGTCGCTGGGCGAACAAGAATCGCGGGGAGTCGGCGCCGATCCTCGCAAAGCACGCCAAACTCGACGTCGACGTTACACGCACGATGTTGCGCGTGACCTACACCGACGCGCTGCGTGCCTCGGAGATCCAGCCGCAGCTCGATCTCGGCGTGAAGTACGGTATCCTCCAGCGGCCGATGGTCGCCGCCGAGCTCCTGGCGCGATAATTTGGGAGCGCAGGCCCCCATAGCGGCTAGACGCACCCTTCGATAAGGAAGCAGGGCGGGGAAGCCGAATCCTGAAGGCAATCGTAAGCCATCTCTATCGCAGGGGGTAGCATTGAATTTGTTGCGGTTGACCGGGGTGCTGACCGCCATGGTGGCCGTTTCGGCGCTCTCGCTCTCAGGCGCGTTCGCGCAAGCTACGAACTGGCAGGCACTCTCTGACAAGATCGTCGTTCAGGCGTCACCAAGCCCGGTGCCGGCGGCGGCCCCGCCGTCGGAGCACAAGTACCGTCTGCGGATTTCCGGCGACACGAACCTCTCGATCATAGATCAGAACTACATCGGATCGGGTCTGGGTCAGCTGGAAAATCCGGCCTTCATCTCCGGGCTGCCGTTCGCGCCCGGGATGCCCTATGATTTCTTCTCGAATGCCCCGACCGCGTCGGGTTTCGGACTCGGCCAGAACATCAAGCTCAACGTCGCGTACGGGCCGGGTGCCGTCGAGTACGGCGTAACGCTCGGCTTCGGGAGCGTCGCCGGCAGCGCGCAGACGGTCGGCTATTGGGGCGAGCAACCCATTGCGACGATCAACCCGCACCTCGGGCAGACCTCGTATCAACTCCCGGTCGCGTTCCCGACGAAACCGGGTCTCGACGATGTCTCCGGCGTCCGTGGTTCCGTGTTGGGCGGATTCATCCAGACGAAGGACGGAAACTACGCGCTCAACGTCGGCTGGCTTGATCTCAAGCAAACGCAAAAGTTCGTATTCCAACAGGCACCGGTGACGAACTCGTCGCCGGCCCTCGCGGTCGTCCCCCCGAACTCGATCGGGCCGGGGGCCCCGACGCTTGAAGATTGGCTGCCCTCAAATTTGCAGCTCCCGGTCTCGGGCGGCGACGCGTACGCGAAAATCGGCGACTTTTCACTCGAAGCGACCGTCGGATCGCTTCCGGCGCCGGCTGGCGTCGGGGTGCGCCTCAACGACGCATCGGTCATGTGGAACCAGCCAAGCGGAACGAAGTTCGGGTTGCAATATTCGAACATCCACACCGGCGGAATGCCGATCAGCTCGACGACATTTTTCGGCGCGCCGATCGTGACCGGCGCAGGTACGGCCGGAAGTCCCTGCGCGATTCCGACGGGATTCTCTCCGGCGGGAGCTCCCGTGCTGCAGCCTTTCCCGGGCATCATCACGACGACGTCCGGCGCCATCACGTCCGGCTCGAATTTCGGTCAGGGTCCGATCCCCTTCACCTGCCTCAACGGTCAGCAGAACCAGATCTGGGGAGCTTCCGGCAGCGGGACGCTGTTCACGTTCGTCGACGGCCTGGCTGAATTCGGGTACTCGCAATACTCGACGGCAGTCGGTGCATTGGGCTCGACGGTCGGCACGTGGTTCCACGGCGGTTTGACCCAACACGTGGGCCCCATTGCGCTTACCGAGGATTATTACTCGGTCGACCCGCGCTATGCACCGACGATCCTACCGTACGGGAATTGCTGCAACCCGCCGAACACGACGGAAAACATCTGGTCCGCTGCTTACACGTGGCCGGCGCAATGGTTGCGGGGAACCTACCAAAGCGTCGACGATACGCAAGCGTACAACAACCGGCGCGGCTTCAAGTTCGGCGCGGACTACGAGAGCGATCTCATACAGGCGAAAGTGAAGTACTCGGTCCTCTCGCAGATCTATCCGGTTACGCTCGCAACCGGCGCGCAGTCGGGCTTCGTCGAGGGTTACTATTTGCCTGAGCTCGTTACCACCGGCGGAAACCTGGGCATCGACCGGCAGTTCGCGGTATGGCTCGGGCTCCATCCCAAGGTGATGGACGTGTCGCTCGACTACGTGACGCAGAACAACTATCGTCCGGGTGGCATCTCACCGGTCTCGGCGGCGGTCGGCTCGGCGATCGACACAGTCGCGATGAACTATCCGCAGATGTCGATCACGCTCTCGAGGCATCTCTCAGAGAAGTTCTTGCTCGCCGGCGGCTACTCGAACTTTCAGGTGAAAGGCACGTGGGCCGGTAGCGGCGTGAACATGAATCAAGGCGTCACGTTCGTGGGCTTCCAATTCTACCGGTCGCAAGGGATGCAACTCTTGATGCAGGCGCGGTGGTACAATACGCAAGGCGCCCCGCCGTTGACGGACACGATCGCGCCGACGCTCAAAGGTCTTCAGTTCATCTTCGAGCAGAAGGCGAAAATCTAGCCGCTTCACTTCCAAAGTAGTTTGGCGCGCCCTCGGGGAATCGTGCCGCGATGAAATCGCGAGCGCGCCTTCGGCTTTTGGGGCCCCTAGGATGAAAATCGTCGTTACCGTCAAGCTCGTCCCCGACACGAACGCGGATAAGCGGATCGATCCCGCGACCAAGCGTTTGGTCCGGACCGGCGTCGACACGGTGCTCAATCCGTTCGATGAGTATGCGCTCGAGGCGGCGCTGCAGATTCGCGACGCGCTCGCCGACGGATCGACGGTTACCGTTTTCTCGATGGCGCCGGAGAGCGGCAAAGAAGTCGTTCGTAAGGCGCTCGCCATGGGAGCCGACGATGCCGCGATGCTCTCCGACACCGCGCTTGAAGGTTCCGACTCGGCCGCGACGGCCTTTGCGATGTCGCGCGCACTGCAGTCGATCGGCTTCGACTTGATCCTCATGGGGACGCAGTCGACCGATGCGATCACGGGTGCGGTCCCGGGGATGCTCGCCGAATATCTGGGAGTCCCCGGCGTCACTTATGCGCGCAAGCTCGAATGCGACGGCTCGAGCATCTCCGCCGAACGCGAGACGGAGACCGGCTATCAACGCGTCCACGCGTCGTTGCCGGCGCTCGTGAGCGTCACCAAATCGATCAACCAGCCGCGCTATCCGTCGCTCAAAGGCATCATGGGTGCGAAGAAAAAGGAGATCCGGATGCTTACTGCGGCCGGCGCGGAGCAATCGAAGACCGAAGTCGTCGGGATGCAGGCGCCGCCGGCGCGTGCCAAAGGCCGCGTCGTGACCGTCGCAGACGGTGCCGAAGGGGCTCGTGTCATCGTCGACTTTCTGCGGGAAAGGAAGCTCGTCTAGCGATGAAAGATGTCGTCGTCTTCATCGAGCATCATGCTGCGACGCCGCGCCGCGTTTCGCTCGAGCTTGCCGGCAAAGCGAAGGAGATCGCGACGCGGCTCGGCGGCGAGACGCATGCCGTCATCGCCGGCGCGGATTCGCGCGCGCTCGCGGAGGTCGTTCAGGCATATCCGATCGACGTCATCCACGTCGCCGACGATCCGGACGCGGACGTCTTTGCCATCGATCCGCAGGTAGACTACTTGACGAGCGTCGCGACGCGGAACGAACCGGCGCTCATCCTCGTTGGAAATACGATGTTAGGGCGGGATGTCGGGAGCCGTTGCGCGGCGCGCATCGGCGCGGGATACATCGCAGACGTCATCGAGATCGCCGTCACTGACGGGCGTGTCGCATGCGTCGCACCGCGGCTCGGCGGGACCGCGATGGTCACATGTGCCTTTCCCGCCGGCGTCCCCGGCGTCGTCGCCGTCCGGCCCAACGTCTTCACGGCGGAGCGGCAGGCCGGCGCAGGCCAGATCGCTCAGCTCGAAAAGCCTGCCGGGCGCTCGTACGCGATCCGGATCGACGAGGACGTCCAGCAGGCCGCGGGAGCGCTCGCGGTCGAAGAGGCGTCGGTCGTCGTCAGTGGCGGTCGTGGCCTTGGCGGCCCTGAGCCGTTCACGACGATCCTCGCTGACCTAGCCGATGCGCTCGGCGGGGCTGTCGGGGCTTCACGCGCGGCGGTCGACGCAGGCTGGATCGCACACGCACATCAAGTCGGGCAGACGGGAAAAGCGATCAGTCCGCAACTTTACATCGCCGTGGGGATATCCGGGGCGATACAGCATAGGGTAGGTATGCGTACCGCCGGTACCATCGTTGCCATCAACAAAGATTCCGGAGCCCCGATCGGCGAGTTTGCCGATCTGCTGGTCGTCGGGGATCTTTTTGCGATTGTCCCGCAATTGACGGAACAAGTGCGCCGGGCCAAGGCCGTCCCGGCGTAAGAGGTTTTTGAAGCGTAGATGAAACGACTTGCTGTTTTGCTGGGGCTTTGTTGCGCCTGCGCGATGCTGGCCGCTGGGCCCGCGCTTGCAGCCCGCAGGCAGGCCGCGCCGTCGCCGAGCCCGTCGGCAGCGGATCAGCCGTCGCCCGAACCGTCGCAGGAGCCGCTGGATAAAGCGATCCCGCGTCTGCAAGCCAAGCTCAAAGCCGATCCGAACGATCACGGCTCGATGGCGGAGCTAGCAGGCGATTATCTTCAAGCCAATCGCCCCGAT
>DATNIC010000168.1:0-5723 GCA_035604635.1 Binatia bacterium
CGCCGAGAGCGGGACGTCGACGAAACGCAACGTGCGCCAATCGCCACCGTGCTGCTCGACCCAGGCCGAGAAGCAGTCATGCCCGATCCCGCTCAGCGACGCAAGGCTGATCACCTGATCGTTCGCGTCCTTGCCCAATTCCAAAGGCGAACCTTTGAGAACTAGGGCTCCCGTGAACGGCACCTTGCCGTCGTAAACGCCGGCCGGTGCTACCAACGTAAAGGGCAAGCCTTTGTCGTGCGCCAGCAAGATCGAAGTGATGCTGCTGTTGCCGATGTCGAAAAAACCGGATAGGACAGCTGCGGCAACGGCTGCGCCGCTGCTTTGCGTCTCGATGTGGACGTCCAATCCCGCCTTTTCGAAGAGCCCGGCTTTCGCCGCGTAAACGACGGACGTGACACCGTCGCTTGGAGCTATGCCTATGCGCAGCGGCTGTAGCGTCTCGGCCGCGGAGGACGTCGCACGGAGCGCGCAGGCAGCTGCGGAACCGGCGATGCCGGAGACGAAAGCGACCCTCTTGACCGAGGCAGGGTGACGGCGTATCATTCGTGACGATTTGTTACGGCATCAAAAGGTCTCTTTCCCGTACCGCTCCAGCATGCACTTGCCGTTGCTGCACGTCATCGCAGAGTCGGGTTCCTGGGAGAAGTACGGCCTCGACGTCACGTATGACCGGAAGATCTCCGCGAGCGAGGCGCACACGGCGGTCCCGCGCGGCGACGTCGAGTTCGTCGGCGGCAACCATCTGACGCCATACGCTCTTCGCGCGCGCGGTGACGAATGGGTCTACCTCGGCCAGACGATCAACGTCGTGAGCAACCAGCTCGTGGTCCGCGCAGACTCCGGCATCAACGGCGTCAGCGACCTCCGCGAGAAGACCGTCGGAAGCCACGGAAGCCATCCCAAGCTCAACGATTGGCTCTACCTCAAGAATCGCGGGCTCGATGCCGACCGCGACGACGTCGCGATCATCGAAAAGAGTGACGACTCCTCCGAACCGCTCTGGCATTTGGTGCGCGACCGGAAAATCGACGCGGCCTTCATGCGGCCGCCCTCCAACCTTATTGCGCAACAGCACGGCCTGAAGGCGATCGACATCGAGCCGCTTCCGATGATCTACTTCACGACGATCTCCTCGAGCCTGCACTTCGTCGAGCAGCATCCGCAGCTGGTCGATCGCTTCCTCAAGGGGATCATCGAGGGCATTCACTTCTTCAAAACCAAGCCGGCGGAGAGCACGAAGATCATCCAAGAGCGTTACACGAAGGAAGGCCGGATGGATGACGAGGTGGCGGCCGCGACGTACCAAAGCCTCGCGAAGGAGTTCGAGCCGAAGCTCTATCCGACCATGGCGGCGATCGCCAACGTCTATCAACAAGCCGTCCGTAAGGATGCCGACGCGAAGCGCGTCAACCCTATGGAACTGTGGGACTTGCACTTCATCCGCCAGATCGACGACAGCGGATTCGTCAACGACCTCTACCGGAAGCCGTGAAGCGCGTCTGTCTCGCGCTGCTCCTTGCAGTATTTGCTTCGGCGGCATCGGCCGAGACGCCGTATGAGATCAACGCCATTCTCTCGCTGACCGGATCGGGCGCCGCGATCGGCACGGCTGAGGCCGAGTCGCTGCATCTCCTGGAGACCAACGTCAACAAGTCCGGCGGCGTTCGCGGCCGCCCCGTGGCGTTCGTCATACAGGACGACCACTCGAGCCCCCAGATCGCGCTTCAGCTGGCGACGGCGGTCCTCGCAAAGAAGCCGCCGATCATCATCGGCACGACGCTAGTCGCCGGATGCAGCGCGATCCTACCGGTCATCGCAAATGGCCCGGTTGTCTACTGCTTGTCTGCGGGGATGTATCCGCCCAAGGACAGCTATATGTTCAGCTACGGCGTGCCTACGAAAGAAGCGCTCCGCCTCCAGCTGAAATTTTTCCGTGACCGCGGCTGGAAGCGAGTCGCAGCGATCTTCACGACGGACGCGACGGGACAAGACTTCGAACGGAATCTTGATACTGCGCTCGCTCTCCCCGAGAATCGCGACATGACGTTGACTGCACGGGAGCGATTCAACGTCGCGGATGTCAGCGTCGATGCACAGGTTTCACGCATCAAAGCCGCTTCTCCGCAGGCGCTGATCGCGTGGGCGAGCGGGACGCCGATCGGGACCGTGTTTCACGGCATGACGGATCTCGATCTCACCGTGCCGACCGCAACGAACGGCCCGAACATCAACTACAACACGATGAAGCAATTCGCGAACATCCTGCCCAAGGAGCTGTACTTCGTTAACGTCCCGGGGATCGCGCCCGAGGCGGCTCCGAAGGGGCCGCTGCGTACCGCAGCAGCCGCGTACTTCAACACGCTCAAGGCGGCCGGGGTACCCCCCGACGCGGTCCACGTCTTCGGTTGGGATCCGGGAACGATCGTAATCGCCGCCTTGAAGGCCCTAGGGTTCGATGCCGCGCCGCGGCAGTTCAAGCAATATATCGCCAATCTGCACGGTTACGTCGGCGCGTCGGGGGAGTATGACTTCCGCGATGGAAGCCAACGCGGTCTGGACGGCCGCAGCGACATTATTTTGCGCTATGATCCCCAAAAGCAGCGGTTCGTTGCCGTCCAAGGCGCGTCGGGAGCCGCCCTCCCCAGAGGTGAATCACAATGAAGCTAACGGCTGCGGATATCAACGGCGTCGTCGGAATCGTTCCGACGCCGGCAACACCGAACGCCGGGCGCTGGGACGCGGAAAACACCGTCAACCTCGACGAGACTGCAAAGATGGTCGCCGGCGTCGTCGACGCCGGTACCGACGTCATCATGACGACCGGGACGTTCGGGGAGGGCGCAAGCCTGCTCTGGGAGGAGCTGCGTGACTTCGTGGATTGCGTCGTCCAGACGACCGCACGCCGCCGTCCCGTCTTTGCCGGCGTCACGACGTTAAACACGCGCGATACGATCAAGCGCGCACGGGCGCTCCTCGCGCTGGGCGCGGACGGCATCTTCACCGGGCGTCCGATGTGGGTCTCTCTGGATACCCCCGGGATCGTGCGGTACTATCGCGACCTCTCCGAGGCACTGCCCGGCATTCCGCTGGTCGTCTACGACAATCCGACCGCCTTCAAAGGGCCGATCCCGCTCGAGGCATTCGAGCAGCTCGCGAAGATACCGGGGGTTGTCGCTGTAAAGGAAGCGACGAGACCCGACCTCGAGACGATCGTCGAGCGAGTCGGGAGCAAGATTCGCATTCTCCCGTCTGAGACGCGCTGGTTCGCCCTGGCACGAAAATACCCGGATGTCGTAACGGCATGCTGGTCCGGAGGGATCGCGTGTTCGCCCGCCGCGATGAACGCGCTCTCCCGCGCGATCGCTCGCCGGGATTGGGCGGCCGCGGAGCCGATTGCGGAAAAAATCAAATGGGCCGCGGCACCAATGCGCGAGAGCAGCGCGG
Source organism: Binatia bacterium (assembly GCA_035604635.1). Classification (GTDB taxonomy): domain Bacteria; phylum Vulcanimicrobiota; class Vulcanimicrobiia; order Vulcanimicrobiales; family Vulcanimicrobiaceae; genus DATNIC01. The sequence continues at coordinate 3,448 of DATNIC010000168.1, forward strand.
GAAAATTCGACGATTATAGCATTCAGCTCGGGCACGTCCGGTTCGCTTCCGCGGGCTTCATCGATCCCGGCCCGACGCGTCCGCCCTACATCGATGCGCCTGAGGAGCTCATCGCAGGATCGAAAGAATGCGGCCGCCGCTGGGCGGCGCTGCAAGCCGAATATGAAAAGGTGGTAGTGGTATAGTGTCGACGCAAACATCCGTATCCGGCGATTTGTTGACCGAGATCGGCTCGATCGTTTCGCATTATCGCGGTCAGGACAAATGGCTGGAATACAATCGGGGCACCATGACCAAGAAAGGCGCGGCCGTTTTCGCGAGACAGCACGGCATCTTCACGCGTCACAGCCGCCAAGCGTGGGCGTACGTCGTGGGGAACTGCCCGGAGGTAGAGGTTAGGCGCTTCATCGTTCGCGAGAATCTCTACGAAGAGGAAGGCATCGAGGAGCTTTCCCACTATCTCAAGCTCGTCCGCATGGCAAACGCGCTCGACATCAGCGACGAGGAGATGCACAACGCCGAGCCCCTGCCGTCGACGCGCGCCGCCCTCCTCATCTGGGAGACGCTGACCAAAGACCGCCATTGGCTGATCGGCGCTACTGCAAAAGGAGCGCTCGAGTATCGAACGACCTCCGGCGAAGAAGGAAAACACTGGATGGACAAGCTCGGTCTATCTCGCGGCCAGGCAGACTTTCATCTGATGCATCATGAGGCGGACAAAGTTCACAGCGGCGGCACGTTCGATCTCGTCCTGAAGTACCTACCGCGTTACAAAGAGGTCGATCCAAAGGACATCTTGGACGCCGTCGATGCCTCGATGTACGCCTACATCAAGATGTTCCGCGCCGGGATGGCAGAGGCGGCTGCCGCGGCGGATCGCTAGTCCGCTCTTACAAGAGCAGCTCTTTCGCCGAGAAGCCCGCCTCGATGTATTTGTATTTCGCCGCTGCATCGATTGCGGGCTGAATGAGCTGCGGGCCGAGCGTCGTCGCATTCTCGAGCCGATTCATCTTTAATACCACGTCGGTGTCGATGTGCGCGTACTCGGCGAGGATCGGGGCGGTCTCGGCGTGATGGGCGTTCGCGTACGCGCTCGCGTCGCGCATGACTTTGGAGAAACGATCGACGACCGTCGGATTTTGCCGAGCGTAGTCGGTCGTCGTGAACCAGCCGGCGATCAAAAAGCGCGGCGCGATAGCACCATAAGGATCGCCGAACGAGCGCAGTTTTCCTGACTCGAGAGCGGCGGAAAGCGCCGGGTTGCTGATCGACGCGATGTCGGCTCGCCCTTGCTCCAGGACCGAGAGCATCGTAGCGAAGGGCGTTTCGATGAATTTGACCGTCGACGAGTTGCCCCCGTTCTTGTCGATCAGCACCTGCGTAGCCATCATGTCGAGCCCCTTTAACGTAGCGACCGCAATCGTCTTGCCGTTTGCATCGGCCATGGATTTGATCGGCGAGCTTTTCAGGACGCAGAGCAAGTCGGTCGGCGCTACCGTGCGATACTGAGCGGCGCCGGCGATGATCTTGAAGCGCAGCCCCCTCGAGTAAGCCGTGATGAGCGACATGAGCGCGGACTTGGCAACATCGATCGCTCCTCCGGCGACGGCGGCCGCCAACGCGGCACCGTTCGAAGCAGACTGAAGCTGGACGTCGAGTCCCGCCTTCTTGAACATCCCGGTTTGCAGCGCATACAGCAACGGGGTGAGGCCGTCGTCGAGACCGGCACCGACACGGACCGTCGTCAGGGTCTGCGCAGGTGCCTGCAGCGGCCGCATTGCTGCGACCGTCAGCGAGGCCCCAAAAATTTCGATCGCCGTGCGGCGATCAACGCGTACGGACACGGGCTTCGTAATAATCCCAGGCGCGGCCGGCCATCGCTTCCTGCGCTTCGCGCGAAATGGAGTGCTGCGGCGTCGCCCACGCGGCGAGCGCCTCGTCACTCCAGAGCTCGATCTCATCGCCGTGCGCAAGCAGCTCATTCAGAACGTCGGCGTTCTGCTTCAGCGTAATCGCTTTCAGCACGGTACCGGTTACGCTGCCGGTCGCTATCACGTCTCCATGACCGCGCAACAGCACGGCGGATTCGTTCGAAAGCACGCGCGCGACGGCGTCACCGCGTTGCCGCGACGTGACCAAACCACCCTCGCGATAGACGGGGACCCCGCTTTGCCATTCCGGCGCACTCGAGGTGAGCAAGCCGCGCAGCTTTCGTTTGGAGAGGCTGAAGATCCGCGAGAGGCGGCTGTGCGAGTGCACCACGCTGTGGACGTCGG
>DATNIC010000169.1:0-4464 GCA_035604635.1 Binatia bacterium
CACGCGGTGGTTTGGGCACCGGTCGGAGCGTATTGGGCCGGCGGATTTTGGGGAGCCTTCGCAATTGGGGCAGCGACGGCCGCCGTCATGGGCTCCATAGTTTATAATAATCAAAAATATACGTCTTACTCCGTCCATCCCGGCAGTCCGGGTGCAACCTTGCTGACGAATTATGGGCTGAGGCAAGTCCCGTGCGGCCCGCCCGGCCTGGTCGTCATCTACGGGCCGAACTTCGGCATCATTTGCGCAGACCCAAACAACCTCGTCGCTCCCGGCAACTACGCAGTCAATGTCGACAACTTGACACTTCAATCGCAATAGCAAGGCCGCGGAACTAAAAAAGGAAAAGCCCCTCGTTCGGGGCTCTCTCTTCTTCTCATGCGCGAGACTGGACTCGAACCAGCACGCCCTTGCGGGCGCTAGCCCCTCAAGCTAGTGCGTCTACCAATTCCGCCACTCGCGCACGTCGGGGCACCCCCCGGTTTCGAGGGACCCCAATATCTTACATCTTGGGGTCAAGGGCGTCGCGGAGGCCGTCGCCCAGGTAGTTGATCGCCAGCACCGTGACGAGGATGCACAGGCCGGGGAAGACCGCTGCCCACGGCGCGATCGCCATGTTCGCCTCGGCGTTGGCAAGCATGTTCCCCCACGACGCGGTCGGCGGTTGGATGCCAAAGCCCAAGAACGAAAGGGTCGACTCCAAGATGATCACGTTGGCGACGTCGAGGGTCGCCGCGACGATGATCGGTGCGACGGCGTTGGGCAGCAGGTGGCGGAAGATGATCCGCAGGTCGGCGTTGCCGAGCGCGCGCGCAGCCTCGGCGAACTCGCGCTCGCGCAGGCTCAAGAACGACGCCCGGACGAGGCGGGCGACCGAGGGCCACGAGAGGCCGCCGATCAGGACGACGATCACCCCGAAGTTGAGCGACGCTTTGTTCGACGATGCGGCGACGATCGCGGTGAGGACAAGTAATAACGGAAGGAGCGGGATCGAGAGGACGACGTCGGTCAGGCGCATGATCGCGAAATCGACGATCCCGCCGTAGTAGCCGGAGAGCGCCCCCAGGAGCGTCCCGATGACGATCTCCATGACGACGGCGAAAATCGCGACCGTCAGCGAAATGCGCGCGCCGAAGATGAGGCGGGCGAGCAGGTCGCGGCCGTTCTCGTCGGTCCCGAGGATGTGCCCCGCAACCTCGGGCGCAAGCGGGTAACCCGACCAGTTCACTTGATCGATGGCATTGGGATCCGCCGGCGTGATCAGCGGTGCAAAGACCGCGACGACGATCATCACGATCAAGACCGCCGCGCCCGCGAGCGCGAGCCGGTGCTTGCGAAAGCGCTTCCACGTCCCGTGCCGTTCGAGCCGATATTCGTCGTCGGGCTTGACGGTCGCGGCGGCCGGGAGTTCCATCAGTCGTACGTCACGCGCGGATCGAGCCACGCGTACGCGACGTCGGCCAGCAAATTGAAGAGCACGACCAAAAACGAGATGAGCATCAGATAGCCCATCAAAAGCGAGAAATCGAACTGCCCGAGCGCGTTGTAGAACAAGCGCCCCATCCCGGGCCAGGCAAAGATCGTCTCGGTCACGACTGCGCCGGCCACCAATCCCGGCATCGACAGCGCCACGATCGTCACGACCGGGGTGAGCGCGTTCTTCAGACCGTGCTTGAGGAGGATGGCGCGGGGCGCGAGTCCCTTCGCCGCAGCCGTGCGCATGTAGTCGGTCCTTACGACTTCGAGCATCGAACTGCGCGTAAAGCGGCTCCAGGTCGCGACGTACGCGAGGCTCAACACGACGGTCGGCAAGATTAGATGGACGAAACGGTCGTAAAGTCCGCATTCATCGGTCGCGCACATCCCGGCCGACGGTAAGGCGAACCGCCACCCGAACGCCGTGATCCCGTTGACGGAGAACGCGAGCTGCAACATCAGCGCGAACCAAAAGACCGGCATCGATTGTCCGAAAAACGCAAGCGTCGTGACCGTGTAGTCGATCCACGAGTACGGCCGCACGGCGGAGAAAATCCCGAGCGCAACGCCGAGGACGATCGAGACGAAGAACGCGCTTCCCATGAGCTCGAGCGTCGCGGGGAGACGGTCGAGCATCGCGGCGACGACGCTCTCGCTGTTCGAGGTCGAATAACCGAGGTCGCCGGTGAGGACTTTTTCGAGCCATCCCCAGTACTGGACGTAGAGCGGCCGATCGAGTCCGAAGTTGTGTTCGAGCCGTTTGATGTCGGCGGGCGTGATGTGCGGATTCTGCAAGTACGGCGCCAGCGGCCCGCCCGGCGCGTTGTGCAGGATGACGAAGAGCACGATCGAGATGAGCAGCAGCAGCGGGATGTTTTGCAACACCCTGCGCAGGACGTACGTGGCCACCGGGGGCTACGTTTGGGCTACGGGGCCCCAGCGCCCGCAGCGCCGGGCGCCAGCAGCGACGAGATCGTCAGCCGCAGCTGCGAGAGCGTGAACGGTTTGCGCAAGAACGCATCGGCCCCGGCCTTCTTGGCGCGCTCGTCCATCGCGTAGTTGTTGTGGCCGCTGATCATGACGATCGGCGTCTCTTCGGTCCCCGGCGTCGAGCGGATCTGCTCGATCAGTTGGATCCCCGAGATCCCCGGGAGCATAAAGTCGCTGATGATGACGTCAAAGGCCTCGGGCTCGTGCAAATAGACGAGCGCCGTCTCCGCATCGTTACAGATCGTGACGTTGAACGGCCCATTCTTCAGAATCGTCTTGATCAGCATGCAGATCGCGGGGTCATCATCCACCACGAGCACACGCCAGGGCTGAGCGCCTGCCATTGCCCCGTTTTGTTCTCCGGCCCGGCCACGGGGCCTGGATTGGCACGGTCACTGAAACCTTGCTTGGCTAGGAGGGGTATATACCTAAGCTCACGTATCGGCTGCCCCCCTCCAAACCAGGGTAAGCCGTCGGAGCTCCTAGCCGCCGTCGAGCCCTTTTCGCTCCGGCTTCGAGCTCGCCGACAACTTTCGGCCTGCCGCCTACGTTAGTAGAAAAGCAATACAATTAGACGAGGTGCTGCCCAACATGTCCATCCAACCAAAGAAGCCCGGTAGCGGGATGACGGTCCGCGAAGCCGGACAAAAAGGCGGGGAAACCGTCAAGAAAAAGTACGGCCCCGAATTTTACGAAGCGATCGGGCGCAAGGGCGGCCAAGCGACGAAACTGGCTCACGGCCACGCCTTCTATGAAGCCATTGGCAAGAAGGGCGGCAAGAAGGGCGGCGAAGCGACCCGCGATCGGTACGGTCCCAAGTTTTACGAGGAGATCGGACAAAAGGGCGGTCAGAAGGTCAAGCAGCTCATCGAGCAAGGCAAGCGAGCAGCCGCAGAAGCCGCCAAGCCAGCTGAAAAGCGCGCATCGTAAAGAGTAGGTAACACTACTCTTCACTGAATAAGACCGAACGGGAGCCGCGCGCTCCCGTTTCGTTATTTCCGCGGGGTCCTGAGGAGAGCTTCATGAATCGACGCCTTGCCATCGCACTCGTTTCCTCTGCAGCGTTTGCGCCGACGTTGGCTGCGGCACAACAGATGCAAATGCCGATGCCGACGCCGACGCCGGCCAAGATCTCACCGATGCCGACCGCGGCCGAACAGCCGTTCATCGCAAAGCTTCAGCAAGAGATCCCGCGACGCTACGCGACGATCGATGCGGCGAAGAAGGCCGGCTATTTCCAGTACACGCCCGAAGACAGCACGGGCGCGATCAGCTACGTCAACCTGAAGGTTTGGAACTCGTCCGATCTCACGATTCCCAACCAGCTTTGGTACGACGTGAATGGCCGTCTGCTCGGCGTCGACTACACACTCCTAAAATCGACCTCGCCGGCGATCCCCGATACGCTCTTCGGTTACAAGATCGAGCCCGGTCACTGGACCCAGCATGGCGATCATATGCATTGGGGCTTCAAGATGCCCGACGGGACGCTCAAACTCGGCGTGACGCGCCTCGATGCCTTCAAGGCGGCGGGCGGCGATCCGAATCCCACGCAAGGCGACGTCCCGGCAAACAAAGCCGCTCTTGTAAAAGTGGGGATCTCCGGCTTGACGAGTCCGGATCAAGTTCAGTTCATCTTCTTACATCCAGCGATGTGGGATCTCGTCGTCTGGGTGCTGCCCAATCCCGACGGCGCGTTTGCGGACGCGAATCCCAACGTGAAGCCGTCGGCCGCAAGAGCCGGCGGGATGTAGCTTAAGCGGACGCGGGGGTCGGCAGCTCGACGTGCTCCGTCAGGCGCCGCCACCGCTTCGGTTCAGCACCCGATTTCAGGGCGTCCAACTCGCGGGAAAAGAGACGCCGGAGCAGCGCGATCCCGGCGTCGGAGCGCCCGAGCGTTTCGTTGACGCGGTCGGCGATGACGCCTTGCCCGCGCAACGCGACGTAGTCTTGCGCGTTGGTCAAATTGGAATGCCGGTCTTCCGGATACCGCCGGTG
>DATNIC010000170.1:0-19755 GCA_035604635.1 Binatia bacterium
ATCGGGGAACGGCACCACCCAGACGCAATCGGAAAACTCGATCGCCACGACCAACTCCCTCGGCTCATCAGCGAAGAGTCTCACCGACTACAACAACGCGGTCTCACCGCAGGCCGATGCTCGGACCACGCTCGCCGTACAGAACGGCGTCTGTCAGCCGTTCACGCAAGGCGGCAGCTACGAGTTTTTCACGCCGGACAAGAACAACGACCCGAACTCGACCGAGCAGCAATACTTCTACGACAACTCCTGCGCGCAGCTCGCACGGGACGAGACGCGGACCTGGACGTCGACCAGCTCGTCGTCCGAGACGCTCACGCACACGATGAAGATCTTTGCGCTCGGCAACGCGACGCCGAGCGCGATCCGGACGGACACGGTAGCGCTCCTGAATGCTACGTTCGATCAGTACGGATTCCCGAACCCCGCGCTGGGCTTTTCGCGTTCAGATACGGGCAGCCTCAACATCGCGGGATCGAACACGATCAACTCCGGCTTCGAGGTCGTGATGCTGCCGATCAGCGGCGGAACCGAGTCGTTCTGCGGCGACGCGGCCGGTTACAACGCGACCGGGATTCAATCTCTGAACGAGACCTTCGGTTGGCAAGGCGCCGTGGCGCAAACCGGGACGCGGACCGTCAACAGCGACGGCTCCGTCACTTGGAACGTCACCCACTCCGGTTCGACAGCGAAAGGTCCAATCGGCACGCTCTCACTCGCGGTCGGGACGCAAAACACGGCCTGCCCGATCACCAAGCCGATGTACACGCTCACAGGCGGGACATCGCTCGGTTCGTACAACATCCCGACGGTCGCAACGTACAAGAACGGGATGTTGCTTGGTCTGACGATCACGAACGCGACGCTGGCCAACGGCTACACGCTCAACGTCACGACCAGCACAACCGTCTCGCCGACGAGCAACCTGTTCATCAGCGGGACGATCACCAACGGCAGCACGCAGATCGCGACGTTCAACGTCAACGCGTTCGGCGACGGCACGTTGACGATCACCTCGAGCGGCGCGCAGTACGTACTGACGGACTGGCACGTCGTGAAGTAACCTCGTAAGGGACGCCTAAACGGCATAAAGCCCCGCCGACCACACCCGGCGGGGCTTTATGTTTACGGCCGAGAGGACTCTGTTTCGGGCGTTCGATACTCTTGGCGCAAGGAGACGAACGCATGGGTGAGATCCTGGGGCTCGGAATTTCGCACTGGCCGCGCTTCGGCCAGAAGGACGACATGCTGTCCTACTGGCTGCGCAAGACGCTCGAAGACCCCGACATTCCCGCCGAACGGAAAGACCCGGCGACGTGGCCGGCGCGGATGCAGGAAGAATGGGGCAACGATCAAGGCCTCGCGAAAGCGCCGGAGCACCGCGCCGCGATGCTTACGGGATTACGCCGCGTCCGCAAAGCGCTCGACGACTTCAAACCCGACGCTGTCGTCGTTTGGGGCGATGATCAATACGAGAATTTTCGCGAGGACGTCATCCCGGCGTTTTGCGTCCTGGCCTATCAGCAAGACCTTGAATGCAAGCCTTGGGGGAACGCCCCCAACCACTGGGACGAGGCCGGCGAAACGACCTTCCACGTCAAGACCGCGCCGGAGATCGGAAAGTACCTGGCCAGCGGACTCCTCGAGGAACAATTCGACGTCGCCTACGCATACAAGCCCTTGCACTATCCCGGCTTGCCGCACGCGTTCATGAACTCGGTCCTCTACCTCGACTACGACCGCGTCGGCTTCCCGTACCGCATGGTCCCGTTTCAGGTCAATTGCTACGGGCGCTACGTGATCAGTCACCATGGTATCGGCTTCCCGTACGCCGAATCGAAAAAACCGCTCGATCCACCGGCACCTTCGCCGCGACGCTGCTTCGACATCGGCCGAGCGACGGCGCGCGTCCTTGCGAAGAGCCCGTGGCGGATCGCCGTCATTGCGTCATCGAGCTGGTCGCACGGCTTCTTGTGCGAGCGGACGTGGCATCTGTACCCGGACGTCGCGGCCGATCGAAAGCTCTATGACGCGATGCTCACGCGCGACTGGAAGACGTGGTGCGAGACGCCGCTCAAAGATATCGAAGACTCGGGGCAGCACGAGCTGCTCAACTGGTTCTGCCTCGTGGGCGCGATGAGCGAACTCGGCTACGAAGTCCGGTGGTCGGACTTTGTCGAAACCTACGTGTACAACTCCGACAAAGTCTCTGCGATCTTCGGTCCCGCCGCCGGGAATGGTGCCGCGAAAAAACATGCGACGACTGCGCTTCTTCGTCCATAGCCTCGCGATAGCGGCCCTCGTTGCGGGGACCGCGAGCGGCGGCCGCGCGCAGGAGCTGCAGACCGTCAGGGTCGGCGTGATCAGCAGCATGAGCATGGCGCCGTTCTACATCGCCGACCGCTTGGGCTATTTCAAGGATGAAGGGCTCAACGTCCAATTCACTGGGTTCGACTCGGTGACGAACATGGTCGCACCGCTCGGCGTCGGACAGCTCGACGTCGGCGGCGGGGCGCTGGCGGCCGGGATTTACAACGCGGTCGCTCGCGGGATCGACGTCAAGGTCGTCGCCGACCTCGCGAGCGACCCGCCGGGTTACGGCTTCCAGCAGCTGCTGGTCCGCACAGATTTGATCAAGAGCGGGAAGTTCAAGACGCTCAAAGACCTCAAGGGTCTCACGATCGCGGGCAACACACCGGGCAGCACGTCGTCGTCGGAGCTCAACCAGCTCCTCAAGAAAGCGGGCTTGAAGTTCGACGACGTCAAGCGCGTCTTCTTGGGCTATCCCGACCACGTCGTTGGGCTCAAGAACGGCGCCGTCGATGCATCCCTGATGCCCGAACCCAACGCGACCGAAGCCGTCAAGGCCGGCGCCGCCGTCAAGTTCACGGGCGACGACACGTTTTATCCCAATCAGCAAATCGCAATCGTCGTCTACGGCGTCAATTTGCTCAAGACGCACCGGGACGTCGGTCTCAAGTTCATGAGAGCCTTCATCAAGGCCGCGCGCTTCTACAACGACGCGCTCGCCGATGGGAAGCTCGCCGGACCGAATGCCGATCAGGTCGTCACGATCATGACCCAGGATACGAGGATCAAGGATCCGTCCGTCTATCGCGCGGTCACGCCGAACGGGATCAATCCCGACGGTCACGTCTTGTTTCCGTCGATGCGCCTCGATTTTGACTTCTTCAAGTCGCAGGGTCTCATCGAAGGGACCATCAAGGTCGAGGACGTCGTCGACGACTCGTTCGCCGCGCAGGCCGTCCGGCAGCTTGGCGCCTACAAACCCAAGAAAGCCTGAGGAGACAACGATGCAGACTGCGGTCGACCTGAACGCACCCGAGGTGCGGCGGCTGCGTGAGCGCGTCGCGCTCGGTTGTCGCGTCCTTGCGAAGCTCGAGTTGGTCGACTATCTCGGACACGTCAGCGCGCGTATTCCCGGGACGGACTACGCGTTCATCAGAGCGCGGGGCGCCGAACAGGGCAATCAGCTTCACATGACCGCCGAGCAAGTCACGCTCGTCGATCTCGAAGGCCGCAAAGTCGAGGGCAAATTTCCGCCACCCGACGAGACGAAGCTCCACACCGAGATTTACAAGGCGCGGCCCGACGTCGCGGCCGTCGTGCACACGCATCAACCGATCGTGACGATTTTCGGCGATCTCGGCAAGCCGATTCTCCCGATGCAGGGCGTGATGGCACAGGTGTGCGAGCACGAGATCCCGATCTATCCGTCGGCGCGAAAAGTGACGACCACCGAACAAGGCGAGGAACTCGCCCGAGTCCTCGGCGATAAGCCGATCGTCCATCTTCGTAATCACGGCATTGCGATCGCGGGCGAAAGCGTCGAGAAGGTCTGCATTTGGGCGATCTGGCTCGAGCACGAAGCCAAGCTGACGATGTGGGCGTCGATGATCGGCGAGCCCCGGGGCATGAGCCGCGAAGACCTCTTGGTGCAAGCGGAGGAAGGCTTCGGCTGGGAAGGCCGCTGGCGGTACTACACGAGCCTACTCGAAGACTAGCCGCCGCTGCCCGGGAGGCACTTCACCGGGTTAGTGCGTAAACGGGTGTGCATGAGCACACGCTTCATACGATCCGTTCTCGCACTCGCATTCGCTCTCGGCTGCACCGCTATCGCCACCGCGCAGATGCCGCCCGGCGATCCGAAGTTCGGCAATAAGCTGGGCATGCAAACGCTGAACAACTCCGGCGAGGACGGCGAGGTGACGCTCTTCGGCAAAGACGGCGGGCGCAGGACGCTCGTCGTCGTCAACATCGAAGGTGCGCCGCACATCCGTCCTCAGCCCGTCTCCATCCGTCACGCAAGCGATTGCGACAAGATCTCGCCCGCGCAGCCCATCTCTCTGCACTGGCTCTTCAACGGTCACTCCTCAACCTTGGTCGATATCCCTATTATGAAGCTGCTTTCCGGCAACTACGCGGTCGTGGTTGGCTCGCGCCTGCTGGAATCAACGCCGCACTACGTTGCTTGCGGCCACCTCTATTTGTAAGTCGCATTGAGTTTGAAAGGAGCTGCGATGCAGCACGAACTCGTCGATCCAAAGAAAGCCATCTCTCCCGATCTCAACCGGCGCGCCTTCGTCGGACTCTCCGCCGGAGCGGCAACCCTGACGACGGGGATCTCTGCCGCGCTCGCCCAGCAGGACTTCGGTAAGCCGCATCCGCCGATCGTCCCCGAGAACGACCCCTCGATCACCGTAAAATGGGTGAAACTGCATTGGCTCGACGGCGATATCGATGCCTACACCGCCGTCCCGAAAAACGCGACGGCGACGACGCCGGGTATCGTCGTCGTGCAGCACGTCTGGGGCGTCGACTCATCGATTCGAGACGTCGTGCGGCGCTACGCTAAGGAAGGCTACGTCACGATTGCCCCGGCGCTCTACTCGCGCTGGAATCCTCCCAATGGCGACGGCGTCAGCGACCTCAACGTGTTCCGGCCGTACGCGAACCGCTTCGCCGAAGTGCAGGTCGACGGCGATCTCAGTGCGGGTGCGCAGTGGATCCGCACTCGAGCCGGGAAAGCCGTCACGGACAGCACGCCCAAGGTCGGGATCACCGGCTTCTGCGCCGGCGCAGGGATCGCGCTGCGTCAAGTGCTCGATACGCCGTACTACAATGCGCTCGTGATGTTTTACGGCAACGTGCTCCAGCAGGCCGATCCGACCAAGGGCCTGACGCCGGCGAGCTTCGCCTATCTGCGCAGCGTCAAGACGCCGGTCCTCGGCAGCTTCGGCGGCCGCGATCAAAGCCCGGGGATCCTGCCCGACCAGATTCGCGCTTTCCAAGCCGCGCTTACGGCGGACAAATTGCCCAACGACATCAAGATCTACCCGGAAGCGGGACATGCGTTCTTCGACGACAACCGCGCGTCGTATGTCCCCACGGCGGCCGGCGACGCATGGCCCCGCGTGCTGGCCTGGTGGAATAAGTACCTGCGCTCTTCCTAATACGACCCTTCGTATCGTCCGGCACGACCTAACACGATGCTCACGCTCGTCCACTGCGCGGACGTCCACCTCGAGACGTCGTTCCCCGACGTGCGAGGCGGCTCCGCGCGGCGTGCGGCGCTGACCGACGCATTCATCCGCATCATCGACGAGGCGTGCCGGCGCAAAGCCGACGTGCTCTCGATCGGCGGCGATCTCTACGAGTCCGAACGTGCCGGCCCGCAAACGATGCGCTTTCTCTGCGAGCAGTTCGCGCGTTTCGAACGGCCCGTCTTCGTCGCTCCCGGAAATCACGATCCATGGTCGCCGAGCGCACTTCTGGCGCGCGGCGATCTTCCACCGAACGTCCGCATCTTCGACGAAGCGGCGTGGCGTGCGTTCCCCCTCTCCGACGAGGTGACGTTGTATGGATTCGGTCACACGCCGGCGGAGCCGGGCCGCCCGTTTGCCAACGCGCGCTTCGATCGCGGCAAGGTACGCATAGCGCTGGTTCACGGGAGCGACGACGAGCGGTGTCCGCCGAACAAGCGCGCGACCGCGCCGTTCCGGGCCGCCGAAGTCGAAGCGTCCGGCGCGAGCACGCTGCTCACCGGTCACTATCATGGCGGCTACACCGTCGCGCGTAGGGACGGCACGCCGCTTTTCGCCTACCCGGGCTCGCCCGAGCCGGTCAAGTTTGGTGAGACCGGGACGCATGGCGCGCTCATCGTCACGATCGAGCAAGGGCATGTTGCGATAACGACCTGGGAGACGGCGCAGACTCGCTTGCTCGAGCGTTCCTGCGACCTCGGCGGGGCGACGAACGAACACGATGTGCTGGCGCGCACAGCACGCGCGCTCGACGGCTGCGGCGCGAACGACTACGTCAAGCTGAAGCTGAGCGGCGTCGTCGCTCCGGGGACGCGCGTCGATCCCGAGCTCCTGAGCGAACGCTTGGGAGCGCTGCTCGGCGCGCTCGATGTCGACGACCGGACGATCCCGTGCGACTACGACGAACTAGCGCGCGAACCGACCGTACGCGGGCGCGTGGTGACCGACTTGCTCGAGGCTGCGCGTGGAAGCGATCCGGAGCGCGCTGCCGAAGCTGAAAAAGCGCTGCGTTACGCGGTCGCGGCTTTCGAAGGGACACCGATCGTTCCGTGAGACTGATCGATCTCCAGCTTGAGGGATATGGGAAGCTCACCGATCGTCGTTTTTCGTTTTCGCCCGGGCTCACGATCGTCTCGGGTCCGAACGAAGCGGGTAAATCGACCCTCGTCGACGCCCTCATCGCCGTCCTTTATGGCCCGGGTCGCAAGGACGACCGTGACGCGAAGCGTCCGTGGTCGGGTGCGAACTACCGCGGACGTCTGCGCTACGCGCTGCACGACGGGCGCGAGTTCGAGATTCAGCGCGATTTCGCAAAGGACGGCCGGACGGCCAAGATCTTCGATCGCAACGGCAACGACGTTACCGCCCAGTTGACGGTGAACAAGAACGTCGTCCCAGGCGAAGTGCAACTGAGCATCCCCCGCGAGGTCTTCATCAACGCCTCATGCGTGCGGCAGCAGGGCATCGCAATCGACGGCGAGCACGCAGCTCGGATCAGCGCATCCTTGGCGCAAGCACTCGACGGCGGTCCTCGTGAAGACGCGGCGCATCGCGCACTCGAAGCGCTCGAAGCCGCGCTCAAGACGGAGGTCGGCACGGAACGGGCGCAGCTGAGGAATGCGCCGTTGCGCAAGGCGCTCCACGATGCGGCGGACGCGCAAGCTCGGGCCGATGCGGCGCGCGAGACCCTGCGCGGACTCATGGAGACGCGCGAGCGTCTGTCCTCCGCCCAGGAGGAACGCGAGCGGCTCGTCCGTTCGATCGCAGAGCATCGGCGACGCGGGCGCGCCATGCAAGCCGCCTCGATCCGCTCGCGACTGGAACAATTGCGCAAGCTGCGCGAAGAGATCGGCGCCCTCGACGCGGGCCGCGCGCAGTTCGACGACGTCGCCGATTTTCCCGAAGAGCGCCTCGGCGAACTGGAAGCGCGCTACCGCACCTGGCAAGATTGCGAAACGCGTTCGAAGCTGATTGCCGAAGAGGCGCGGCGCGCGGCCGATGCGGTCCCACGCGACGCACCCAAGCTCGACGTCGACGAAGCAACGCTCGCGCAAGCCGAGCGCGCCGCGGGCGAAGTCGACGAGGCCCGCGTACAGGCGATCGCGGCCGCAAACGATGCCGCGGCCGCACGACGCGTGCCTGACGGCGATGCGCTGCTCGGGGCCTGCTTCGTCGCCGCCGCGACGACGGCGGCTGGGGCTGTCGGTTGCGCGATCGCGCACTGGTGGACCGGCGCGGTATGGATCGCCGGAGCGGCGCTGCTGCTCATCGCTCTGTGCGGCCAACGGCTGCGAGCGCGCCATGCACGCCGTGCGGCAGTTGCTCGGCTCCAAGTGCTCGCAGACGAAGCGTCGGGCCGCGAAACGACCTCCGGCGCGACCTTGGCGGCGATCCTCGGCCCGCTCGGTATCACGAGTGCGGCCGAGCTGCGCCGCCGCAGCGACCAGGCACGCTCGCGCGCCTCGCTCGCGGCGATGGCGTACGCCGCGCAGGAGCGCATGCGCGAAGCACAACTGCAAGCGCGTGAAGCAGCCCTCGCGTTCGACGAGGCGGCAAGCTCGATGATCGAGCGGACCGGATCGCGCGACGAGGACATCGTTCGAGCGCGAACGCTGGCTGCGCGCCGGCGCGAGCGCGACGGCATCGAGAACAACCGGCGCATGAAAGACGTCCTGCGGACCGATCTGCTGCGCGGTGATGACGAACTCGCGCTCGAGGCCCAACTCGTCGAGCTGATCGCGGACGGCGTCGACGAAACGGCCGCGCCGCAGACGCCGGGACGGGCCTTCGAAGCGGAGGGCGCGCAACTCGAGCAACGGCTGCGCGAGGCCGAGTCGGCAGCGGCGCGCTACGAGGCCGAGATCCTTGCGACCGAGCGAACCTTGCCGGACATCGCCGAACTCGACGACGAGGCGGCTGCGTTCAGCGATCGGGCGGGACGCCTGCAAGCGTTTGCGAGCGCCGTTGCGCTGGCGTACGCGACGATCGAAGAACGGACGCGCGAAGCGCACGAGAAGTTCGCGCGCCGCCTCGAAGACTACGCAGCGACGCACCTCTCGTCCATCACCGCGGGCCGTTACTCCGAGTTGCGCGTCGACCCCGCGACCCTCGCGGTCCGCGTCCGGGCCCCTGAGACCGGCGAGATCGTCGACCTCGATGCGCTCTCGGCCGGGACGCGCGATCAGATCTATCTCATCGTTCGCTTTGCGATGGCACGCATGTTCGCAGAGGGTTTGGAGACGCCGCCGCTTCTACTCGACGATCCGTTCGCGTATTGGGATAGCGAGCGGCTCGAGCGCTGCCTCCCGGTCCTGGTCGCCGGTTCCGAGACGATACAGACGATCATCTGCACGAGCAGCGCCGAGTTCGCACGGGCAGCAGGTGCGCTCGACGGCGCACACCGCATCGTTCTCGATAGCCCTGTCTTAGTGTAGAGGCACGCGCGCTGCAAGCGCGCGACGGTTACTCAGGTTTTCTCGGCGAGTCTCCGGAGAGCTCCCAGGAGATTGCTCACGTGTTTGGCGGGATCGAGCGAAGTATACTCGTACGCGATCTTGCCGTCACGGGCGATGACGTACGACGTGCGATTATCGTACTTGCCGATGAGCGTGGCCCCATATTCCTTGGCAATCGACTGGCTCTCGTCGGCCGCGACCGCGAACTTGCTGCGGCATTCGCTGACTGAGAACTTGCTGAGTCTTTCGATGTCGTCGGACGAAACGCCGATCACCGTCGCGCCGAGCCGATGGAAGTCGTCCATATGCTCGGCAAAGTCGTGCGCTTCGACGGTGCAGCCCGGCGTGAACGCCGCCGGGTAGAAGTACAAGACGACGGGGCCTTTCTTGAGCGCCTCGGTCAGATCGAACTCGAAAACCCTTCCCCCGATCGAGGCCTTCGCGCGGAAAGCCGGCGCGCTGTCGCCTTGCTTGAGCGAGGCGACGGCAGTCCCGCTCAACGCCGCCACGCATGCGATGGTCAGGGCAACGAACCGGTAAAACAGTTTAGAGAGGCTCATAGTCCCAATAATCGCGCGATCACCATGCGCTGCACCTCATTCGTCCCTTCCCCGATCTCGTTGATCTTTTGATCGCGGTAGAAGCGCGAGATCGGGTACTCGTCCATGAAACCATACCCACCGTGAATTTGGAGCGCTTCGTTGACGACGCGCCGCGATACTTCGCCCGAGTACAGCTTCGCGAGGCTGGCCGCCAGGGCGAAGTCGCGCCCGCGATCCTTCTCCCAAGCGGCCCGCAACACCATCAGCTTGGCGTGCTCGATCTCGACGACCATGTCGGCGAGCTTGAATGCGATCGCTTGAAACTTGCCGATCGGCTGTCCGAACTGACGTCGTTCCTTGGAATAGGCGAGGGCCATCTCGTACGCTCCGATCGCTTGGCCGACGGAGAGCGCGGCGATCGAGATCCTTCCGCCGTCGAGGACTTCGAAAAATTGCCGCAGCCCGCGCCCGCGTTCCCCCAAGAGGTGCTCGACCGGGACCGTCGCGTTGACGAAGGAGAGTTCGTGGGTGTCGGAGGCTCGCCAGCCCATCTTCTTGTACGGGGCGCTGCGCGAAAAGCCGGGCGTCTCTTGCGGGACGATGATGTTCGAGATCTCGGGGTCGCCGTGCGCGTCGCGGCCCGTTACGGCGGCGATCGTCGTCCCGCCGGTGATCGTCGTCCCGCTATTGGTGATGAAGGCCTTTGTCCCGTTGATCACCCATGCTCCGTCACGCAGCTCGGCGCGCGTCTGGATCGACCCGGCGTCGCTCCCGGCGCCGGGCTCGGTCAAACCGAACCCCCAGAGCGCCGTTCCTTGCGCCAGCGGGACCAGATACCGCTCCTTCTGCGCTTCGGTCCCGAAGAGCGAGAACGGCGTCGCGCCCAACGAGACGTTGGCGGCCAGCGTGATCGCCGTCGAGGCATCGACCGCCGCAATCTCCATGACCGCGAGCGCATAAGCGACCGTATCCGCGCCAACGCCGCCATATTTCTCGGGGAACGGCAGACCGAAAAGCCCGAGCTCGGCCATCTTCGAGACGAGGTCGTACGGAAATGCCTCGTCGCGGTCCATCTGTTCGGCGCGCGGCGCCACCTCGTCGCGCGCGAACTCGCGACACAGCGCCGCGATCGCCTTCTGTTCGTCGCTTAAATCGAAGTCCACGCGCAGGTTTCGCTTTTATTTGACCGAACAAAGAAGGTCAATTTGATATCGCTCCGCGGTGTCTCGCTTGTCTATCGTAACGGCGTCCGCGCTCTCGACGACGTCGATCTCGACATCGAAAAAGGCGCGTTCGTCTTCCTCGTCGGACATTCCGGGACCGGCAAATCAAGCCTGTTACGGCTCCTGTACCGCGAGGCCGTCCCATCGGCCGGCGCGGTCGTCGTCGACGGCATCCGGGTCGAGCGGCTGCGGCGCTCCAAGATCCCGCAGTTGCGGCGCAACGTCGGTGTCGTGTTCCAAGACTTCAAGCTGCTCTCCGACAAGACCGTTTGGGAAAACGTCGCGTTTGCTCTTCACGTCACGGGGACGCCGACGAGGGATGTCATGCGTCAGGTTCCGCGCGCGCTCGACCTCGTCGGCCTCTCGCACAAGAGCCGCATGTTCCCGGCCGAACTCTCCGGCGGCGAGCAGCAGCGGACGGCGATTGCGCGCGCGCTCGTGAACAATCCGAAGATCCTCCTATGCGACGAACCGACCGGGAATCTCGATCCGTCGAACACGACCGAGATCATGGAGCTTCTGCTGCGGATCAATCTCAAGGGGACGACGGTGGTCGTCGCCACGCACAACCAAGCGGTGGTCGACCGCATGCGCCGTCGCGTCATCCGACTCGAAGACGGCAAGATCATCGCTGACGAAGAGCGGGGGTATTATTTCCGTGGATTGGGGCAGACTTCGCTTCTTTCTGGGTGAGGTTGTTTCGAACTTCACCCGCAACGCCGTCATGCAGTTGACGGCGATCGGGACCGTAACCGTAACCGTCCTTCTGCTTGGGACGTTCATGTATGCCCACCAAACGCTGACGCAATTGGGGAGCGGCGTCTTGAGCAAGATCGAGATCTCCGCCTATCTCAAGGACGACGTCGACGACGTCAAGGCGCGTTCGCTCTCGCAGAAGCTGGCCGCCGATGCGCGCGTCGCCTCGGCCGACTACATCCCGCGGGCGCAAGGACTTAAAGAGATGGTCGATCGGCTCCAGGGCCAGATCGATATGTCGTTGCTGACGACCAATCCGCTCCCAAACGCCTTTCGCGTGCGCGTGAAGAATCCCGACGACGTGAACGCCGTCGCCTCCACGATCGAGAAATATCCTGAAGTCGCGCAAGTCGACTACGCCGCCGACGTCGTGCGCAAACTGCTCCGCGCGACCGACGTGTTCGGTCGAGTGGGGATCGCGATGATCGGTCTGCTGCTGATTACAGCCGCGATCATCATTGCCAATACGATTCGCCTGACCGTCTTTGCGCGGCGCCGTGAAATCTCGATCATGCAGCTCGTAGGTGCAACGAATATGTATATCCGTGGCCCCTTCATTTGCGAAGGGCTGCTCGCGGGCTTCATCGGGTCGCTCGTAGCCGTCGCGATCTTGGCGGTTGCTCGCTTCGAGCTGGCGCCGCGCTTGTTCGAGTCGCTTGCGTTCATCGCGATCGGCGCCGTCAAGATCGACGAGCCCTTGCTTGCCGGAGAGCTCCTACTTACCGGCGCCGCCGTCGGATTCGTCGCCGCTTGGCTTTCGGTCGGCCGATACTTGAGGACGTGACGGCTGAAAGCGCACCAAGACGCAAGGTGGTCGTAATCGACGACGATCGCAGCTACCGTGCGATCGTATCCCGGAATCTGGAACTCGCGGGCTTCGATCCAATCGAGTGCGTCGACGGTCCTTCCGCGCTCACGCTGCTCGATGTTCAGTGCCCTGACCTCATCCTGATCGACGCGGTGCTGCCGCGCATGGACGGCCTCGAAGTGACTCGGCGCATTCGCAAGATGTCGAGCTGCGCGCACGTCCCCGTGATCTTGTTGACGACCACCGAAGAAAAAGGGCAGACGATCGCCGGTCTCGAGGCGGGCGCGGATGACTGCATCGCCAAGCCGTTGCGCCCCGACGAGATGCTCGCCCGGATTCGCGCGAAGATCCGCCGTGCTGCCGATGGCACCGTGCAGCCGTTGACGAGGTTGCCGGGGAATCTGGCAATCGAACGCGAGGTCCGCCGGCGCGTCGAGGGCATGATCCCATGGTCGCTGCTCTACGCGGACCTCGACCACTTCAAGTCGTTCAACGATCGTTACGGCTTCGCGCGCGGCGACGCCGCGATCCAGCTGATCGCAGCCATCCTGACCGACGTGACCCACTCGTTCGGCGCCGAGGGAGATTTCGTCGGCCACGTCGGCGGCGATGATTTTGTCGTCTTGACGCGGCCGGGAACCGATGTCCGGATCTCGGAACGGGTCGTCGGGATGTTCGATCGCGACATCCGGGTCCTCTACGACATCGAAGATCTCGAGCGCGGCTACATTGCAACGACCGACCGTGCCGGCGCAAGCGCCGAATTTCCGATCATGACCGTGTCGATCGCAATCGTGTCGAACGAGGATCGGACTTTCACGTCATATCAGCAAGTCAGCGAGGTCGCCGCCGAACTGAAAAAGTACGCCAAGTCGATCGAACGCTCGGTGTGGGTAAAGGACCAGCGGCGCTCGTGAATCGCATGGCGGCGTTCGTTCTGTCGCTGCTGGTCGCGATGCAGCCGGTCGCCGCGCGCGGCGCGACGATCGATGAGAAGATTCACGAGCATCAGCGCCAGGTCCACAACGCTCATCTGAAGCTCAACGCGAAGAAAGCGCAGCTCGAGGGCGCGCGCGCGAAGGTCGGATCGCTGCAAGGCCAGCTCGACGAGACCAACCACAACATCGTTGTGGTCGGCGCCGATCTCGATCGCGTCACTGCCGACGTCCATTCCAACGAGAAGCATCTGGCCTGGAACAGGCTGCAGCTCGACGCCGCCGAAGCGACCTTGCACCGGCACAGCGACGCCTACCGGCGCAGGTTGGTCGATGCTTACGAGCACGGCAACCTCGGCTACATCAACGTGTTGTTGGCCGCGAATTCGTTTGCAGATTTCGTCGAGCGCTGGGACGACATCCGGTACGTCATCCGGGCGAACCAGGACGCGATCCGCACTCGTCAGGCCGCCCAGCATCAAGTTGCGAGCGCGCGCGCCCAACTATTGGGGACGCAAGTCGCCCTCGAGCAAGCACAGACCGAGCAGCAGCAGAAGCGAAACGTGCTCGACCAGTTGGCGCAACAACGCCGGAACCTGCTCGGCGCGGCGGAGGCGGAGAAAGCTGCCGTCGTGCACCAAGTGAACGAACTCGAGGAGATCACCGAGCAGGAAGAGGCTGCGCTCGAAGTCCTCATTCGCGAAAAACAGCGCGCCGAGGCTGCGCGGCGCGACGAAGAGCGCCGGGCAGCGCTGCTCGCCGGGCGCCCGGCCCCGCCCTCGTTTGCCGGCCCGGGCGCGATCGGCTGGCCCGTCTCCGGGACGATCACCTCTCCATTCGGGATGCGCTTCGACCCGGTGCAGCATCGCTATCAGCTGCACTCCGGGATCGACATCGCCGCCCCACAAGGGACGACGCTTTCCGCGGCGGCCGACGGCCGCGTCATTTTCGCCGGATGGTACGGCGGCTATGGAAACGCGATCGTCATCGACCACGGCGGCGGGACGTCGACCTTGTACGGCCACTGCTCGCAGATTTTCGTCGGTGTGGGCCAGGACGTCCAACGCGGACAAGCGATCGGTGCCGTCGGGATGACGGGCGACGCGACCGGGCCGCACGTGCATTTCGAAGTACGCCGCGACGGCAAACCCGTCGACCCGCTGGGGTATCTTCACTAAGATAAGGTTAGCGCTCCGTCCGACCAAAGGACGGGACCCCGGATAAACGAAAGAGCCGAAGCCCCATGTCATCGAGACTTCGCGCTCTCCTGGCCGCGGCCGCGTTCGCTCTGGCGGTGCTCGGCGCCATCACCTACGTCGCGCGGATCAACGCCACGAGCGGCGACGAGGTTGCAGCGGGCGGGAGCCCGATCGCCTCGATCGACTTGCGCTCTTTTCTTCAGAATTCGGCCGAGCGCGATCAGCGGATGCTCGACACGACGTTCCGCCGGGTCGAAGACGCCTACTACAAACCGGTCGACGCGCAGCTGCTTCTCGACGGCGAACGCAAGGCGCTGATGGATTTTCTGCAGCAGCACAGCGTAAAGGCTCCGCACCTCGCGCGCCTGATCGCGACCGGCGACCGCGGTCATGACGTCTCGCTGCTCGAGGGGCAGCTACGCCAAGTTCAGACGGCGTGGCCTCGTGTTGCGACGAGCAGCGCATATACGCAGGCCGCGATCAGCGGGATGATGAGTTCGCTCGGCGACCCGTACACGACCTATCTCTCGAAGAGCGAGATCGACGGCCTCCAAGAGTCCCTGCAAGGCGGAGACTTCGGCGGGATCGGCGTCTACATCGTCCAGGATCCGCGGACCCAAGACGTCGTCGTCGAGCCGATCGAGGGGAACCCCGCTATGCGCGCGGGGATGAAGCCCGGCGACGTTATCGAAACGGTTGACGGCCGCTCGATCCGCGGGATGAAGCTCGATGCGGTCGAGCACATGATTCGCGGGCGCGTCGGGACCATCGTCTCGCTGACGGTCCACAACCATGGGGGCTCGACCCAGCACATGCTCCACGTGACGCGCGCGTTCATCCATGTGCCGTCGGTCAAAGCGAAGCTGGAAGGTGGAATCGAGTACGTCCGCCTGGCCGACTTCGGGACGTCTTCGTATGACGAAGTCCGCAGCGCCATGCTTTTCGGCAAGGCCCACCACGCCCGCGGCTACATCTTGGACCTGCGCAATAACGGCGGCGGGCTGCTCGAGAGCGCCGTGCAGATTTCGAGCCTGTTCATCCCCTCTGGGACGATCGTCTCGACGCTCGACCGGGCCGGCGAACGGGAATCGAAGAGCGCCGAGCACACCTCGATCGGGGTCGCGCCCCTGGTTGTCTTGGTGAATAAGTATACCGCAAGCTCGTCCGAGATCACATCCGGGGCGATACAAGACTATAAGGTGGGGACGATTCTCGGCACCCAAACGTTTGGAAAGGGTGTCGTACAAAGCATCTATACGATGCCTGACGGAAGTGCGCTCAAGATCACGACGGCGCGCTACCTGACCCCGCTCGGCCGCGATATCAACAAGCGCGGCATCACCCCGGACATCATCGTCTCTGCGCCCGTCGATCCGCCCTTGATCGACACCGACCGCGACCGGCAACTCGCCGCCGCAAAATCCTACATCCTTGCCAAGGTGGACAAATGAAACGCTGGATCCCTCTCATCCTCGCACTCGCTCTGACGTCGGCCGCCGTTCGGCTGCCGGCCTCGGCAGCGAACGGGATGAGCACCCTCGAGCACGACGAGCTCGACACATCGTTCAATCGAATGACGAGCGAGTTCTACAAGAAGGTCGACGCTCAGGTTTTGCTCGACGGCGTGCACACGCAGCTGCTCTCGTTCCTCGTGAAAAACGGCGTGCCAAAGCCGTCGGTCCCCGCTGCGCATGCGAGCGACGATCAGCAGGCGACGTTGCGCGAGCTGGATCGTGAAGTCAACGCTGTCGTCACCGCCTACGGAACGAAATTCCCGTCGAGACAGATCACCTACGAGGCGATCAGCGGATTGCTCGGCGCGGTCCACGACAAGTATACGGTTTTCCTCTCGCCAAAACAGTACGCCGATCTGAACGAAGGGCTCGACGGCGGAAACTTCGGCGGCGTGGGCTTGTCGATGATGATCGACGACGCGACCAAGATGTTGCGCGTCAACGACGTCATCCCCGAAGGTCCGGCAGAAAAGTCCGGCGTGCAAGCCGACGATATCATCACGACAATCAATGGGAAAACGACTAAGGGTCTCACGACGGAGCAAGACTCCAAGATGCTGCGCGGGACGCCGGGGACGCGCGTCATCATCACGATCCTGCGCACGGGGCAGTCGCTGCAAGCGCCGATCACGATTACGCGCGCAATGATCCACGCGCCGAGCGTCTTCTCGAAGATGCTTCCCAACCACATCGGTTATGCGCAGCTGACCGTCTTCGGCCTAAACACCGCGAGCGAGCTGAGTAAAGCGCTCGCGAAGCTCGATGGGGACGGCGCCAAGGGCTTCATCCTCGACCTGCGCAACAACGGCGGCGGTTACCTCAACGCGGCCATCGACGTCAGCTCGAAGTTCGTCCCAACCGGTCCGATCGTAACGGTCGAGGCGCGGCAAGGCA
Source organism: Binatia bacterium (assembly GCA_035604635.1). Taxonomy (GTDB): domain Bacteria; phylum Vulcanimicrobiota; class Vulcanimicrobiia; order Vulcanimicrobiales; family Vulcanimicrobiaceae; genus DATNIC01. The sequence goes on from DATNIC010000170.1 coordinate 16,891, forward strand.
ACAATACCGAATTCGACGCTGAAAACACCGCGATCATGCCGCGGCCGCTCGTCGTTTTGGTCAACAAGCTCACGGCGTCGGCATCCGAAATCACATCGGGGGCGATTCAGGACAACGGCGTCGGTACGCTGATCGGCATGCGCACGTACGGCAAAGGCGTGGTGCAGACGATCTATCCGCTGCCGGACGGCTCGGCGGTGAAGATCACGACCGCGCGTTACCTCACGCCCAAGGGCCGCGACATCAATACGGTCGGCATTGCGCCCGACATCGTTGCCGACGAGAACGCGAGTCCGCGCTACGGCGACCCGACGCGCGACACGCAGCTGCAAACGGCGCTCACCTACTTACAAGGTAAGATCGCCCAAAACAGCGACCAGTAAAAAAGAAGAGACGGAGGCCTAAGCCTCCGTCTCCGTTTTCTTGCGGGTGCGCTTCTTTGGTGCTTCACCGGCCGCGGTCGCGGTTTTGCGCGCACGTTTCGGCTTGGCCTCGGCTGCGCCATCGGCCTCAGCCTTCTTGCGCGTGCGGCGCTTCGGTTTCTCCGCGGCGGTCTCGCCGCTGGGCAGCGCGTGAACTTCGGTCGCCTCGAGCGAGGCGGCGGCCGTCCTGCGCGGGGTCGTGGTCCGGCGACGCGTCGGTTTGGTGACGCGTACGTCGCCGCCGGCGCTCTCCGGCGGGATGCTCAAGGCCGGAGGCGGCGGTTCGATCGCGACGTGACCGGCGCTTTGCCGCCAGGGTGCGATCGCCCGGGTCGGTTCGGCTGGAGCGGTCTCACCCGTCGCGACGAGCGACCCGTCGGGATTGACGCGGAAGATGTGACGGTCCGGGACCGGGCGTGGCGTCCCGCCTTCCTGCACGGCGCCGCCATGGCCGCGACGACGGCGGCGACGGCGACGACGACCACGCTTATGGGCTTCGTCACCGTCGGGCGGCCAGCTCGCTGCTGCAAGCCCGGGTTCGACTTCGGTCTCGGGAGCCGCGGATGCGGCCGTTGCCTGGGCATCGGCGGTCTGCGCAGCAGCCGCGGTCCCAGGTCCGCCCTCTGTCCCCTGCCCACCGCGTCCGCGCCGGCGACGGCGCCGGCGGCGACGGCGCGGCTGGCCCTCGTCGAAGCCATTCTCGCTGAATGAATCTTCGCGGCCGCCGCCGACCGAACGGCCGACGATATCGGGGCCGAGCTTGGGGGCTTTCTCGATCGCTTCTTCGGCTTCGGCTTCCGCGGCGGTCGAAATCCCGATCCCCGCGCGAACTTCGGCGCCGCGCGCGGCCTCTTCGGCCAGCTCGCGCAGCTCGTCGGCCTGCTCTTCGGCCGTGAGCGGCTTGGGCACACCACGTCCGCGACGGCGACGCCGGCGCGTCTCCGCGGCGATTGCGATGGGCGTCATCGGTTCTGCGAGGACGTCTGCACCGTCGACGTCGAGGATGCGGACTTTGATCGTTTGGCCGACGGCGGCCGCCGCGTTCTCGACTTCGACGAGGCGGCCGTTGATCACGGCGAGTGCCGAGGTCGGATTGGGGAGCCGCATGTTGAGGAGGTCGACTTCGAACTCGTCGCCGACGCGGACGATCGGACGCTCGGCCTTGCCGTTGAGCGGACCGTAGATCAAATGCGGATGTTCGGGATGCGTCGCGGCATCGACTCGAATCTCGATCGACTCGCCGATCGACTCGGCGAGCGCGCGCAGCTCATCTTCGTACCAGAACTCCATCTGCGCACCGACGTACGGATGCGCCTCGACGACGACCGGCTCGTGCTTCCCGTCGATATCGTGCCGGATCTTGCGGAACGTCTCGATCGTCACCGACTCGGGCGACATGACGGCCCCCGCGCCGTGACAGGTCGGACAGCTCGAACGCAACTGGCCGGCAAGATCCTTGCCGACGCGTTTACGCGTGAACTCGAGCAATCCCAGCGCCGAGAACGATTGGATCGTCGTTCGCGTCCGGTCGCGGCGCAGACCCGCTTCGAGCGTCTGCAGCACTTTGTTGCGGCTCGATTCAGAGTTCATGTCGATGAAATCGCAGACGATGATTCCGCCGATGTCGCGAAGGCGCACTTGGCGCGCGATCTCCGCCGCGGCTTCGACGTTCGTCTTGACGATCGTGTCTTCGAGATTGCGGCCGCCCGTGAACTTACCGCTGTTGATGTCGATGACGGTGAGCGCTTCGGTCGTCTCGATGACGATCGATCCGCCTGATGGCAGATTCACCTTTGGGCGCAGGAGCTTTTGAATCTCTTCGTCGACGCGGAAGTCTTTGAAAAGTGAGCGGCCCGAGTTGTAGTGCTCGATGCGATCGAGATACTGAGGACCGAGCAGCCGCATGAAATCGCGAACCTTATCGAACTCTTCTGCATCGTCGATGTAGACGTGGTCGATATCGGGAGTGACGAAGTCGCGTGCGGCCTTGTAGACGAGATTCATGTCCTTATGAAGAAGCGCCGGCGCTTGCGCGCGCTTGAACGTTTCGAGAATACCGTGCCACATGCGAATCAAGACGCCGAGGTCGGCGATCAGCTCCGCTTCGCTCACGTTGCCGGCTGCGGTGCGCACGACGGTCGCCATGCCCTCGGGCCGGATGCGCTTCATGATCCCCTTGAGGCGGTTGCGCTCCTCAGCCGAATCGATCTTGCGTGAGACGCCGCTGTATTTGCCGGTCGGCATCAGGATGAGGTAGCGGCCGGGCAGCGAGATGTTGGTGCTGATCCGCGCGCCTTTGAGGCCACGCGGCTCCTTGACGATCTGGACGAGGACGTCATCGCCCTTGCTGACCTTCTCGCCGATCGTCCAGCCGGAACGTCCCGACGTCACTTCGACGTCGCCGATGTTCAGCGGCGTCTTGTTGATGTCGTCGACGTAGAGA
>DATNIC010000171.1:0-14250 GCA_035604635.1 Binatia bacterium
AGACTCAGCAGCGATCCGGCCGCACCGCCGAGCCCTGCGCCGAGCGCGTAGACGATCGAATAGACCTGCGCGACGCGGACGCCGGAGAGCTGCGCAGCACCGATGTCCATCGATGTCGCACGGATCGCTCGTCCCAGTTTCGAGCGAGCCAGCCAAAGCTGCATCAGAGCCGTGATCGCGAGCGCGCAGGCCAAAGTCGCAAGTTTCGCCCACGGAATCGTCACGGGGCCGACCGAGAAATTCGAGCCGGCGTAGGTCGGCGTCACGGCTCGCGCATCGCCGCTCCAGATCATGAGGGCGAGGTTGACGAGCAAGAGCGAGAGGCCGAAGGTCAGCAAGAACGTCGTAAGGACCGGGGCCCGGGCCACGTTGTTGATCACGTACTTCTGAATCACATACCCAAACGCAAACATGATGGCGAAGCTGATCGGGATGCTCGCGAACGGATCGACGTGCAATGACGTGAAGAGTTGATACGTGATGTACGCCCCGAGCATGATGAAGGCACCATGAGCAAGGTTGATGATGTTCATGATGCCCCACACCAGACTGAAGCCCAGGGCAACGACGGCTAGGATCCCGCCCGCCAGTATGCCGTTGACGAGATCTTGGAGAAAAAGCCCCAAAGAGTTAGCGGCCTAGCGCCTTGCCCAGACAGGCGCCGGATACTCCGGCTTCGCGACCGCGACGCCGGCCGGCCATACCGTAACGAGTTTGCCGCTTTGGATTTGGTTCACGACCATCGGCTTGAAGACGTTCAAGCCGCGTGAATCGAACTTGATGATGCCGTAGAACGTGACGACGTCGAGATTTGCGAGCGCGTCACGCACCTTCTGCGGGTCGAGCGAGCCGGCTTTCTCGATCGCGTATTGGAACGCGAGGCATCCGGCCGTCGATTCGGCATTGTGATAGTCCGGTTCGTGGTGATACTTGGCGACGAACTGCTTCGTATACTCGGCACTCGACGTGATGAAACCCGGATAACCTTTGTACTTCGCGGTCGTCGACCACTGCGCCGCACCGATGACGTAGTTCGCGTCCTTGCCCAGCGAGTCGCGGAAGTCCGGCGTATCCGGGCCGACCGAATAGCCGTAGATCTTGGCCATCACGTTCTGCTCTTTGAGCCCCTTGTGAACCAGGAGCGCGTCCGTGAGGTGGCCGGCGTTGAGGATCATGTCCGGATTCGCTGCCTTGATCGCGCTGATGATCGTCGAGACATCCGTCGTCGTTACCGGATATTTCTCTTGGTAGACGATCTTGATGCCGTGGGCATTCGCGAAATTGGCCGTTCCCTGAGCGACTTCTTGCGAGAAGGCATCGTTCGCGGAGGTTAGCGCGAGCGTTTGCGCCCTCGGCTGCATGTGGGTCGCCATGTCGACGATCCCTTCGAGGTAGCGCCGGGCCGGTGCCAAGACGGCAAACGTATACTTGTAACCCTGGTTGAAGATCGTCTCGGCCGCGCCGTTCGACTCTACCATCGGGACCTTGTAGCGCTCGACGACGGCTGCCGTCGTAAACGATGCCGACGAGCCGTACGGTCCGAGGATGAAGTTCACCTTATCGTCGCTGATGAGCTTCTCCACGAGCTTGGCGGACGTCTGCGGATTGTCTTCGTCGTCATAGTACTTGATTGCGACTTGATACGTCTTGCCGCCGACTTTGATTCCGCCGTGCGCGTTGATCCAGTCTTTCCAGAAGTCGTAGCCCTCTTGCGTCAGCCGTCCTTCTTTGGACTCACGTCCCGTGAGCGAGACGGCGGCGCCGAAGACGATCGTGTCGCCCGCGGCACGCGCCGGAGTGGAAGCGATCGGGAGCAAGAGCGTGGCGACGAACGCCAAGGTAAGGGGGAGCGAAAGATGGCGTAGCTTCATGTCGTCTCTCCGGAAAGAAAGAATCGTTCCGACTTTAGTCGGGCGCCCCGGCACTTCCCTTCACGCGCTCTTAAGCTGAACGACCTAGCGGCGTAACCCGCCTGCGAGCGACGCGATGTATGCGCCTGCTCGTTCGGCCGCGGCGAGGGCGCGGGTTCCGGAGTAGGCATCGATCAGCGCGCTGCCGATGATGACACCGTCCGCTACTGCCGCGACGGCCTTCACGTGCTCCGGCGTGCTGATCCCAAAGCCGACGGCGAGCGGCTTCTCGGTCTGCTTTCGCAATGCGGCAACTTCGCGCTCGATCCATGCGACGTCGGGCTCTCGCCGCGCCCCGGTGACCCCGAGGCGCGAGACGATGTACACGAATCCGTCGCTCGCGGCGGCGATCCGGGCCGCACGCTCGCGCGGCGTTGTCGGAGCGACCAACAGCGGAAGCGCCAAACCCTCGCGGCGCAACGCCGCGCGCAGCAGTTCCGCTTCTTCGAGCGGGACGTCGGGGACGATCGCGCCACTTGCCCCTACTGCCGCGGCGCGCTTCGCAAACCGGTCGACACCGTACTGATAAATGGGATTGTAATAGGTAAAAAAGATGATCGGCGCGCGCTCGCGCACGCGCTGCGCCACGGCGAATGCGTCTTCGAGCGTCGTCCCCGCCTCGAGCGCTCGCTGTCCGGCGGCGGCGATCGTCGGGCCGTCCGCGAGCGGATCGCCGTAGGGGATCCCGAGCTCGACGATCCCGGCACCGGCCGCTACGATCGCTTCGATCACAGCGACCGTCGTTTCGGTGTCGGGATCGCCGGCGACGACGTAGGGAATGAGGACCGCGCGGCCTTTCTCGCGGGCACGCGCGAACACCGCGTCGATGCGCGCGCCCGGCTTGCCGGCAATCACCTTCGATGATGACATCACGCGACCGACATCGAGTTGCGACGCGCCGCCGCCTCGTAGTCGGCGACGTGCCGCGTATCCTTATCGCCGCGCCCACTGATGTTCACGACGATCAAGCCGTCTTTGCCGCGCTCGGCGACGACTCGGTCGACGAGTGCCAACGCATGGGCGCTCTCGAGGGCCGGGACGATCCCTTCGCGCTCCGCACAGCGATGAAACGCTGCCAGCGCTTCATCATCGGTCACCGGGACGTAGATCGCGCGACCGCTTTCTTTCAGGAACGCGTGCTCCGGACCGACGCCCGGATAATCGAGTCCGGCACTGATCGAGTACGTGTCTTGCACCTGACCTTCCGGTGTCTGCAGCACGTACGAGCGCGAACCGTGCAATACCCCGACGGTCCCCGCGGCCATCGACGCGGCGGTCTCTTTCGTATCCGTGCCGAGGCCGGCGGCTTCCGCGCCCCACAATTTCACGTCCGGGTCATCTACGAAGCCCGAGAAGATCCCGATCGCGTTGCTCCCACCGCCGACGCATGCGAGGACATCCGTCGGCAAGCGCCCGAAGCGCTCGAGGATCTGCCGGCGCGCCTCGATCCCGATGATTTTTTGAAACTCGCGGACCATATACGGGTACGGATGCGCGCCGACGACGCTTCCGATCACGTAGAAGGTGTCTTCGCACCGGGCGGCCCATTCGCGAAACGCTTCGTTGGTCGCATCTTTGAGCGTCTTGGTCCCGCTCGAAACCGGATGGACCCGCGCTCCGAGGAGCTTCATCACATAGACGTTGGGGGCTTGCCGCTCGACGTCGTGCTCTCCCATGTAGACGTCGACGGGAAAGCCCATCTTCGCGCCGATCGTCGCCGTCGCGACGCCGTGCTGGCCCGCTCCGGTCTCAGCGATCAGCCGTTTCTTCCCCATTCGCCTGGCGAGCAGCGCCTGCCCGACGGTGTTGTTGATCTTGTGCGCGCCGGTGTGATTGAGGTCCTCGCGCTTGAAGACGATCGTCGCCGGTCCCGGCGCAAAACGCTCTGCGATGTAGATCGGCGACGGACGGCCGACATAGTCGCGGAGAATCGCGTGGTACTCTTCCCAAAAGGCGGGGTCCGCGAACGCCTCATTCATCGCGCGTTCGAGCTCCGTAATCGCCTGGTAGAGCACCTCCGGCACGAATTTCCCGCCGAAGGCCCCAAAATAACCGCGTTCGTCAGGCTTCTGCATCGGCTTCCCTCACCGCCCGGACGAATGCACGCATCTTCTTGATATCCTTCGCGTCGCCGGTCTCGACTCCGGTGCGCACGTCGACCGCGTACGGACGGACCGAGCGCACGCACGCGCCCACGTTTTCCGGCGTCAGGCCTCCGCTGATTGCAATCCGCCGTTTGTGCGCAAGCGGTTCGATCAGGGACCAGTCAAACGAACGTCCTGAGCCCCCGCGTCCTGCAGAGGCAGTCTCGAACATCGTGACGCCTCCGTTGTAGCGATCCACCGTGGCGCGCAAAGCACCTAAATTGAAGCCATCCCCATCGATATGAAAGACTTTCGTGTAGGGGGCACCCGCACTGTGGCAAAGCTCCGGCGATTCAGAGCCGCTGAACTGCAGCTGCATCCTCGGGATCGTCTCCAGCGCCTCTTCGAGTTCTGCTGCCGAGGGGTCGATAAACACGCCGACGATCGAGACCAGCGAAGGGACCGCTTCGGACATGCGGCGGGCCTGTGCGAGTGTGACACGCCGAGCACTCGGGGCGAAAATCATACCGACGGCATCCGCTCCGGCGTCGATCGCGCCCTCGACGTCCGCGACCGACGTGCAGCCACAGATCTTCACTCGCGTTCTAGGCACGCACCGAGGTTGCATTCTTCAACGAGGCAATAAGCGCGACGGGATCTTCCGAGCGCATGAGCGACTCGCCGATCAGAAAGCCGCGAGCGCCGGCTTGACTGAGATGCCGGATGTCGTCGGCTGAGCGTAGGCCGCTCTCGCTCACGACGAAGACGCCGGGCGGGACGTGCTCGATCAGGTGCTCGGTCACGTTGATGTTCGTCTCGAATGTTCGCAGATTGCGATTATTGATGCCGAGCAAGGTAACATTCAACGCGAGTGCCCGCGCCAGCTCCGCCTCATCGTGGACCTCGACCAAGACATCGAGATTCCAGGACTCGGCCTCGCCGAGCAGCTCGCGCAGCTGCTCGTCGCTCAAGCCCGCGACGATCGCTAAGATCGCGTCGGCGCCGTAGGCGGCCGACTGAACGACTTGATAAGCACAGGTGAGAAAGTCTTTGCGCAGGATCGGGAGCTTAGCATTGGAGCGCGCAACGTCAAGAAAAGCGAGTTCACCAAGGAAGTTGTCGCTCTCGGTCAAGACGCTGATCGCATCGGCGCCGGCCCGCTGGAACAGCGCTGCGACGGCAGCGGGATCAAAGTTTCGCGCGATCAGTCCCGCGGATGGCGATGCTCGCTTGATCTCCGCGATAACCGCGGCACCGCGCGCGCCCGTAAGCGCGTCGCGGAACGACCGCCGCTCCGACCGCCTCCGTTCAGCCCGCTCGCGCAGCTTCGCGAGCGGCTCGCGCGCTTGGTCGTCGGCAAGCACTCGTGCCTTCGCTTCGTAGAGGCGCGTCAAGATGTCGCTCATCGTGCCAATTCTACCTCGTGTTCGGTCCGTAATGCCTCGAGCGCTGCGAGTGCCGCGCCCTCCGCGATGCTCCGGCGAGCGACCTCGAGGCCGCCCGCGATGTCTTCCGCCGCACCCGCGACGACGAGCGCCAACGCCGCGTTGAGCGCGACGACGTCGGCGCGCGGCGACTGCTCTCCGCTCAGGATCGCGAGCGCCGCGTCCGCGTTGGCCTTCGCGTCGCCGCCGCGGAGCTGCTCGAGCGTCGCATGGACGCCGTAGTCGGCGGGATCGAGCGTCCAGCGGCGGATGCTCCCGCCGTCGAACTGCGCGACGTGCGTAGGCCCCTCGCCGGCAACCTCGTCGATCCCACTCTCGGCGTGGATTACCGCACCCGCCTGGGACCCGAGCCCTTGCAGCGCTTCGGCGACGAGATCGACGTACCGCGGGAGCGCGACGCCGACGACGGCACGATGCGCGAGCGCGGGATTCGTCAACGGGCCGAGGACGTTGAAGATCGTCCGCACTCCTAGGGCGCTGCGGACGGGACCGACGGCTTTCATCGCCGGATGATAGCGCTGCGCAAAGAGAAACGCGATGCTATGGCGGCGCAAAATCGTCGCAGCTTCCTCGGGAGAGCGATCGATCCGCACGCCGAGCGCTTCGAGGACGTCCGCGCTCCCGCATGCGCTCGAGGCTGCGCGGTTGCCGTGTTTGGCGACGGGGATCCCGGCGCCGGCGACGACGAACGCAGCGCAGGTCGAGATGTTGATCGTCCGCGCACCGTCGCCGCCGGTCCCGACGACGTCGATGACGAGCGGGAGTCCGTGCTCGACTCGCAGGGCACGCTGACGCATTGCCCGCGCCGCACCGACGACCTCGTCGATCTTTTCGCCCTTCGTCGCGAGGGCGGCGAGCAGCGCCCCGGCTTGGATGCCGGAGATCGTCTCATCCATGATCGCGCCGATTGCGGCCGCCGCTTCTTCCGCGGTAAGATCGCCCCCGCCGATGACACGCCGCAAGAGCGCTGGAAACTCGGTCATCGCGCGGCCGCCTTGGATGCTTCGGCAGCGGCGAGGAAATTCGAAAAGATCGTGCGGCCGTCGGGAGTGAGGACCGATTCCGGATGGAACTGTACGGCGAAAATCGGGAGATCGCGGTGCACGATCCCTTGCACGACGCCGTCCTCGCTGGTCGCGGTGATGCGCAGCTGTTCGGGGAGCGACGTTGCCGAGACGCACAGCGAGTGATAGCGCGTCGCGTCAAAGGGAGAAGGGACGCCCGCAAAGACGTTCTCACCCTTATGCGTGATGCGCGACGTTTTTCCGTGCATGAGGTGGGGCGCGTAGACGACGTCCGCGCCATATGCATATCCGATCGCCTGCAGTCCCAGGCACACGCCGAAGAGCGGGTGGCCGCGCTCGATGCTCTCACGAATGACGGCGAGCGTGCGGCCCGCATCTTCTGGTCGGCCGGGGCCGGGCCCAATGCACGTCGCGTCGTAGCGTTTGGTGATCCCTTCGACGAGCTCCGGCGCGTCGTTACGAATCACGTCTACCTCTGCGCCCAGGGATCCGAAGAGATGCGCGAGGTTGTACGTAAACGAATCGTAGTTGTCGACCAGCAAAAGCCGGGTCATAATCCTAGGACCTCGCGGACAATGCGAGTCTTGGCGAAGATCTCTTCGTACTCGGCGCGCGGGACGCTGTCGGCGACGATCCCCGCCGCAGCCTGCCAGTACGCCCGTCCGTCTTTCACATGGACCGAACGCAGCGTTATGCACGAATCGAGATCGCCATCGAAATCGAGATGCGCGACGCTCCCCGCGTAGAAACCGCGCGCGACCGGTTCGAGCTCGTCGATGATCTGCATGGCGCGAATTTTGGGAGTCCCGGTGACCGTCCCGGCCGGAAACGCCGCCGCGAACAGGTCGAGCGCGTCCTTGTCTTGGGACAATTCGCCACGACAGTTCGAAACGATGTGCATGACGTGACTGTATCGCTCGATTACCATCAACTCGTCGACGCTTACCGTCCCGATGCGGCAAACCGCGCCCAAGTCGTTTCGTCCAAGGTCGACGAGCATCACGTGTTCCGCGCGCTCTTTCTCGTTGACGAGAAGCTCGCGCTCGATCGCCAAGTCCTCTTCGGCGGTTTGACCGCGCGAACGCGTCCCGGCAAGCGGGCGCAGGCGAGCGTTGCGCCCATCGAGGCGGACGAGAAACTCCGGCGAAGCGCCGAAGACGGCTCCGTCTTCGTTCTCGATGAAGAACATATACGGCGACGGATTACGCGTGCGGACCTGACGATAGAAATCGAACGGCGTCCCATCGAAGTCACAACTGAAGCGGATTGACAGCTGCAACTGATACGCGTCGCCTTCGTGGATCGCGTGCTTGGCATCGGCGACCCGCGCGAGAAACGTCGCCTCGTCAAATGAAGCGCGCACCGGGCCGCGCGCACGCACCACGCCCGGAATCGTCGGGCGGGTCGAGAGCAGCTTGGCGATGTAGTGATCGAGCCGGCGGCCGACCTCATCCGGTGACTCGGGACCGGCAAAGCCGATCAGCGTCACTCGATGCGTGAAGTGATCGAAGACGACCCATGTCCCCGGGACTGCGACGTACGCATCGGCAAAATGCACGTCGTTTGGGGGGCGCTCGCCGATCCGCTCCAAGACGCGGGCCGCGTCATAGGCGAACGCGCAAACGACGCCTCCGGGGAACGGAAGCGGGAGACTCCGGTCGACCGAGTACCGGCGCACGATGGCACGAATCCCGTCGAGCATCGCCGGGTCGCCTTCGAAGACCGCGGTCTCCAGGTAGTCCAGGCCGACGAACGAGTAGCGCGAGATGCGGTCGGTCCCCTCGACGCTCTCGAGCAAACACGAACGCCCCGGCGTGGCCAGGGCGAGATAAGCGGTGATCGGCGTGAGCGCGTCCGCGACGAATTCGCGTAGGACCGGGGTAAGACTTAGAGGGTCGTCGGCAGCGCGTAACACGAGGCGCTACTTTACGAGTTCGACGACCGACAGCTCAGCGGCGTCGCCTCGCCGGACGCGCGACTTGGTAATTCGCGTGTAACCGCCGGTGCGATCCTTCAATGACGGAGCGATCCGATCGCACAGCTTCTGCACGACTTGCGCGTCCTGCAAGTAGGCCGCGACCAAGCGCCGAGAATGGAGATCGCCGCGGCGCGCTTGCGAGATCAAACGCTCCGCGATCTTACAAATTTCCTTCGCTTTGGTCGTCGTCGTCTCGATCTTCTCGTGGAGAAAGAATGACGTTGCGAGATTGCGCAACATCGCCTTGCGGTGCCCATCGGTCCGGGAGAGACGCTTGTTCGCGATTTGGTGCGGCATGACGAATCGTCGCTACGGCTGGCGCAGCGACAGTCCCCTTTCCTCGAGCACTTGCTTGATCTCATCTAGCGACTTCTTGCCGAAGTTGCGCATCTTGATGATCTCGTCTTCCGTCATGTCGAGCAGCTCGGAGACCTTTGAGATGCCCGCACGCTTGAGGCAGTTGAATGACCGGACCGAGAGGTTGAGCGTCTCGACCGGGACATCCCACTCGCTCGTCGGGGGTGGCGCTACGGCCTTGTCCTCGGTGTTGAAGTCGAGGAAGAGCGAGAGCTGCTGCGTGAGGATATGAGCGGCGGTCGTCAATGCTTCATCCGGCGTGATCGAACCGTTCGTTTCGATTTCGATCGTCAAGCGGTCGAAATCGACGTTCTGCCCGACGCGCGTGTCGTCAACGGTGAAGTTGACCTTGCGGATCGGCGAGAAGATCGAGTCCATTGGTATCAACCCGATCATGTGCTCGATGTTGCGCTGCTTATCGGCGGTGACGTAACCACGGTGCTTCTCAATGCCGATCTCCATGGTGAGCTTCGTGCTCTTCCCGGTGATCGTCGCGATGTGGTAATTCGGCTGCAGGATCTCGACGTCTGCGTCCGGCGCAATATCGCCCGCAACGACCTCGCGCGTTCCGGTGACCGATAGCGTCAGGACTTTCGGCTCGTCGCTGTTGAGCTTGACGGGCAGACCTTTGAGGTTGAGCAATAGGTCCGTCATGTCTTCGACGACGCCCGGGATCGTCGAGAATTCGTGCAGGACGCCGTCGATTTTCACGTACGTGACGGCCGCACCCGGAATCGACGACAGCAGGACGCGACGCAGCGCGTTGCCCAGCGTAATCCCGAACCCGCGGTCGAGTGGTTCGATGACGAACTTCGCGTAATTGTCGCGACGCTCGCGAACTTCGATCGCGGCTCCCTGAGAGCTTTCCATGATGGTCATGATGGTCTGGAGTGTCCTTTGTTGCCGATTGCGTTATCCGCCGCAACCCCCGGTTGCGACGATCGGACGTCTATCGGCGGAGAGGGGTTATCTGCTGTAGTACTCGACGATCAGTTGTTCGTCGACCGGCGTGTCGATCTGCTCGCGCGAGGGGATCGACAACACCTTGGCCGTGAGCTCGTTCTCGCTGAACTCGAGCCACTGGGGAGGCTGGCGATTCTTCGCCGTCTCGACATTGGATTGAATGAGCGTTGAGTTCTTGCTGCGCTCACCGATCGTGATCACGTCGCCGGCCTTAACGATGAACGAGGGGATGTTGACCAGGCGGCCGTTCACGCGAAAGTGGCGGTGCGAAACGAGCTGGCGCGCCTGTGCGCGGCTGTTCGCGAGATTGAGGCGATAGACGACGTTGTCGAGTCGGCGCTCGAGCAGCTGCAAGAACGTCCGGCCCGTCTGACCCGGGACGCGTGCAGCTTCCCGGAAATAGTTCTCGAACTGCCGCTCAACGACGCCGTAGTACTTGCGCATCTTCTGCTTCTCGCGCAACTGGCGCCCGTATTCCGAAATCTTCTGCCGGCCCTTGCCTTGCGTCTTCTGGCCCGGCGCGGTCCCGCGGCGCTCGACGGCGCACTTTTTTGAGAGGCAGCGATCGCCTTTGAGGAAGAGCTTGATCTTTTCGCCCGTCTTGCTGGCCGCTGTCTCACGACGGCAGATTCGGCAGACGGCGCCCGTATAACGCGACATCCTCTTCCCCTAAACCCGACGCCGCTTCGGCGGGCGGCAACCGTTGTGGGGGATCGGCGTGACATCCTTTATAAGGGTGATCTCGAGACCAGCGGCTTGGAGCGAGCGGATCGCGGACTCACGGCCGGCGCCCGGACCCTTCACGTAGACCTCGGCGGTCTTCATCCCGTGGTCCATCGCCTTGCGCGCGACCGCTTCGGCGGCCATCTGCGCGGCGAAAGGCGTCGACTTCTTCGAGCCCTTAAAGCCGAGATTGCCGGCGGAGGCCCACGCAATCGTGCTGCCTTGGTTATCGGTCACGGTGACGATCGTATTATTGAATGACGAGTGGATGTGCGCGATCCCGGAGCCGACGTTCTTGAACTCGCGCTTCTTCCGGGTCTTCACTGCCTTTTTAACTGCCAAAGAAACTCCGCACTTCGTTTATCCTATTCCCGGCAACGAGCCGGGCTGTCGTCGCCTCGACCGGCACGCGCTTGCTCTGCAAGCCGTCCGAGCTTGCCCTGCGACCCGCGGCGAACGGGCCCGGCCGGACCGTGTCCGGCGCCCTCCGCGGCGCCCATCCCTACAGAGAGAAATGGGCCGCCCGAGAGCAGCCAACAAGAGATTCTACACGGTACGCCGGGGCTGGGTCAAGGGCAGGCCGCCCTATTGGAGCTTTCCGCGGGCGGCGACAGGCCAGCGGTCGATCACCTCGCCGCCCCGGTGAACGACGTATTCGTTGTACAGGTTGATCGTCGTGTCGCAGTGCCCCGGGATGAGCTCGATCTGCATCCCCAGTCGCGCCCCGGCGATCCCGCTCAAGACGCCATGCTCATCGCCGCCCGGCGCATACGTCGCGTGCTGCCCGACCGGTCTCGCCATCCCCGCGTCGGTCGAGGCCGCCTTGAGACCGGCGTCGACGATCACCCGATGGTCGTGCACGCTGATCACCGTCGTCAGGATCGTGAGGGCGTGCTCGAAATCGACCCCCTCGGTCGCGCCGTATTGGGCGTCCATGACCGTGTACGACCCCGGCTGAATCTCGAGCGGATAACCCTCGGTGCTCGCGTAGGCGGCCGTCCCGGTCCCGCCGGTTGTTATGAGCTCGACCTGCAGGCCGCGCTTGGCGATCCGCGCGGCGGTATCGACCAGGGCCTGCATTGCCCGCGCGTTCGCCGCTTGGCGCTCGTTGGGATGGACGATGTGCTGCAGGTGCCCTTCGTAACCTTGCAAGCCGGCGAAGATCAAGCCCGGCTCGTTCGCGACGGCGGCCGCCAGCCCCGCTGCCGGCTCGCCCGGCGCGACGCCGGTTCGATTCTGACCCACGTTCACGTCGATGAAGCAACGCAACTGAATCCCGGCGTGAACGCACGCCGCCGAGATGTCGCCTGCGGCCGCAGCGTCGTCGACGACGATCGCAATGTTCGCCTTCTGCGCTAGCGCGATGAGCCGCTCGATCTTGGGCCGGCCGACGATCTCGGTCGTAATGAGGACGTCACGAATCTCGTCGGCGACCATCACCTCGGCCTCGCCGAGCTTCGCGCAGCAGATCCCGACCGCTCCGCGATCGACCTGCAGCTGCGCGATGACCGGCGTCTTGTGCGTTTTCGCATGCGGGCGTAACGCGACGCGGCGCTCTCGTGCGAGCGCCGCCATCTTGTCGAGATTCCGGTCCAGCTTGTCGAAGTCGAGTAGGAGTGCCGGCGTGTCGACGTCGCTGATCGTCACCCGGCGCTTATTTCTTCGGGGCGACCGTCGCCTTCTTGCGGACTCCGACGGTCTTCTTCGGACCTTTGCGCGTCCGAGCGTTGGTCTTCGTCCGCTGGCCTCGCACCGGCAAGCCACGGCGGTGCCGTAGCCCGCGATAGCAGCCGATGTCCGCCAGGCGCTTGATGTTGCCAGTGACGTCACGGCGCAGGTCGCCTTCGACCTTGATCCCGATCGCGTCGATGGCGTCGCGCAACTTCTTCTCGTCCTCTTCGGAGAGGTCTTTGACGCGCGTGTCGGGGTTGACCCCGGCGGTTGCCAAGAGCTTCTTCGCGGTCGGCAACCCGATGCCGTAAATGTAGGTCAGCCCGATCTCGATGCGCTTCTCACGCGGGAGATCGATTCCGGCGATACGTGCCATTCTTTATCCTTGTACCTGCTTGTGCTTCGGATTGCTCGTGCAGATCACGCGCACTTTGCCTTCGCGGCGAATGATCTTGCACTTCTCGCAAATCCGTTTAACACTGGGTCGAACTTTCATTTTAAAGGCGCTCCGGCCCAGCCTCCGCGCGCCCCCCGCTTCGCGGGGCCCCCGGAATGTCGGGCCCTTCAACTTTCTCTTATGATTACGGTACCCCGAGGGCCCGTGAGTTCTGTTTACTTATACCTGTACGTTATTCTGCCGTGGGTGAGATCGTAGGGAGAGAGCTCGACCAGGACGCGGTCGCCGGGGAGGATGCGGATGAAGTTCATCCGGATCTTGCCGGAGACGTGGGCCAGGACTTTGTGCCCGTTGGTGAGCTCGACGCGGAACATCGCGTTCGGCAACGGCTCGACGATCGTGCCCTCGACTTCGATCGCCTCTTCCTTCGGAGTGGCGGAAGCGGCCGCACGGGCCTCCTTCTTGCCACGCCGATCGGGACGGTTTTGATTGCGACGGTGCCCCCGTGCCATTTTTACGCGGCGACCTCCTCGTTCGGCCTGTACCGATCCACGTCTTGGTGCTCCCAGATGTCACGCAACGTCAGAATCTTTGGGCCCTCGTCGGTCACCGCGATCGTGTGCTCGAAGTGCGCAGCTAGTTTACCATCTGCCGTGACAACCGTCCAGCCGTCCGAGAGCGTCCGGACCGGGTAGCCGCCCTCGTTGATCATCGGTTCGATCGCCAGGACCAGCCCCGGCCGCAGGACGATCCCCTGCCCCTGGGGGCCGAAATTGGGGACCTGCGGCTCCTCGTGCATCTTCGTCCCGATCCCATGGCCGACCAGATCGCGGACAACCCCGTACCCGTTGGCCTCCGCGTGCGCCTGGACGGCGTGACCGATATCCGAGAGGCGGTTGTCCTTGACCATTTGCGCGATCGCGAGCATGAGGCACTCTTGCGTGACCTTCATGAGGCGTTCGGCGTTCGCGCCGATCTCGCCGACGGGGACCGTGACGGCGCTGTCGCTGACGTAACCCTCGAGCGTCGTCCCGATATCGATCGAGAGCAGATCGCCTTCCTTCAAGACATAGTCGCCCGGGATGCCGTGTACGACTTGATCGTTCACCGACGTGCAGATCGAGGCCGGAAAGCCGTTGTAGCCCTTGAAGGTCGGGATCCCGCCCATCGAGCGGATCGATTGTTCCGCCAAGCGGTCGAGATCGCGCGTCGTCATCCCCGGCTTCACCGCACGGATCAACGCTGAAAGGGTCTTCGACGTCACTTTCCCGCTCTTGCGCATCAGCTCGATCTCGCGGGCCGACTTGATCGTGATCATGATGCTACCGAAGACCCCAATGCCGCCACGATCTGTTTCCTTACGTCCTCGACCGGCTGCATGGCATCGATCGGGACGAGTAAGCCCGATCTCTTGTAATAGTCGATGAGCGGCGCCGTCTGGGCCTCGTAGACGTCCAGCCGTTTGGTGACGGTCTCGGGCCGGTCATCCGGTCGCTGCACTAGCTCGCCCCCGTCATCGTCGCAAATGCCGCGGACCTTCGGCGGATCGGAGATTTCGTTGTACACGCGTCCGGTGCGCGGGTTCGTCCAGCGCGCCGTCAGCCGCTTGATCAGCTCCGGGCGCTCAGTCTTGAAGAGCAGCACAGCCGTCAGCGGAAGGTGGAGTCTCGCCAGCAGCGCGTCGAGTGCTTGCGCCT
>DATNIC010000172.1:0-6737 GCA_035604635.1 Binatia bacterium
CGCTTGCGAAGAAGAAGAACATGCGGGTGTTGGGATATCCCTTTGACGCTATTGCAAAAGAATTTCCCGTTAACGCGTGGGCCACGACACCGCAGTGGGCGAAAGATCATCCCGACCTTGTCGACAGCTTTGGGGCGGTGATGCGCAGAACGGCGACATGGGCAAACGGAAACCGCGCAAAGAGCGGGGAGATTCTCGCGAAGTATACGAACGTCGCTTCGCCGGCAGCAACCGTGCGATATGCCGAGCAGCTCACGGCAACGATGATCCAGCCGCAAATCGACGTTTTAGCTAAATACGGAAACATTAGCGGGTTCGCGGCGACGGAATTGTTCTAAAAGGGCCAGCGTTGAACCGTTGCTCGAACAGGCGGCGCCGGTGATTGCGCCGCCTGTTCGTAGCGGCCGGCTTATTCGATGGTGAAGAACGGGCCCGTGTCGAGGGGGAGGCGTTCGGTAGCGTCCGGGACGTCTATCTCTGCGGCGCTCAGCTCCTCGGCGTTCGAGTTGCTGCCGAGCGTGATAACGACATCCATTCCGGGTGACAGGGTCTGGCCGAGCGGCTTAATAAGTGTTCCGCGATGCAGTTGGACGGTCGTGACGTACCCGTCATCCTCGCGAACATCCATCGTATACTTGTCCTTGAGCGTCACGATGCTGGCGTGAACGGCGCTCCCTTCCGAGAATTGGGGAACAAACGACTGCTCGTCGGCACGAGCAATCTGCATGGTCGCGAACCCGAGTAGGGCGCTCACGACTAAAGCTGAGATCGGTTTGAACTGAACGGTGTCGGACATGATCTTGCTGCTCCTTATGCTGCATTAGTAGTACCGATGCGCACTTATGGATCGGTGACTCGGACGATACCAGCGCAGCCGTCCGCAAAGCGTCCCAAAACCATCCGCCCCGCGTAACGGAGCCCAAACGCTGACGCAACGTCAGCAAAACGCTCCTCAGCTACGATGGGCTCAAGGAAGGTAGGACGACAATGGCTGGGATCTTAGTTTTCAGATCGCTTGTCGATGCGATCAATGCCGGCTTTCAGATATTCGACCGCACGCGAGACGGCTATCTGGTGCGCGCCCGGACGGTGAACGGCTGGGCTATGGCACTGGTCATAATTCGAGACGTAACGGCGCTCTAGGCGCTCGAAAGGATGGCGTTTTTCAGCACGGGATAAATTTGGTTGTTCCACCGTGCCCCGCTGAAGACGCCGTAATGTCCAACGCCCGCTTGCATGTGGTGCCGCTTGCGGTACTGCCGCAGGCTGCTGCACAGGTCGTGCGCGGCGAGCGTCTGGCCTAACCCGCAGACGTCATCGCGCTCGCCCTCGATCGTGAGCAGGGCGGTGCGGTTGATCGCGCGCGGATCGACGCGCCGTCCGCGCCACTCGAACTTGCCCAGCGGCAGCGCGTGCTCCTGAAAGATCGAGCTGACCGTTTGCAGGTAGAATTCCGCCGGGAGATCGGTCACCGCAAAATACTCGTCGTAGAACGCGCGAATGGCCTGTGCTTTTTCTTCGTTGCCCGATGCGATGTGGTCGTACAGATCGCGGTGTGCCTTGAGGTGACGTTCGATGTTCATGCTCATGAACGCCGTGAGCTGCACGAAGCCGGGATAGACGCGCCGCGTCGCGCCGCGGTAGCGGAACGGGACGATCCCGATCATCCGCTCGAACCACGACATCGAGCGGCTCAGCGCGAGCTCGTTGACTTTTGTCGGATTGGAGCGCGTGTCGACGGGGCCGGCCATCAGGGTCATGCTGCGGGGGATCGCGGAGTTGCCGGCTTCGGCCATGACGGCGACGGCGGCGAGGACCGGGACGCTGGCCTGGCAGACGGCGACGACGTGTGCCTCGGGACCGATCGTCTCGAGAAACCGGATGATGTAGTCGATGTAGTCGTCGACGTCGAAGCGGCCGTCGTCCGTGTCGACGTCGCGCGCATTGTGCCAGTCGGTGATGTAGACGTCGTGCTCCGGCAGCATCGTCTGGATCGTTCCGCGCAGCAAGGTCGCGAAGTGCCCGGACATCGGCGCAACCAGCAGCACGCGCGGCTGCGGCGTAGCGTCTTCCTTCTTGAAGTGGAGCAAGGTCGCGAACGGCAAACGCAGCACCGGCTCCTCGAGGGCATCGATGCCGAAGGCGGGGCGCTCGTGGCGCAGCCCGGCTCGCGCGACCAACTCGTGCGCGGCCGCGGCGCTCCGAATCAGACCCTGGTCGAACATACCGTACATCGGGAGGTTCAGGACCGCGGTCGTTGCTCGCGCGGCCGCGCGCAACGGCGCGACGGCGTCAAAATAGGCTTGATAAAGCTGATAGATCATGGAGAAAAACGAATGATGGCCCCGATGTCTAAGGCGACGCTTACGATCAGCAGCAAAAACTATTCGTCTTGGTCGCTCCGCGGATGGCTACTGTGCAAATTCGCGGGCTTGGACTTCGAGGAGAAGCGCCTGCCGATCGACGATCCGTCGGCGCGGGCTGAACTCTTGCTGTTGTCACCATCGTTTCTCGTCCCCTGCCTCGAGCACGAGGGCGCTCGCGTCTGGGACACGCTGGCCATCGCGGAATATCTCAACGACGCCTTTCCGAAGGCCGGACTTCTCCCCGGCGACCGAAGCACCGCAGCGCACTGCCGCTCGATCAGCGGCGAGATGCACGCGGGATTCGGCAACCTGCGATCCGCGCTCCCGATGAACCTCAAGGCGCGCCATCCCGGCTTCAAAGTGTGGCAGTCCGCGCAAGCCGACATCGCTCGCATCACCGAGATCTGGCGCGAGTGCCTGAGCAAGTACGGGGGGCCGTTTCTGTTCGGCAAGCGGAGCATGGCCGACGCCATGTACGCGCCGGTCGTCGGGCGCTTCGTGACGTACGACGTCAAGCTCGATGCCGCGTGCACCGGCTACGGCGAGCGCATCACGGCGTTACCCGAGATGATCGAGTGGGTCGAAGCGGCCAAAGCCGAGCCCGACGACCTCGAAGAGCTCGACGTCGAGTTCTAGCCGTCACTTAGGCCAACGGGCGGGGTGGTCTGTCCCACGGATGTCGAGGGCCGCCACTCGCCGTTGTGGTGAATGAACCCTGGGTGATCGATGTAGCGATTCCGAGCCAAGAACGCCCATCGGCGCCCGAAACCGACACGACCGCGCCGCTCCGTGCGCGGGTCACGTTTCTAGGGCGTCTCGTCGGCGACGTGCTGCGTTCGCACGCGCGTCCGCACACCTTCGAGTGTGTCGAACGCTTGCGCGCGCTGACGCGCAGCCGCCGCGCCGATCCCGCCAGCGTCTCCGACGCTGCGATCGACGCCGCAATAGCCGAGCTCGGGCTCGATGAAGCGGTCGACGTCATTCGCGCGTTCACGCTGTACTTCCAAATGGTCAACCTCGCCGAGGAACTCCACCGCGAGCGGCGGCGGCGCGAACGGACGATCGCCGGCGACGCACCGCTGCGCGGTTCGCTCGAGACGCTCAGCGAGGCCGCCCTCGCCCTGATCGATCAGCTCGAAATCCGGCTCGTCTTCACCGCGCATCCGACCGAAGTGCTGCGCCGTACGACGAGCGAGAAGCTGGCGTTCATCGCCGCGCTCTTGCGCGACCTCGACGAGCGCGTCCTCACGGCGGAAGAAGCGGCAGCGATCGAAGAGGAGCTCCGCGCGCAGATCGTCCTACTTTGGCAGAGCAACGAGCTCTACCGCACCGCGCCGACCGTCCACGACGAAGTGCGCAATCTGGTCGCTCGTTTCCGCGAAGCGATCTTCGACGAGGCAACGCTGCTGTTCGAACGCCTCGAGACGATGCTGCCGCGCGAGGTCCCGACGTTCCTCACCTTCGGCAGTTGGATCGGCTCCGACCGCGACGGCAACGCCAACGTCGCACCCGACGCGATCCTGCACGCGCACGGGCAAGCGCGTGACTTCCTCTTCGCGCAGTACTTGCGCGCGATCGAAGCATTGCAGGCGCGCTTCTCGCAAGACGTCATTCGCGGTTGCGTTTCGGCGGAACTCGTCGCCTCGGTCGAGCGCGACGCGGCGGAGTTGCCCGACGTTCGCTACACGTTGGGCCCGCGTCAGGAAGCCGAGCCCTATCGCCGCAAGCTCGCGTTCGTGCACCGCCGGGTCTCGCTAACGCGCGACGACGCGGCCGGGGGCTACGCCGAGCCTTCGGAGCTGCTGGCCGAGCTGGATCTGATCGAGGCGAGCTTGCGCGAGCACAGCGGCGCCGAAGTGACGCGCCCGCTGCGACGGCTGCGGCGTG
This sequence comes from Binatia bacterium, assembly GCA_035604635.1. GTDB lineage: Bacteria > Vulcanimicrobiota > Vulcanimicrobiia > Vulcanimicrobiales > Vulcanimicrobiaceae > DATNIC01. Next base: position 4,254 of record DATNIC010000172.1, read on the forward strand.
CGGTGGCGATGTTCGGCTTTCACCTGTGCGCGCTCGAGTGGCGCCAGCATCGCGACCGCGTCGTGCACGCGCTCGACGAAGTCGTCGGGCTGATCGAACCGGATCTGCCGCCGCTCTCGACGCGCAGTGAAGACGAACGTGCGGCCTGGTTCGCACGCGAGCTCGCGACGCAACGGCCCTTGATCCCGCGCAACGCGGTGCTCTCGGCCGACGCTGCGGACATCGTCAAGTCGCTGCAGGCGGTCGCGAACCTGCGCGCTACGCGCGGAGCGTGCACGGTAGCCTCCCTCATTCTGGCCGGAACCGAATCCCCGTTCGACTTGCTCAGCCTCTTCGCGCTTGCACGCGCGTGTGGGGCGCTCGACACGGGGCCGCTGCAGCTCGTCCCGCTGCTCGAAAGCGAGACCTCGCTCGCGAGCGTCGCCGCGCTGGCGACCATCCTTCTCGAGAGCACGGCGTTCCGCTCATACATCGCGGCCTGCGGCGAGAAATGGGAGTTGATGCTCGGCTACTCCGACACGACGAAGCTGACCGGTATCGTAGCGAGCACGTGGGCGATCTATCACGCGCAAATCGCCCTTACGGAGGTCGCCGAACGTCACGGCGTCGCGCTGCGGTTCTTTCACGGACGCGGCGGATCCGCAGGCCGGGGCGCGGCGGACGCGTACGATGCCGTGGCGGCGCAGCCGCCGCAAACGCGCAGCGGCCGGTTCAAGGTAACGGAACAGGGCGAAGTGATCAGCGCGCGTTATGGGCTACCCTCGCTCGCGCGTCGCAACCTCGAGATCACGGTCACCGCGGTCCTCAATGGTCTGGTCACACGCCCGGTGATCCCGCCGGCGTGGCACGCGCTCCTCGACGATCTTGCCGTCACCGCGCGCGCCGCGTACGCAGAGCTCACCGAAGCCCCCGAGTTCCTGACATTCTTCTCAGCCTGCACGCCCGTCGACGAGATCGCCGAGTTGCAGATCAGCTCGCGACCAGGACGCCGCGGAAAGCGCACCACGATCGACGCCATGCGCGCGATCCCATGGACCTTCGGCTGGGCGCAGACGCGCGCCAACCTGCCGGGATGGTACGGGTTCGGTTCCGCGATCGCCGCAGCTCCGGACGATCTGGCGACGCTGCGCACGATGGCGGCGGAGTTCCCGTTCTTTGCTGCGTTGCTGCGCAGCATGGAGCGGGCACTGGCGGTCGCGGACCTCGCAATCTTCGAAAGGTATGCGCGCGAGCTCGTAGCCGATACCGGCCTGCGCGAGCGATTCGTCCCGCGCATCATCGCGGAGTACGAAGCTTCGGTCACTGCCATGTTGTCGATCCTGCAGCAAGACCGCCTACTCTCCGGCGATCCAACGCTCGCCCGCAGCATCGCACTGCGCAACCCTTACGTCGATCCTATATCGCTGCTCCAAGTACGGCTCCTCAAGGCTCGTCGTGCCGAGGGTAGCGAACGCGATCCGCACCTAACGAACGCGATCCGGTTATCGATCAACGGAATCGCAGCGGGGCTGCGCGTCACAGGTTAGGCGACTCCAACCAATCTACGGCGGCAAGAATCCACGTGCTTTCAAGAACGCAGTCCCCTCGGTTACGATGAACCGCACGAACTCGTGAGCACCCTGAACATTCTGAGCACCTCGTAAAGCGACAATGGGATACATGATCTCAGAGGTAACTCCGGCGGGAAAGGGGATAACGTTCACTTGCGAAGCGATGTCGGAAGTGATGTCCGTTGAGTACACAACTCCCGCGTCACCTTCACCGAGTGAAATCTTCGCTGCGACTGCTTTCTCATTGAGTTCATTAGAGACGACGTTGCGCTCAACGGCTGCCGCGAAGTCCGACGGATAACCGTTCCCAGAGAGTTTCTTAAACGCCTCACGAGCATAGATGCCCACGGGCTCCGCTGGCTCAGCGAGTACTACTTTAGCTCCTGGTTTCATCAAACTCGCGAAACCGTTAATATGACCGGGATTCGCCCTCGGCGTTATAAGCACAATGCGGTTTCTAGCAAAAAGTTTAGGCGGGCCATCACCAAGCCCGGCCTCGGTAATCATCTTCATTTGGATTGTGTTTGCCGAGGCGAACACGTCCGCGGGCGCGCCCTGCTTGATCTGCGCCGCGAGCATATCGGAACCCGCGAAGTTAAACATCACGGCGATGCCGGTCTTTTTTGTAAACGCCGGACCCGCGGCGTCAAAGGCTTCACGCAACGACCCCGCAGCGTAGACCGTGATCCTGCCGGAATCAGCCCCGCTCGTGGGTAGTGACAGGCCCATCGCAAACGAGGTTGTCAGAATTATAGCTGCGCTGCGATTCAAGACTCTCCGGTTATTCCTGTTAGCTTATGCTCAGTCTTATGTTGAAGTTCTAGCCGGCAGCAGCAGCGTCGTCCCCGCCTTCAGCCCCCAGCGATCGAGGTGTGCCGTCGCACGATGGTCTGGGGCGATCCAATGGCTGTGAGCGTGCTCCCCGAAATGCGTG
>DATNIC010000173.1:0-6863 GCA_035604635.1 Binatia bacterium
ATGGCGAGCAGCTGGCCCGTTTCATCGAAGAGCGCCGCCGCGTGAAGGCCGCCCGTCGATTGGAAGATCCCTTGCTCGCTGCGCAAGCGATCCGGCAACGCCGTGATGATCGCGGGTGAGACCGATGGACCATCGGAAAGCGGCGGGACGCCGCGCAAGCGCAAGGCTTCCAGGTTTGCTTTCCCGCACACACCGCACGCGCTGGTCGTCAAGAAGTGACGTTCCAGTGGTGCGAGATCGGGGAGAGCATCGCGCGAGAGCTCGACGTTGACGATGTTGTAGCGCTGTTCCGCCTCGACGCTCCGGTCGACGCAGTACGTGATGCCGCGCACCTCGTCGCGATCCTTGATCACTCCCTCGCCGTAGAGGAAGCCGGCAGCCAGCTCGAAATCCGCGCCCGGCGTCCGCATCGTGACCGCGACCGTCCGCGTTTGGCCACGCAGGACCAAGCGAATCTCGAGCGGTTCCTCGGTAGCTACATGATCGAAGCGGGCGCGCGCCTCGCCGTCCTCGACGGCCACGACGCGTGCCTCCGTCTTGCTACCAGGTCGGGTTTCTTCCCATTCCATTACGAAATTTGCGCCCGCGCGCGTCTAGAATTGTGCGCCGAAGATCACCACGAAGCGCAGCAAGAAGACTCCGACGAGGACGACTACCGCGGATCCGATACCGGAGAGTGCCGTCGTACGGCGGCCCGCTAAAGAGAGCAGGGGCGGGATGAGGCTCACGAGGACCAGGATCCAGAGAATGAGCCACGGCCCGCTGAGCATTCTCCCGATCGTCCCGGCGGTCGACAAGGTCATGAAGAACGCGGCGATCATCAACAGTTCGAGGACGACGAAATAGCCGTCGGCCGTCTCCAGTCGTTGCTCGGTCGGTTCAGCCGATGCCGCGTCGCTGCGATAGGTTGAGAGCCACGAGAGCAGCGCGGCCGAAGCGCTTAGCGCTGATGCAACGAACAAGCCGCCGATCGCGTAGCTGTCGCTCCAGACCGGCTGATTCGAGACGCTCAGAACCACGCCGGTGTACGAGGCGAGGAACAGCGCGACGATCGATCCGATAATTTCGTTGACTCGGCCGATGGGCCGCAGGTAACCGAGCGTTTCGAGGAACGAGACGAACGAGAAAACGCCGAAGATCAAAAGCGCCCAGCTTCCGATCGAGATCGGAGACCAGTACTTGAAGTTCACGCCGCCGACGCCCGGCGTCGTGTTGATCAACATGTGCCAAAAGCGCAACGGCTGACCGAGGTCGATCGTCAGGAAGATGCCGCAGACGACGACGAGCGGGAACGCGACGAGAAAGGCCATACGCGCCGTCCCCTCGTCACGCGGACTGCCCCACAGCCGCAACATCGTTGCCAAGGTGTACGACCCGCCGGCGAGTCCGGCGAGGAAGAAATACGAGACGATGTACCACTCCCAGTGGGGCGGTTGAACGAAGTGTTCCGCCATTAGCGTGCACCTCCGGTCGCGGGCGCGCCCGCATCGGGTTCGCCGGGACTGCGCTTGCGGAACGCTACCATCCCGGCGAAGACGCCGAGCGCCGCAACGATGAAAGCGTTGACGTACCCGCCGAAGTTATTACGGCTCGGCAAGCCGGCATTCGCGGCATTGGGAAGCCCATAGACTTCCGGCTTGTCCATCAGCAAGAAGAACGCGCCCAAACCACCGTAGACGGAGTCGTCGCGGCCGTAGAGCTCGGCCTTCTCGTAGCCTTGCGCCTTGAGCGTCGCCAGCCGCGCGTCGGCCTTTTGGTGCAGCTCGGTCAGCGTACCGTATTGGATCGACTGGGTCGGACACGCTTTCGCGCACGCGGGCGTCATGTCGGCTTGCAGCCGGTCGTAGCACATCGTGCATTTGCCGACGGTCCCGGTGCGTTCGTTGAATCCGATCGCGCCGTAGGGACACGCAGAGATGCAGTCGCGGCAGCCGTTGCAGGCGTCTTGCTGGATGTAGATCGTGTTGTACTCGGTCTTGATGATCGCATCCGTCGGGCAGACTTCCATGCAGCTCGCGTGGGTGCAATGCTTGCAGATGTCGGCCATCAAGAGCCAAGCGCTCCCGTTTCCGGCGACGATCGGAGCTTCAGGGACGAGATCGATGAACTTGACGTGCCGCCAATTTTCCGCATCGAGTTGCCCGGTGTTGTCGAAACTGTCCAGGAACTTCGGCGTGTTGCCCGGCAGCTGGTTCCATTCTTTGCACGCGACTTCGCAAGCCTTGCAGCCGATGCAAATGCTGGTATCGGTGAAGAATCCGACTGGTTCCGGCATCTCTTAAAACCCCACTAGGTTGGGCACGATCTTGCTCATGCCGTGTTCCTTGGCGTACAGGTCGAGCGGGATCGCCGCGATCTCGTCGACGAGCGGGACCGCTCGGCCGTCCCGCTCGAGATCGATGGTCAGGAGGTAATGCGAGCACGAATCGCAGCCGTCGACGCGAACGTGCGGGAACTGCGCGTTTGGTGGATGCGCGGGTTGCATTCCGGCGGTCTCCTTAATGACTTTGCCGGAGACTTCCGCCTGCGCCGTTCCAATCTCGCTGTAAACGAGCAGGCGCGCGGTATCGCTCTCGCCGCATGCCGCGCAGGTCATGCGCGGATAGGGCCACGCCGTCGCGCAACGCGAGCACTCCAAATACCGGTGTGCCGTGACGAGATCTTCGGGCGAGGCCGCGAAGTAACTCAGCTGCGGCAGGCCGCCGCAAGTGGGGCAGTGCCGTTCGTCGCGCGGTCCCTCGCACGCTTCGGCCGCATTTTTTCCGAGCGCTTCGAGCACGGGCGACGTCGCGGCGCGCGCGAGGTAGCGCTCGATCGAGGAAAGATCCTCGCCGCGCAACCAGCGCCGGACGATCGCCTCGAAGTCGGTCTCGTGGAACTTTTCGAGAACGGATGCGCTCATCGCAGGCGGTCCGTTCGCAATGCTTACCTCGACGACGCGTGGCACGATACGCTCCGCCGCGTACGCTGCGACCTCCGACGGCTGCGGCAGATCGCGCGACGCCGTCTGGTAGGCTGCTTCTTGGACGTCGAGCAGCAACCCGTAGAACGCCAGCACCTCGGTAGCGAAGGGCCAACGGCCCTTCAGCTCCTCGGTGCGTTTGCGGCGCTTGGACCAGGTGGCCGCCTCGAGCACGACGCCTGCCATCAGGCCATCTTTTCGATGTTGACGAGGAACGCTTTGAACTCGGGCGTGCGCGAGTTGGCGTCCCCGACGAACGGCGTGAGCGCGTTGGCGAGCCAGTACTTCGACCGCTCCGGATGCATGTCGGCCGCGATGCCGACGAATCCCCAGTGGATCGGAATCCCGACTTGCCAGACCTTCGTCCCGCCCAAATCGAGTTGCCCGACGCGGTTGGTGACGATTGCCCGGATCTCCATCTTCCCGCGCTTCGAACTGACGCGTACCAAGTCGCCGTTCTTGACGCCCTTTTCGTTGGCCAATCCCGTCGGTATCTCGACGAACGGCTCCGGCATGAGCTGGACGAGATGCGGGATCTGCTGCGTGACGTAGTGCTCGTGCTCGGTCAGGCGATACGTCGTCGCGATGATCGGGAACTCGGCCGAAGTTCCGAAGCGGTTCTCGCGGCCGGAGGCTTTGTCGTAGTAGAACGCCACGGGCGACGGGGAGACACCCGCGTGGAGCGCGTTCTTGACCGGCTACTCGACCGGTTCGTAGTGCTCTGGGAACGGCCCGTCGAGCATCGTGTCTGAGAAGAGCCGCCCCGTCCCTTCGCCGTTCATGATAAACGGCAGCCAGGCTTTGGGATCGTGCGGGCTCATCTTCGGCGGATAGTCCGGGACGTCGCCGACCCACTTCGCGCCGTCCCACTTGATGCCGGGACGCTTGGGATCCCACGGATTGCCGTCGAGATCGGCCGAGGCGCGGTTGTAGAGGACGCGCCGGTTGAGCGGCCAGCTCCAGGCCCAGTTGGGATAGAAGCCCATCCCGGTCGGATCGTTCTTGGCGGGATCTTGCACGCCGTGCCGGCGCTTCGCGAGATTGCCTTTCCCTTCGATATACGATCCGACGTAGATCCAGTTGCCGGACGCCGTCGTTCCGTCGTCCATGAGTTTTGCGAACGTCGCCATCTGCTTGCCGGTCGTAAGATCCTTGCCGTTGACTTCCCGCGCGATCTCGTCGAGCGTCGGCTTGATCGGATCCTTGTAGTTCATCGTCAGGTGCATGATCGGGTCGGGGAACTTGCCGCCGTCCTTTTGATACAGCGCCTTGACCCGCGAGAAGAGCTCCGCGGTGATCCAATGATCGTGGCGCGACTCGCCCAGCGGCGGGACGACCTGGTCTTTCCACTGCATCCAACGGCCGCTGTTCACGAACGAGCCGTCCTTCTCGATCCAGTGCGTGCACGGAAGCATGAAGACTTCCGTCTGGATCGATTTCGGATCGACGTCCGGTCCGGCGTGCCAGAACTCCGAGCTCGTCGTCGGGAACGGATCCATGACGACCAGCCACTTGAGGTTCGAGAGTGCCTGCAAGATTTGATTGGAATCGGGCCCGATGCTCGCAGCCGTCATCCCGGAGAGGAAGAGCCCTTCCATCTTCTTGCGCAGCGCGGCGTCGTAGATCGAAAGCCACGACGAATTTCCCGCTGGTTTGGGGAGATAGTTGAACGCGAAGTCGTTGTTCTTGTCGGCGGCATCGCCGTACCACGCCTTGAGCAGGCTGACCATGAACTTCTTGTAGTTGGTCCCGAAGAAGTTCCAGGAGTTCGGGTCGGTCTTCTTCGCGGCGCTCGCCTTGACGTAATCGTCGGTCGTCTTCTGTCCCGGCTGCGGAACCTTGAGATAGCCGGGGAGGATCTCCCACGAGATCGCGTTGTCGGTGTTGCCTTGGATGTTCGCGTGACCGCGCTCGGCGTTCATCCCGCCGCCCGGCCTGCCCATGTTTCCAAGCAGTAATTGCAGCATCGCGCCCGAGCGGATGAGCTGCGATCCCGTCGTGTGGTGCGTGAGGCCGACCGCGTAGACGATCGTCATCACCTTGTCGGGACGCCCCATTTCGCCGACGATCTGCGCGACTTTCAGAAAGTCTTCTTTCGGGATCCCCGTGATCGTCTGCACCACTTCGGGCGTGTAGCGCGAGTAGTGCTTCTTGAGGAGCGCAAAGACGCAGCGCGGATGCTGGAGCGTATTGTCACGGTGTGCGAACCCGTCGGGACCCGTCTCGTACGCCCAGAGCTTGGCGTCGTACTTGCGTGCCTTGGGATCGTACCCGGTGAACAGGCCGTCGTTGAAGCCGTAGCTATCCTTGACGATCCACGACGCGTTCGTGTAGTGGGTGACGTAGTCGGCATGCTGCAGATTGTTCTGCAGCACATAGTTCATCAGGCCACCGTAGTAGGCGACGTCGGTCCCGGTGCGGATGCGCAGATAGATGTCCGAGACGGCCGAGGTCCGCGAGAATCGCGGGTCGGTGTGGATGATCTTCGCGCCGCCGCCCTTGCCCGGACCCTTCGTCGGATCGAGCTTGGCCTTCATGAACCATTGGAAGCCGACCGGGTGAGCCTCGGCCGGATTCGCTCCATTTATAAGGATGACGTCGGCGTTCTTGATGTCGCGCCAGTGGTTCGTCATCGCTCCGCGTCCGAATGTGGCGGCCAAACTGACCACCGTGGGACCGTGTCAAACCCTGGCTTGCTGCTCCAGATAGACGAGGCCCAGGCTGCGCATCACCTTTGCGGCGAGGTAGCCTTCCTCGTTGCTGAACGTCGCGCCGCCGGCGAAGGCGATCCCATCGGTCCGATTGACGGTATTGCCTTTGGCGTCGACGGCGACGAACGTCCGATCGCGCGTCTCCTTGACGCGGTGCGCGAGCTTGTCGAGCGCCTCGTCCCAGGAGATCTTCTGCCACTCGGTCGCGCCGGGCGGCCGGTAGAGCGGCGCCTCGACGCGCCGTACCGAGTCGGCGAGCTGCATCGCGGTCGCGCCCTTGGGGCAGAGCCGGCCTTCGTTGACGGGACTGTCCGGATCGCCCTCGATCTGCAAAATCTTCACGGAGCCGTCGGGCTCTTTGCGGGTGTAGGCGATGAGCGAGCACCCGACAGCACAATAGGGACAAACGGAGTGCGACTCCGTCGCGCCTGCGATGCGCAGTTGACGCTTGATCTCCGTCGCCTTCGCGAGGTCGAAGCCGAGCTCGGAGGCGATGAGGACGCCGGCACCGGCGATCCCTGCAACTCTAAGGAAGTCTGAGCGAGTGACTGTCGCCACTGACGATCCTCCTCTGGTCAAAACCCGTGTTCGGAGGAAGCTTCTTGCGCTAGCCTGCTCTACCTCCGCAGTGCAGCACCATTGCGCTGGACGAAAATCGACCTACGAGCGGCAGCTCAGAGGACGTTGCGTGAAGTCGAACGCGCTCGTCAGCGGGTTGGCCCCAGCGTCGCGAGAGCCCAAGGACGGCAGACCGAAGCGCTTCTCGATGAACGAGAGGATCGAGACCGTCTCGTACTCCGTGTGGTCGACGAAGTGCGCTTTTGCATACGGCGAGACGATGATTGCGGGGACGCGCGTCCCGGCACCCCATTCGTCGATGTGCGGCGGCGTGACGTGATCCCAGCGGCCGCCGTTCTCGTCGTACGTAATGACGATCGCCGTCGATTTCCAGTACGGTGAACGGCAGACCGCATCGACTAACTCGGCAACGTGCACCTGTCCGGCCATGACCGACGCGTAGTTGGGATGGTCGTTGTTGATGCCGACCGGCTTGACGAAGGCCACGCTGGGAAGCTGGCCCGCCCGCAGATCGGAGAGAAAGCGCTGCTCGTCCTGGAGATGCCGTTTGAAATTGTCGGGACTCGAGGAGCCCCAGCGTTCATAATAGGCGAACGGTTGGTGATGGTACT
>DATNIC010000174.1:0-3355 GCA_035604635.1 Binatia bacterium
GTACGAGCCGCTCCTTATTCGCAAGAAGCCGAGCGACTACGCCAAGCTGCTCTACTTCGACAGCGCATCGTACGCGGCGCCGGTCATCGAGCTCGGAATCAAGACGGTCGGGATCGAGCACATGGTCTTCGGCAGCGACGCGCCGCCGCTGGTGCGGATGCTGCCGCGGATGCGCGAGCTGATCGAGTCGCTCGCGCTCTCGCGCGCAGACAAGGAGCTCCTCTACAACGGGAACGTCGCGAGGCTTCTGAGGTTACCGGTTAGCGCATAAAGCAAAGGACTCTTCAATGAATACAATTTGGCTTGACCTATTGGGCGCTGAGGTTCGCTATCGCGGACGTGAATTCAAGACCCGTACGATCGAAACCGGTGGCCATAATGCCGAAAAGCTGATCCTCATTCATGGAGTGGGCGGCCACGCGGAAGCGTACTCACGCAACCTGCATCGGCTCGGCGAACGCTATCACGCGATCGCCATCGATCTCGTCTGGCACGGTCTTTCGGCCAAGCCGCCCTTCACCAAAGAGATGGTCCCCACGTATGCCCGGCAGATCATCGATCTCATCGATGATCTCGGTGCCAGAAAAGCGTCGATCGAGGGCGAGTCGCTGGGCGGTTGGGTGACGATGTATACGGCGCTGAACTACACCGACCGGGTGGAGAAGATCATCCTGAACACGACGGCCGGCGTCCGCTGGAAAACCGATGAGGTGAAGATCGATCATGCCGGAGGGACGAACACGTTGCGCGAGCGCTCGCTCGCTGCGATAAAGAATCCGACTCGCGACACCATCAGGAAGCGTCTCGAGTGGTTGATGGCATCTCCCGACCGGGTAACCGACGAATTAGTCGATCTCCGTACCGCTCTGTACAGCCGGCCCGATACGAACGCATCACTCACCAATGTCTTCGCGAACAGCTTCGCCGGACATGGCAGCATTCCGGAGGACGACATCCGGAAGATCCGCGTTCCAACGCTCGTACTCTGGTCGGACAAGAACCCGGGTACCGGCCCTGACGCGGGGAAGCGGCTTTCGGCTCTAATTCCTAATGCGAGCTTCCACTGCGTCAACGACGCGGCGCACTGGCCGCAATGGGAACAGCCGGAAGATCACGATCGCGCGGTGCTGGCTTTCTTGGACGGAAAGCTACTTGGGGAATCCAGAACTGCAGCATCCGCGGCGCCTTAGGAGACGCGGGGACCAGTGAGTCACCCCGAGGTCGCGATGAGTTCGCTCGGAACCGTCCAAGTCTTGAGCGCAGTGCCGGCTTCGAGCGCGCGCAGCTCGCGCGCGTAGATCTTTCGTAACTCGATAATTTGGATGTCGGACTGCCCCAGCCGGTCGTTGGGACGCAGCCCGACGGGCGGTTGTGCCGCGAGCGCGACGTCGTCCTGGAGATTGACGATATCCGGGCGGTCGAGGTCGTCGAGATGGATCTCCCCGCGTAGGACCGCGGCGATCGTCTCTGCGTACGTCGGGAGCTCGGTCAACTTTCGCGCACGCTCTTTCCCGGCAGCGACGTAGCGCTCCATTTCGTCATCGGCGAGGTCAACGAGGTTCACCGTAAAGCTGACGTGACTCTCGTCGTCGACGGGGATACGGTACGAGAGGTGTTGCAAGAACCCGGCGATCGGGACGTAGATCACGACCAGCGACGTCGTCGGAATGATGGTATGGGCGATCCGCGACGCACCATCACTGAACCGGACGTCGCGAAGGATACCATACTCGGTCTCGTGTGCGTCGATCTTGGGGATCTCGCGGCTCATGCCGGCGGCGGTGAACTCGCTGTTGCGGTGGACGAAGTTTACGTGGATCTGATCGCACGCGTTCTCGAGTCCGTTCCAGTAGTTCGAGTGGCGGACGAAGCTCCTGGGGAACAGACGCCCGGGACGCTCGAACACCGGGAAGCGCGGAAACTCCGGGGGCTCCCCCTCTCCGAGAAACGCGTAGACGAAGCCCAGATACGCGCGCGTCGGGTAACCCGCGATCCTGATTTTCGCGGCATAGCTCTCGGCCTCGGCCGGCTGTTCAGTGCACTGGCCGGTCGAGTCGTATTTCCAGCCGTGATAAAAACAACGCAGCTCCTCGCCTTCAACCCACCCGGCGGACATCTGCGTGCTGCGATGTGCGCAGTAAAAACCCACTAGGTGCGGCTCGCCGGATTCGCCGCGATAGTACGTGAAGCGCTCGTTCATGATCGTGACCGGCTTTGCACGCCCGGGTCGAACTTCGTCGAGAAGCGCGACCGGGGTCCAAAATCGGCGCAGGAAGCGGCCGGCCGGCATCCCCGGCCCGGTGTGGATGACGTCGATCTGATCGAGGATCGGCGGCGTTGTCGTCATTACGTCCTGCATCACTTCGCCTGGTTGACGAGCTTATTGATCTGGCCCTGGTACTCAATGAGCTCGGGGTGCTTGAGGTCAGCGCCGTAGGTGTCGATGAACTTCACGCCGTGCTTTCGCTGCTCGGCGATCAGTGCCGCCATGTGCGAGCCCGGGATCCGGGCGTCGTCGGAAGCCATCACATCCCACAGCAGATTCTGCCCTTCCCGCGTCAGGAGATAGCTAATGAAGAGTCGCGCCGCCGCCGGATGCGCCGCGGTCTGCGGGATCCCCGGCGCGAAGGTGTAGAGCGACGTTCCTTCCTTCGGATAGAAGGCCGCGATCGGCTGGCCGAGGCGCTGCCTCAGGCGGACTTCGTAGTCGCCGCAGTCGAGGCCGAAGATGAGGAATTCGCCATTGATCACACGGTCGGATGCTCCGCAGGTAATCAGCCCGCCAAGCTGCCCGGATAGCGCGGTGAAGTATTTGATCATCCCATCCTTCCCGAGCGCTTCGGGGAGGCCAAGGTACCACGCCAGGACGCCCTCGTAAGGCGGCGTCGCGATCTTTCCTTTCCACTGGGGCTGCAGCAGATCGGCGAGGCTCGTCGGGACTCTGTCCTTGGGGATCAGTTTCGAGTTGTACTCCTCAGCGAGGATCGTCGTGACCAAGACAACGGAGTGCTTGTCGTAGTACATGACGCCGTCGGGGAGTCCCGGAACATATTTGCGGAAGTCGGCGGCCTGAGTGTATTTCGCGAGCTGCGCGTCGCGAATGTGAAAGAGGATGTCGGTACTCGCCCTTTGACCGGCGCGGACTTCTTCAATGACTTGATTCTGGAACACGGCGCCGACTGCGACCACGTTGTAGTTGACGTGCAGCGTGACGCCGTACTTCCGTGCGATCCCCTCTTGCACGCGCCTTGCCCCCTCAGCGCCGCCGTAGATGTTTCCCCAGGAAATGTCGAGCTGACCCTCTTTGGCGGCCGCCTTCTCCAGCGCCGCGAGGTTGGGCGGCTCCGTGTACGCC
>DATNIC010000175.1:0-9434 GCA_035604635.1 Binatia bacterium
TGGCGATCGGCACGATCGTGATCGGCCGCCTTCGCGCGGGAAGCGTCCGCATCGCGCGTTTGGAAATCGACGAGCTTATCGTCCATCGGAGAGGGGGAGATTCGAACTCCCGAGACCTTTAGGGGGTCTGCTCGCTTTCCAAGCGAGTGCATTCGACCACTCTGCCACCTCTCCGTCGTGAGGCGCTGCGGGCCTAGCCCTCCGCGCCCCCCAAAAGCCTACGGCTTTTGGGGCCTCCAAACTATAGCGCCCCTCGAGATTTTCTCCTTTTAACGATTCCCCGAGGGGGCGCTCAAGTGCTGTTGTGGTTAGGATCCGAGGAGGCGTGCATATAGCGCGATTCGCGCGGTCTCCTCGGCTAGGTCGGTCTTTACGAACGCCTCTTCGAAGGTCATGCCGACGCTCGAGACGCCGTGGTCGCCCATCACGACGGTATCGAAGCCGTCGGCGAAGGCGGCGGCGCACTGGTCGGCGAGTTCTTTGGTGCCGGGCGGACGATACGGGAGAAACGTAATCGTGCCGAGCGATTCGCGCGCGCCGACGTTGTCGAGGGGAAAGAGCGCGCCCGTCTTCGACCACGCGACGCAAGCCGTCGGATGGGTGTGAATGACGGTTTCGACTGTTGAACGGGCGCGATAGGCTGCCACGTGCAAAGGCCATTCGCTGGACGCTTTTCGGTCGTTGTGCGGACTGCCGTCAAGGTCGATCACGGCGAGTTCCTCGGTCGTGAGCGAGCGTAACGACCGGCGCGTCGGCGTGATCAAGATCCGATCCAAGCCGATGCGGCAGCTGACGTTGCCGCTCGTTCCGTAAACGAGTCCGCGGTCCCACAGCAGCGCGCAGTATTCGACGACCCCAGCAGCCGCCGCGTCGAAGTCGCCGGTCATTCGCCCGCGAGCTGCGCGCCTTCGGCGAGGGAACGCAGCTTCCGTTTCGCGATCTCGCGCTTCATCGGCGCCATCCCGCAATTCGTCGATGCAAGCAAACGCTCTGCGGGGACGTACCGAAGCGCCGTCGCCAGGGTGAGCTGGACGTCATATGGCGTCTCGACCTCATCGGTTGCGACGTCGATAACGCCGACTGCTACGCGCTTGTCGCCGGTGCTGCCCAAGACGTCGGGTGGAACGCGCGAACCGGCGAGCTCGATCGAGATCTCGTCGAGCGTGCTCTGTGCGAGCAACGGCAGAACGACGGCATATTGATCCCATTCGGGTCCGAGATCGTGCTTCCAATCGATGTTGGCTTTGATACCATAGCCGTAACAGACGTGGACGGCGGTCGAGCACGAGACGCCGCGCACGCACGCATCGAGCGCATCGATGCCCCAGTCCTCGAGCTCCTGGAAATAGACGTTGAAGGCGGGCTCGTCGAGTTGCACGACGTCGACGCCGACTTCAGCCAGCTCCTCGATCTCGGCGCGGATCGCACTTGCAAAGGCGAATGCCGCCTTCTTGCGATCGCCGTAGTAGACGTCGTGCAGCGTATCGACGATCGTCATCGGCCCCGGAATCGTGATCTTGAGTTCGCGATCGGTGAGGCCGCGGGCAAAGCGTGCCTCCGCGACGTGAACCGGACGCGTACGACTGACCGGCCCGGTGATCGTGGGCAAATCCGCTTGGTAGCGATCCGCCCGGATGCCCTTACGAACGATCTTGGTGAAATCGATCCCCTCGAGCGATTCGAGGAAACCATGCACGAAGTGGCGGCGCGACTGCTCGCCGTCGGTCACGACATCGAGTCCGGCACGAACTTGTTCCGCAACCGCGAGCTCGGTTGCATCGCGCTTGGCTTCCTCGAGCGCCGTGCCCTCGAGCAGCCACTGTGGCCACAAACGCTCGGTTTGCGCCAGCCACGCGGGCTTGGGCAAGCTTCCGGCGATCGTTGTCGCGATGCGCGTCATCGCTCGGCGATACGACGCCCCGCGAGGGACGCCCTCGCCGGAGCGCAGAAGGCCACATTATGAAAAAGACGCTTTCGCGCGGCAGCTTTGCCGTCGGCTCCGCATCGGTTTTTGCCTCCATCGGCATCGTCCGCGCGCCCGCGAAGGCAGCGCAGTTCTCCTGGAAATGGGGGCACGATCTCGCCGTCGACCACCCGCTGAACGTTCGCGGCGTCGAGGCCTTTGGAAAGATCAAGCAAGAGACGAACGGCGCCGTCGAGATCCGCGCCTTCCCGAACAGTACGCTCGGCGGCGATCCCGCGATGCTCTCGCAATTGCGATCCGGCGCGCTCGAGATGCTGAACTACCCGGGAGGCTTCCTCGACACGATCGTCCCGATCACCGCGATCGAGAATATCGCCTATGCCTTCAAGACGCGGGACATGGCGTTCGCGGCGATGGACGGCGACCTGGGAGCGATGGTTCGCAATGACATCACCGGCAAGACCGGACTCATCGTCTTCGATAAGATTTGGGAAAACGGCTACCGCGAGATCACCTCCGGCACCAAGCCGATTCGGACGGTCGACGATCTCAAGGGCTTCAAGATCCGGGTCTCACCGGGCAAGATCCGCATCGACACGTTCCAGTCGCTCGGCGCTTCGCCGACGCCGATCGCGATTGCGGAACTATACACGGCGCTCCAGACGAAGATCGTCGAAGGTCAGGAGAACCCGCTCCTCAACATCGAGACGCAACGGATGTTCGAGGTGCAGAAATATTGTGCCATGTCCAACCATATGTGGACGGGTTATTGGACCCTGGTGAATCCCGACAAGTGGAAATCGCTGCCGGCAAACTTCCAGGCGATCGTGCGCAAGAACATGACCGATGCAGCGCTCGCCGAGCGGCGCGATAATGCGATCATCAACGTCTCGCTGCGCGACAAGCTCAGCCGTCAGGGCCTTATCTTCAACGACGTGCAAGTACAAGGCTTCAGAGACAAACTCAAGTCGAGCGGTTACTACGAACGCTGGAGCAAGGAGTTCGGGCCGCAAGCGTGGGGCTTGCTCGAGAAGTACGCGCAGACGAAACTCAGCTAGTCGCCGTCTCCCAAACGAATAGCGCCCCGTTTCGCGAGCGCGCGCAGCGCGTCGTCGTCGAGTCCAAGCTCGTCGCCCAGCACTTGGCGAGTGTGCGCGCCGATTTCCGTCGGCCCAGGTACGATCGGCGCTCGCGATGAGCGTTCGAAGCGCGGAATTGCATCGACCATGTGCAGCGATCCCAAAGTCGGGTCGTCGACGCGCGTCATCGAACCGCGCGCGACGATCTGGGGATTGCGGAAGGCCGAGGCGATCGTCTCGAGCGGACCCGCCGCTGCGCCGAAGCCGCGGAGCTCGGCGACCGCGTCGTCGCGATCCCGCAGCAGCGCCCAGGCGGAGATCAACGCGTCGAGCTCGTCACCGTGTTCGAGCCGGTCTTCATTGGTCGCAAAGCGCGGATCGTGCACGAGCTGCTCGCCGCCGACCGCCCGCAGGATCCGCTCGGCAATCGGTTGCGCGCTTCCCGAAAGGGCCATCCAAGCGCCATCGCGGCACAGATAGGCTCCGCGCGGCGCGGTGTTTTCGGTGCGATTGCCCAAGCGCCGCGGCTGGACGCCGAGCTGATCGTATTCCATCAAGTTCGTCTCGACCAGCTTGAGCATCGCCTCGTAGATCGCCAGATCGATGACGTCGCCTTGGCGCGTCTCTCGCGCGCGGACCAGCGCGGCGCAGACGGCACTCGCGCCAAGAAAGCCCGCCATCATGTCAGCGAGCGCGAGGGGCGGGAGAAGGGGCGGCCGATCGTCCCAGCCATTCATCGATGGGAAGCCGCTCATCGCTTCGCACAAGGTCCCGAAGCCTGGGTAGTCGCGATACGGACCGGCCTGGCCGAAGGCGGTGATGCGGAGCACGATGAGATGAGGAGCGGCTGCGAGCAGGACGTCGGGACCGAGTCCCCAACGCTCGAGCGTCCCGGGACGAAAGTTCTCGATGAACACGTCGAAACGGTGGAGCCACCGTAACACCAGCGCGACGATTTCCTCGTCATGAAGATCGAGCGCGACGCTGCGCTTGTTGCGGGCCAGGCTCTTCCAATAGATGCCGACGCCGTTCTTCGCCGCCCCATAGCGCCGGCCGTGATCGCCGTTCTGCGGATGCTCGAGCTTGATGACGTCGGCGCCGTAGTCGGCCAGCAGCGCCGCGGTCGTCGGGGCTGCGATCATCGTCGACGCGTCGAGAACGCGAACGCCCTCGAGTGGGCGCTTCACGCCGTCGCTAATTCACGCGGGCTTGCGCGGACTTCTCGAGCAGCTTGCGCGCGGCGGCGACGACGGGTGCGTCGATCATCAAGCCGTCACGCGCGACGGCGCCGCTGCCCTCGGAGCTCGCCTCTTCGTAGGCGTCGACGATCGCTTTGGCGTGCTCGATTTCAGTCGGCGTCGGTACGTACACGTCGTTGATGATCGCGATCTGCGAGGGATGGATCGCGGTCTTCCCGACGCACCCCAAACGCCTGCCGATCAGCGTGTCTGCGCGCAATCCCTCGTCGTCGCCGATCCGCAGCCACACGGCATCCCACGGCGGCTCGAGGCCAAAAGCGTGCGAGACGATCGCCAAACGCGTCCGCCATTCGGTGAAGAGCGCCGGCTGCGTCCCCATCGCCGACTCCCACGTCAAGCCCAAATCGGCGCAAATATCGGCAAATCCGATCCCCAAATGCGAAATGCGCTCCGAACCGCGAGCGAGCTTTTCGAGCCGGAGCAGCGCCGCGGCACTCTCGATTAGAACGCCGTAGCGCAGCGTCGGGGCGCGGTGCTTTTGAATGAACCGGTCGAGCTTACGCAGCTCCTCGGTCGACTCGATCTTCGGGACGAAGAGGAATTCGACGCCGGCATCGAGCGCGGCCGCGACGTCGTCCTTCCAAAAATCAGTCGCTATCGCATTGATCCGCAGGTACGGGACGCGGCCCGACGCGAGCAGCGCTTCGACGCAAACGGCGAGTTGTTCGCGCGCGTCGGCCTTGCGATCGACCGCGATCGCGTCCTCGAGATCGAGGATGACGCCGTGCACCGGCAAGTCACAGGCTTTGTGCAACTTGCGTGCGTCGCCGCAGGGGACGTACAACAGGGTAGACATCAGCGCAGCATCCTACCTTCCATCCATTCGAAGAGAGCCTTTTGCGCCAGCGGGCGCGCGAGCCAAAATCCCTGGACGCAATGGCAACCGGCCTCGCGCAGCCACGCGGCTTGCGAGAGTTTTTCAATCCCCTCGGCGCGGGTCTCGGTCCCGATACTCCGGGCGAGCGATAGGATCGCGCGCGCGATCGCGGAGTCGCTTTGTTCGTCGGGCAAGCCCCGCACGAACGCTTTGTCGATCTTGATGATGTCGACGGGCAGATGCTTGAGCATCGACAGCGAAGAATGGCCGATCCCGAAATCGTCGAGCGCCACGCGCAGGCCTAAGCGGCGCAACTCGCCTAGGAGCAGGTTTGCGCCTTGGGGATCGCGCACCGCGAACGTCTCGGTCACTTCGAGCTCGATCGAGCGTGGATCGATACTCGCGCGGTCGATCGCGTCCCGGATCGTCCCGAGCAAGTGCGGGTCGCCAAGCTGACGCGCCGAGAGATTCACCGAGATGACGAGTGGGAGCCCGCGCTTCAAACACAACGCCGAGAAGTGCGCGGCTTGGCGCAAGACCCAGTTGCCGATCGTGAAGATCGCGTCGCTTTCTTCGGCTAATGTGATGAACTCGTCGGGCATGACGAGGCCGCGCAGCGGATGACGCCAGCGGACCAGGGCCTCGATCCCCGTGATCGTGTTGGAGTGCAAATCGATCCACGGTTGGAAATGCAGGACGAGCTCGTCGCGTTCGACGGCGCCTTGCAGCTCGCGGATAAACTGGCGCCGGCGGCTCAAGCGTTCGTCCAAATCACTCGAGAAAAAGCGCAGCTCGCTCTCGCCGTCGACCTTGGCCCGTTGCAGCGCCGCCGTTGCTGCGCTGACCAGGGCTTGAGCGGTGTGCCCATCGTCGGGGAAGATCGCCATGCCGAGGCTCGCCGTGACGGCGAACGTCGAAGCTCCGGTGAGGAAAGGCAGTTGGATCGCCGCGAGGACGTCACGTGCGAGCTTGTCGGCCTGTTCGGGTGACTCGAGGTTCGGGATGATGATCGTAAAAGAGTCGCCGGTCCCACGAAAGAGCTCCTGACCGGCGTGCATGACGCGGTTCAAGCGGCGGCCCAGCTCGGCAATGATCTCCTCGGCGGTGACGACCCCGACGTCATCGATCGTCCGGCGGAAGCGGTCGAGATCGACGCTGATGATCGCGAATCGTTCGTCACTGTAGTGAGCGCGCCCAACCATTTCATCGAGCCGCTCGTGGAAGCGTTCCCGGTTCGGCAAGCCGGTGAGATGATCGTGGCTTTGCAGATACCGAATCTTCAACTCGTCGTCGCGCTGACGCAGCGCCGCCGAGAAAAACGAGACGAGGAGTTCGACGTAGGAAAGGTCGTCGGGTTCGATGCCGCGCTCAAGCGGCTTGGACGAGCCAAAGGCGAGGATGTAGTTGCGATTGACGACCGTGAACGGGGTTGCCGTAAACGCGCGCAAGCCGCTTTCCAACACGGCGGGAGTCAGCGAGTAGCGGTGGTCGAGGGCGAGATCGGCAGAGGCGAATGTCCGGCCCTTGGCGATCGCTTCGCGGCTCAGGGTGACGTCAAGAGGGTAGACGCGCCGGCGCCCTTCGAGCGAAGCGACGAAGTCGACTACCAAGATCTCGCTCTCGACGTGTCCGATCGCCCCCCACTCGAAACCAAGCGCGCGTGCTCCTTCCGATATAATCGCCTCTGCCTGCGCATCGAGATCGAATCCGCTCGTCACCGCAAGCGACCAGAGCATCCCGATGCGCCCTTCGCTGCGCCGCGCCCGATCGCGCTCGGAGAAGATCATGGTGCGCAAGCGGCTCGATTCGAGCGTGCTGAAGACGAAGTCGATCACGCTGCCCAAGAACGAGAGCTCGTCCTCGGTGAACGCATCTGCGTCGGCCGCTGATATGCCGACGGCACCCATCATGTCGTCGAGGTGAAACGGGAATGCCGCGTAGGCATTCGTCGGATCGTTAGCGCGGGAGTCTCGCCACGGTTTGCGCGCGGGGTCTCTTCCTGCTATGACGACCGGATGACCGACGCGAATAGCCTGGCCCATCGCTCCGCCGCCCAGCGGAGTCGCGTCCCAACGCGCCAAGAACCTCGGCGTGAGCGCGTCGTCGATCGTGGTGCCGGCGATGCATGCGACCGTGCCATCGGGCTGCGCCGACCCAACCCACAGCGCGTGAAAGGAGCGATCGCGTGCTAAGATCTCGCAGACCTTCGTCAAAACGCTCTTTTCGTCGTCATAGATTTGAAGCGCGTCCTGGATGTCATAAAGAGCACGCAACCGCAGCGCGTCGGTGGGCGTTCGCACGTTGGGCACGACGGCGCGCTCGGCTTGCATAGGAAGAGAGGATTAGACGGACCCGACGGGGACCACCTCGGGCGCCCGGGTATATCACCTCAATAAAGAGAACGCGGCCACAGATGAGGGCCGACATATTCAACTGATCCTGGTCCGTCATGGCCAAACAGCCTGGAATGCATCGCGCCGCTTTCAAGGGCAGACGGACGTCCCACTCGACGAGGAGGGCCGTACACAAGCGCAGGCGCTAGCCGCATACCTCCGTGATGAACCGATCGTCCTCGCGGTCACGAGTGACCTCTCGCGCGCCCGTGAGACGGCGGAGACGATCCTCGCGGGCCGCGACATCCCGCTGATCCTCGAGCCGCGCCTGCGCGAGATGCGCTTCGGCGCTTGGGAAGGCTTGGACTGGCCCCAGATCCGCGAACGTTATCCACATCTGCCGGAGGCGGGCTGGTCGAATCCGCGCGAGTACACGCCCGCGGGCGGTGAGTCGTTCGACGAAGTCCACGTGCGCGTCGCCGAGGCCCTCGTCGAGATTCGCGAACGGATCCTCCCTGGACAGCGGGCCCTGTTCGTGACCCACGCCGGAGTCTTACATTCGATGATCCACGTCCTGCGACCGAACGGCGTTCCGCCGTTGCGCTTCCGCTTTGAAACCGCGAGCATCACGCGCGTCCAGCTCGACGGAGACCGCGCCGAGCTCGCGAGCTTGAACGAACTGGCGGTCGGACAGCCGCGATGACGATTCCGTCCATCGTACCGGTCGATCGGGCCGTGGCGGACGAAGCGCGCCGGCGCATCGACCGTTTGACCAAACCACCCCGGAGCCTCGGGCGGATCGAAGACTTGGCCGTTCGTCTGACCGCGATCCGGGGCGCGCTCCCGACCGGCGGATATCCGCGGCGGACGATCATCATCGCCGCGGGCGACCACGGCGTCGTCGAAGACGGAGTCAGCGCCTACCCGCCCGAGGTGACCGCTCAGATGGTCGGGGGCTTCTTGGCAGGGCACGCAGCGATCAACGCGTTCGCGCGTGCGGTGGGAGCGGCGGTCTATGTCGCCGATCTCGGCGTCCGGTCTGCCGGCGGCGGCGGGCCGTTCTTCATCGACGCGAACGTTGGGCGAGGGACGCGCAATTTGGCTCGCGAGGCCGCTCTCGGCGACGACGACACGGTCAAGCGCGCCCTCGAGGCAGGCGGCAACGTCTTGCTCGAGGCTTTGCGACGCTCGCCATGCGACGTGCTCGCGCTCGGCGAAATGGGGATTGGGAACACGACCAGCGCTGCGGCGATCATCGCAGCGCTCACCGCGCGGCCGGTCCGTGAGGTCGTCGGACGCGGGACCGGGATCGATGACGAAGGCGTCGCGCGCAAGGTTGCCGCAATCGAGCGCGGGCTCGCGCGGTGCGCCGCGCGCGACTGGATCACGGTCGCTCGCGAGGTCGGCGGCTACGAAATCGTCGGTCTGGCGGGGATGATCCTCGCAGCGAGTAGCCTGCGCCTACCGATCGTCCTCGATGGCGTCGTCGTCGGCGCGGCGGCGTTGCTTGCGCATGCGATCGCGCCGGCATCGATCGCCTACTGCATCGCGGCGCACCGTTCGCGCGAACCCGGGCACGCGGTTGCGCTCGCGCATTTGGAACTCGAACCACTCCTCGATCTTGATTTACGCCTCGGAGAAGCGAGCGGAGCAGCGCTGGCGCTCCCGCTCATCGAAGCTGCAGGCCGGATGATTTCGGAGATGCTGACGTTCGAGGAAGCGGGCGTGGCGACGAGTGAGGAGAGGCCGGTATCCGGGCGCTCGTAGCAGCGTTCTCCTATTTTTCCATCCTGCCCGTCGGGACGCGAGAACGGCCGCCCGAACCCGACGCGCTCGCGTGGCTGCCGGTGGTTGGGATCATCGTCGGCGGGCTTGCCGGCGGTGCCGGAACGCTGGCAGCGCACGTCGTGCCACACGTTCTCGCCGTAGCGATCGTCTTCGGTCTGTCGATCGTCCTAACCGGCGCGATCCACGTCGATGGGTTCTTGGACACGTGCGACGCCGTCTTTGCGCGCGTCCCGC
>DATNIC010000176.1:0-2443 GCA_035604635.1 Binatia bacterium
ATCTGATCGCCGCCTTCTTTGAGGCTGACCTTGCCCGCTGACATCTCGTCGCCGTACCCTTGCGTGCGACGCTGCTGCTCGGTGAACACGTAGCTTATCCCGCCGATCGTGGTCGCGAGATATCGCGACGGCCGCTCGCTCGTGACAAAGTGTTGGTGAAACTGTTGATCGCACGGGGGGAAGACGACGCCGTACTCCCAATCGACACGTTGAAAGTCTTTGTCCCCCGGATACCACAGGAGCGAATACCCGTCACCTGCGAGCGTCAGGACGTGGGCGCCGGCGCCGTGGCGATGTCCCTTCTTATAGGTTGCCGGCGGAATCTCTGAGACGTGCGCGTGCATGATGCTGTCGGCTAGTGCAAACTTGATGTTGCTTGAACCGGCGCCCCGCTCGTCGTATGCGGTCAGCTCGATCGCGCCGAGGTCGGGGACGAAATTGGTCTGCCATGTGTTGTGGCCGGCCTTGATCATGTGGAGGTCGCCGTCGCCCGAGTAATACTCGTCTTTTCCAATCCGTTCATCGAACTCGTACGGTGTATTGAAGACGAAATCGTCGTTGTGAAAGGTCTTCATGACCAAAGGGGCCGTCGTTGTCGCGCATAGCAGCGCGCGGTCTTTCCCGCTGGCATTGAAATGCCGATAACGCGCGTTGAGTGGGATAGCGAAGAAGCTGCGCGGGCCCCATTCGAATTGACGCTTACGTCCGTCCGGGAACTCGAGTTGCGTGCTCCCGCGCCCCTCGAGAACGAAGTAGAGCGCCTCGAAAAGATGGTGAACGGGATTGCTCGCGGACCCCGCGGGGATGTCGAAGACGAACATCGAGCAGAAGTCGCCGCCTCCCGCGAAGTGTGCTGCGGCTCCCTTGATGCCGTAACGCGGCCAATCGGCCGTCTCGACCGTTAGGAGATTGAGCGCCATGCCCTCGTGGACGCGCAACCCTTCTTTTTTGATCCAGGCGAGGTACGAATCGACACCGTACGGGAAGGGCTTTTTCGGAGCTTCCACTTGGGTCATTGAAACACTGTTCTAGCCTGGGAGCCTTCATCCATCCGTTGAATATCGTGGTAACCTTCCATGCGATTTTCGGAGGCGCTGTATGCCCAATCGGTTCTCACGTGCCAGCTGGCTCGCGTCGAGCGCGGGATTGCTCGCAGCCGGCTCGGCCGGGATCGCGAACGCGCAGGCGGCGCCGGCCTTGCGCCTCGGCGTCGGGATGGTCGAGGCGAACGCGCAGGGTTACTACGGCCAAGACATGGGCTTCTTCAAACAAGCCGGGCTGACGGTCGACATTCAGCAAATGCGCGCGGGGACGGCGATCGCCGCGGCGATTGCGGGCGGGAGCCTGCAAGCCGGCGTTTCGAACGTCGTGTCGTTGGGCGCTGCGCATCAACGCGGGATTCCGTTCGTGATCATTGCGCCAGGCGCGTACTACGACGCAAAGTATCCGACGGCGGCCGCCGTCGTCGCGCCGAATTCTCCGATCAAGACCGGGAAGGATCTCGAAGGAAAAGTCATCGGCGGCCTATCCGTCGGCGGTCTCGATCAGTTGGCGATGTGGGCCTTCGTCGACAAGAGCGGCGGTGACGTCAGCACGCTGAAATTCACCGAGATAACCAACAGCATCATCGCCGAAGCGCTCGCCCAAGGTCGGATCGCATCGGCCTCCATGAACGATCCCGAACTTTCGGAAGCGGTTGCTGCGGGGAAGGTCAAGATTCTCGGCCGCGCCTGGGACGCGATCTCGCCGCTCTTCATGCAGACCGTTTGGTTTACGACCCGGGATTGGCTGGAGAAGAACAAGGATGCGGCGCACCGTTTCCAGCGCGCGATCGTCGACGCGGGGAACTGGGGCATGAAAAACTCTACCCAAGGCGCGGTGATCTTGGCGAAATACATCGGATCGAAAGAGCAAAAGGCGATCATGCGCTTCGGCGACAAGCTCGACCCGCGGTTCATTCAGCCGGTCTTCGACGCCGGGGCGAAGTACAAGCTGTTGCCGCCGACATCCGCTGCCGACTTCATCTGGGACGGTAAGTAACCGCTACTCGCCGAGAGAGAGCAATAAGTGCCCGAACGGGCTGACTTCGGCGCGCGTGTGCGGCGGGATCGTCGTCGAGGAGGCGACTTCTTGGACGATCGCGGGGCCTTCGACGATGTTCCCCGCGAGCAACTCGGTCCGATCGTACACGGCCGCGTCGACTACGGCGCCTTTGCCGAATTGCACCGGACGGCGTCCCGTGAGCGCCGCCGGAGCGGGCGCCGCAGCGCCCTTGGGCAACTCGACCCAGCGCGGCTTCGGTAAGCGTCCGATGATCGAGACGCGCAACGAGACGATCTCCGCGTCTTCCTCCGGCGCGTTGTGAATGAACATCTGCAAGTGCGCCGCATCGAACGCGGCCTTGATGCGCGTCTGCACATCAGGGCCGACGAATTTTGAGTCC
>DATNIC010000177.1:0-2213 GCA_035604635.1 Binatia bacterium
AACAAGCAGGGCGGGATCCGCGGGCGCCCGATCCATTTCGTTTTCCATGACGACCAAACCAGCCCGCAGGTCTCGCTCCAATTGCTCAATGCGATCGTCGCGAATCACCCGGCGATCGTTCTCGGTTCCAGCCTCGCGGCATCGTGTCAAGCGACGTTGCCGATCGTGAACGCGAGCGGGCCCGTCGAGTACTGCCTCTCGCCGGCGCTCCATCCGGCGCGCGGCTCGTTCGTCTTTGCTTCGAGCGTCTCGACGCGGGATTGCATGATTGCGTTCATCCGCTACTTTCGCGAACGCGGTTTGAAGCGTCTGGGCGCAATCACGGCGACCGACCAAGGCGGTCAAGATGCCGACGGCAATATCGCTGCGGCGCTGGACCTCCCCGAGAATAAAAACGCCGGAATGTCCATCGTCGCTCACGAGCATTTCAGCTTCGGCGACATCAGCGTCCGCGCGCAGCTTGCCCGGATTAAGGCGGCGGATCCACAGGCCGTCCTCCTGTGGGGGACGGGGACCTCATTTGCGACGCTCCTGCGCGGCGTCTCCGAAGTCGGCCTCGACGTCCCCTTCGGGACGTCGAACGCGGTGATGATCTACGCGCAGCTCAAGCAGTACGCATCGTTTCTGCCCAAAGAGCTCCTCTTTCCGGGCCTCCCGTTCTTAGCGCAGGAGGCCCCGACGAAGCGCGCCCGTGACGTGCAGCGGCAATTCTTCGACGCGTTCGCGGCGGTCAATGTTAGACCGGATTTCATCTACAGCACCGCATGGGACCCAGCCGTCATCGCGATCAGCGCATTGCGGGCCCTAGGGACGAACGCGACGGCCGATCAAGTCCGCAACTATATCGCGAACCTTCACGACTTTACCGGGATAGCCGGTGACTACGACTTTCGGACCGGGCAAACGGGCCTTTCCGAAAAGAACGTGATGATCATGCGCTGGGATGCCGGCAAAGAGACCTGGGTCGCGGCCAGCCGACTCGGGGGTTTACCGCTGCGCTGACCGGCGCTAACGCGCCGCGACGGCCGCCTTCGACTCGAGGTGTGAGAGCACGTCGTCGATGTGCATCACGTCGCCGTACTTATGGTGCAGGTCGAAGAGATTGACTTTGTGCGACAGGAGGCTGCGGTCGAAGCAACACTCTTCGACGAGCGTCACATGGTAGCCGTGGGAATAGGCATCCACTGCACTAGCTCGCACGCAACCCGACGTACTCTCGCCGATCATGATAATTGATTGAACGCCGAGCTGCGTGAGATGCGCAACGAGCGGCGTCCCGAAAAAGGCGCTGGCGCGCATCTTTCGGATAATCGGATCGCCCGGCTGCGGCGCAAAGTCGGCACGGATCGCATACGCGCTATCGGGCGGCGGTGCGTTGCGACGATTCGTCGCGCTGATCGAGCCGGGCTTTGCATCGGGCCGCGTCTCGGCAGTCGAGTAGAAGATGGGGAGCCCCGCCGCGCGCGCGGCGGCAAGGAGCCGTTGCGTCGGTGGGATCGCAGTCCAGGCGTATTCCCCGCACGAGCTCGGATAGGTCTTCGAGACGATGCTGACGGGGAGAGGTCCCCCTTCGTAGGCCAGCTCGTAGAGGTCGATTGCAATAAGAGCGGCGTTCTCGCCGACGTGGACGTCGCGC
Source organism: Binatia bacterium (assembly GCA_035604635.1). GTDB lineage: Bacteria > Vulcanimicrobiota > Vulcanimicrobiia > Vulcanimicrobiales > Vulcanimicrobiaceae > DATNIC01. The sequence continues at coordinate 1,637 of DATNIC010000177.1, forward strand.
TTGTAGTGCTTGTAGACCTCGAGGACGTCGGCTGGGACGATGTCCTGCCAGCAATGATCTTCAAAGGAATCGATCACGTGTTTCTCCGATCTCCGGCTTAACGCAAGGGCTTTCCGCCGAGTTGGCTCACGGCCGTCCACGCTTTCTGGTTACTATCCCACCGCATGATCATCACGTCCCTGTCGGTGAGCCCGCGTTCGCTCGACGCACGAAAATCATACTCTCCCGAGATGCCGCTGAAGCCGTGCAAACCCGAGATATAGGCGCGGAGCTGCTCCGCGGTCGCAGTCGCGCCCAGTGACCGCAACGCCGTGATGGTGATCAAGCCCGGATCCCACGCAGTACTCGAGACGAAGTCAGGCTGCAGGCCGGCGGCCGTCAAGGCATCGACGAATTGGCGTTGTACGGCCCCAGCGCGTTTGTTCGCCGCCGATCGGGCAAGAAACGAAGGGCCCGGAAACAAGAGCTCCTTGGGCAGAAACGACGCGTATTGTCTCATCTGTTCGTACGTCATGTCGGCGCTCGAGGCGATGACCGGCACGTTGAGATCGATCGTTGCGGCATCTCTCAGCACCGT
>DATNIC010000178.1:0-12225 GCA_035604635.1 Binatia bacterium
GCTCGAACGTATCGGGATCGCGTGCCGCGTACAGACCGCGATCGAGATGCACCAGATCGCCGAGCCGTATATCCGGCGCCGTGCAATCCGCCACTTGGAAAAAGGGCGGGTCGTCGTCTTCGCAGCGGGAACCGGCAACCCGTACTTCACGACCGATACGACGGCGGCGTTGAGAGCGCTCGAGATCGGCGCGCAGGCGATCCTCAAAGCGACGAAGGTCGACGGCGTGTATTCGTCCGATCCGTTCAAGGATAGCGACGCGACGCGCTTCGCGACGCTGGACTACCTCCAAGTTCTGCAGCTCGGGCTCGAGGTGATGGACAACACCGCGCTGACGCTCTGCATGGACAACGGTTTGCCCATCATCGTCTTCGACATGCGCACGCCCGGGAACATTCGGCGGGTCGTCAACGGCGAGCCGATCGGGACGTTTGTCGGACGCAGCGACCAGCGAACGCAAGCGAGGATTGAAAGCAATGCCTGATTCCGTCGACGGCGTGTACAAAGACACCGAGTCGAAGATGGGCAAGGCTTTGGAGGCGACGCGCAGCGAGTTCGCGGCGATTCGCACGGGACGGGCGTCGCCGGCCCTGCTCGATCGCCTGCAAGTCGAAGCCTACGGCAACGCGGTCCCGCTAAAGCAAGTGGCGGGCGTCAGCACGCCCGATCCGCGGTCCCTGTTGATCGCAGCTTGGGACAAGAGCGTCGTCCCGGCGATCCGCAAAGCGATCGAAACGAGCGACCTCGGACTGACCCCGAACATCGACGGACAACAGATCCGCTTGACCATCCCGCCCCTCACCGAAGAGCGGCGCAAAGATCTCGTGAAGCTCGTCCACAAGAAAGCCGAGGACGGGAAGGTCGCAATCCGCAACGTCCGTCATAAGGCGATCGACGAGATCAAAGCGATGCTCAAGGATCATAAGATCACCGAGGATGAGAACAAGCGCGCGGCGGAGCACGTGCAGAAGATTACCGATCGCTTCATCAAAGACGTCGATGGTCTGGTGACGCACAAAGAAAAAGAGATCCTCGAAGTCTGATGCTTGACGAGCTCCCGATGACGGCGCTCGTCGAGGCGCGCTCGATGCTGGGCGATCGCGCGATCCATCTGCGGATGCTCCTCCCTCCCTATCCCGCGCTCGGCTGCGGGATCTTGCGGGCCCTGCGCGTGGGCGAACACGACGATCGGGTTGAGATCGTCGCCGGCTACGAAGCGTACGAGCGTATCGAGTGATGGCGGGCTCGGGCGTCGTCGACTCCGTGAAGGCCTTGCACGCGCCACGCGGCCACCGCCTCATCATCGGCTTGGCCCTGGCCGTTTTCGGACTCGGTTCGGTCTTTTACGCGCCGGCGTTCACGCTCGTCGTCGTGGTGATCGCCACCGCCTCGCTGTGGGAATTTGCCGAGCTCTCGGCGCGGAAAGGGACGACGCTCGACTATCCGGTCGCGCTGGTCGCGGTCGTGGCGTACCTGCTGCTCACCTCGCTCGGCCTGATCCATCGGTGGGAGGGCGTGCTCCTTGCGGCGACGGTCATCGTCGCGCTCGGCCGCGCGACGCTGTCCTCGCGCGGCGGCTATCTGGCGCGCAGCGGCTACACGCTGCTCGGCGTGTTGTACATTGGAAAGCTGCTTTCGTATTTTCTGACGATCCGCAGCGTCCCGGCGCTCGGCATTCCGCTGACGCTCTATGCCGTCGTCCTCATCGCGATGACCGACATCTTTTGCATGGTGATCGGCGTGCTCTTCGGGCGCAGGCCGCTGACGACGATCTCGCCGCGGAAGACCGTTGAGGGCGCCCTCGGGGGTCTTGCCGTTGCGACGCTGTGCGGTATCGCCTTTGCGGTGACGCCGGCGCTGCATCTTGCGTGGTGGCAGGGGGCGCTCATCGGGATACTGACGTCGATCGCGGCGCAGGCCGGCGATCTCGTCGAGTCCGCGCTCAAGCGCGATGCGCGAGTAAAGGATGCGGGGAGTGCAATCGGCGGGCACGGGGGCGTTTTGGATCGCTTCGATTCGTACATCTTCGGCGGGGTCGCCTTCTACTTTGCACTCTATCTCATCGGCGTGGTCCCTGTCCGGTGAGCTCCGCGCAGATCGATGCCTCTTTTTGGCGCGATCGTGCCGTTTTCATCACCGGGAACACGGGCTTCAAAGGCTCGTGGCTCTCGCTTTGGCTGAGCGAACTCGGCGCCGCGGTCTCGGGTTACGCTCTTGAACCGGATACGGAACCGAGCTTGTTCGCGATCGCCGGCGTTGGTGACGTCGCCGAGACGACGATTGGGGATGTGCGCGATCTCGGAGCTCTAGAACGCTCGATGAAGGCGGCGGAGCCGTCCGTGGCCTTCCACCTGGCAAGCCAGCCTTTGGTGCGCAGGGGCCTGCGCGAGCCCGTCGAGACCTACTCGACCAACGTGATGGGCACCGTTCATTTCCTCGAGGCGGTCCGGCGGACGCCGAGCATCGAGGCGGTCGTCGTCGTTACCAGCGACAAGTGCTACGACAACGACGAACGATCGCGCGCATTTAGCGAAACGGAACCGATGGGAGGCGCGGACCCGTACTCGAGCAGCAAAGGATGTGCGGAGCTCGTGACGGCGGCTTACCGCACGTCCTACTTCTCGGACCGGGGAACCCCGCACGTTGCCTCTGCGCGCGCCGGAAACGTCATCGGCGGCGGCGATTGGTCGGAGGATCGCATCGTGCCCGATATCATCCGCGCTCACGCGTTGGGTCAAGCGGTAAAATTGCGATTTCCCGACGCGGTGCGGCCGTGGCAACACATCCTCGACGCGCTCTGCGGCTACCTGGTGCTGGCGCAGCGTCTACACACGGAGCGCGCCTATGCCGAAGCTTGGAACTTTGGGCCGGACGAAGACAGCGTCGTGACGGTGAGCGAAATTGCGGAGAGGATGTCGGCAGCGCTCGGCAGCGGGGCCCGCTGGGAGATCGACGCACAGCCTGCGGCGCGTGAGGCGTCGACCCTGTGCTTAGATTCCTCGAAAGCGAAGAGCCGTCTCGGATGGCGCCCGCAGCTGACGTGCGAACGGGCCGTCGAATGGACGGCCGAATGGTATAGGCTCTGGCGCGAAGGCCTTCCGGCAAAGAGAACGACGCTAGCTCAGATCGATCGTTTCGCGCACTGACATGGCAATTCAAATTCGCGAGACTTCGTTGAAGGATGCGCGCGTACTCGTTCCGGACGTCTTTTCCGACGAGCGAGGTTACTTCAAAGAGACGTATTCAAGCGTCAAGTACCGCGCGCTCGGAATCAGCGATGCTTGGGTGCAGGACAACGTATCGCGCTCGTCGCGCAATGTCATTCGCGGAATGCACGGCGACCGCCGCATGACCAAACTCGTCCAAGTATTGCAGGGACGCGCCTGGGACGTAATCGTCGATTTGCGCGAGGATTCGCCGACGTACCGAAAGTGGGAAGGATTCGAGTTGACCGCTGACAACCACCGGCAGCTTTATATCCCAGCCGGCTTCTTGCACGGTTTCTTGGCCCAAAGCGACGACGTTATTTTGATGTACAAACAGAGCGCGCTCTACGATCCAAAATCGGAGTTCGCGGTGAACTGGCGCGATCCGACGCTCGCGATTGCGTGGCCCCTGGACGGCGAGCCGATGCTCTCGCCGAAAGACGCGGCCGCGCCGTATCTCTGATGGAGATTCGTTGCGCTAACTGCGGAGCGGAGATGCCGTGTGATCCCTTGGGCGCGTGCTGGTGTAAAGAGCTTCCGGCCGTGATGACGGTCGACGCCGGCAAGACCTGCTTATGCCGGAGCTGCCTGGACGCCGCGATCCTCGCGAAACCCGTCGAGCATCTTTCGGAAACCGCGCTCTTGGCGGCAGCGTTCCGCGCGAACGAAAGCGCGCGCGCCGATGCGCTGTTTTCCGATCCGTTCGCACGGATGCTCGCCGGAGATCGCGGCGCTGCGCTCCTGCGGTCCGCGAAAGGTACGGCACTTTGGGAATTCGCCATCGCCGTGCGGACGCGCGTCATCGACGATCTGCTCTTTGGCGCGTTCGCTGAAAATCCGATCGATGTGGTCATGAACCTTGGGGCCGGTCTCGACGCGCGTCCCTACCGGCTCACGATTCCTCCGCACGTCCGTTGGATCGAAGTCGATGATGCGGCGATTTTGGATTACAAGCGGCGGATACTCGCCGGCTTCCGGCCGCAGTGCGCGCTCGAATGGATTGCGGACGACATAACGGACGGCTCGGGCCGCTGGAGAAGCGCCTCCGATGGTCGCAGTACGATGGTCATCACGGAGGGGGTCTTGGGCTACCTCGCGCGGGAGGATGTCGCTGCGATCGCCCGGACGCTGCGCGATGCGCGCGTGCGATGGTGGATCCTCGACCATCCGACGACGATCCATCTCGACCTGATCGCGCGCGCATGGAACCTTCCCGAATCGGACCTCCCGCTCGGCGAGCGCTTTGCCCCCCAGGACGTCGGCGCATTCTTCGCGCCGTACGGTTGGACGCTCGCACGTGAATACCGCCACGCGGATAGCGCTGCCGCGTTGGGCCGAATCGTTCCGCGCTCGGCGATCGAGGAGTTGATACCGTACCTTCCGCCCTCAGGCTTTGGCGACGGCGGATATGCAAACAGCGGATACGCTCTCCTCTTTCGGGAAGATGTCTGAAATGAAGAAGATCGCGATCCTCGGTTCGACGGGGTCGATCGGCCGGCAGACGCTTGATGTCGTGCGGGCGCATCCGCATCGCTTTCAAGTCGTCGCGTTGGCCGCCGGGGGACGCATTCCCGAAGTCATCGAGCAAGCGACGAGCTTTCGGCCGAACATCGTCTCGGTGCGCGAACCGAGCGCGACGCCGGAAGTGCGCGCGGCGCTCGACCGTAGCGTGCGCGTCGTCAGCGGCTCCGAGGGCCTGCATGCGGTCGCCGTCGAGAGCGGCGCGGATTTAGTCGTCGCAGCGACCGATGGGGCGGTGGCCTTCGATGCCGTGTTCGCCGCGGTCGAGCGCGGCATCTCGATCGCGGTTGCAAACAAAGAATTGATCGTCGCCGCCGGCGAGCTCTTCATCGCCGCGGCGCGCAAGAGCAACGCGGCGATTCTGCCGGTCGACAGCGAGCACAGCGCGATCTTTCAATGTCTCGTCGGCGAACCCAAGGAGCGGATCGCGAAGCTGATCCTCACGGCATCGGGCGGTCCGTTCTGGACGCGCGATCGCGAGGCGATGCACCACATCACCGTCGCCGATGCGCTGCAACACCCGACTTGGCAAATGGGGATGAAGAACACGATCGATTCGGCGACCTTGATGAACAAGGGTCTCGAAGTGATCGAAGCAAGCCGCCTCTTCGGGATCCCAGGCGATCGGATCGAGGTGCTCGTCCACCGCACCAGCATCGTGCACGCTTTCGTCGTCTTCACCGACGGCAACGTCAAGGCGCAGCTCGCGCCGCCCGATATGCGGCTTCCGATCGGTTACGCGTTGGCTTATCCTGACCGCCTTCCGGGCTCGACGGATGTCGATCCGCTTGCCGCGATCGGCGGAGGGCGCGAAGCCGCCTCAACCGCCTTGGGTTTCGAGCGGCCGGACGCCGACCGCTTCCCTTGCCTGGGGCTGGCCTACAAGGCGCTCGCACAGGGCGGGACCGCCCCCGCAGCGCTCTCAGCTGCAAACGAAATCGCGGTCCGCTCGTTTGTTGAGGGGGGAATCCCTTTTGAAGCGATCCCCGTGGTGATCGAGGCGGCGATGGATCATGCTGCCGGCCACGAACTAACGCTCGATGCGGTCCGAGAGGCCGACCGGCGCGCGCGCGAGCGCGCGGAGGTCGAGATCCGCGCCTGGACCGCCGCAACACGGAGATGATGAACCTGCTCGCCCTCGCACTCCCAGCCTCGCTCGACGGTACGTACCGGATCCTCGTGTTCCTCCTGATGCTTTCCGTGCTGATCGTCTTGCACGAGTACGGCCATTTCTTGCTCGCGCGCCGCAACGGCGTCCGGGTCAACGACTTCGCGGTCGGCTTCGGCCCGACGCTGTTCAAGTGGACGTCGCCGCGCAGCGGGACGAACTACCGCATCAACGTGCTGCCGTTGGGCGGCTACTGCGCGATGAAGGGCGAGGACGGCAAGAGCAGCGAGGCCGAGCAGCAGCGCGAGTTTCGCCGGCGCGGCGACTACGAGGACGACAACTTTCAGGCCAAAGCGCCGGCCGCACGGCTGGGGATCGTCTTAGCCGGGCCGATCGCGAACTTCATCCTCGCGTTTGCGATCTTGCTGGGCGCTGCGCTCGTCTTCGGGATTCCGAACGACAAAGCGAGCACCGAGATCGGCCCGCTTTCGCCCGGCTATCCGGCCGAACGCGTCGGGTTGCGCTCGGGCGACGTCATTCTGAGCGTCAACGGCGTGCAGATGCAGGACGGCGATCAACTCGTCAACGTGATTCACAACTCCGCCGGGAAGCAGCTGCACATCGTCTACGCGCGGCACGGCGTGCAAAATCAGGTCGATGTGACGCCGGTTCCGGCGACGATCGGCGGTCAACACTTCGGACGCATCGGCTTCAGCCCGTTGCCGCAATACCGGCACGTCGGGCCGATCGCCGCGGTCGACGCCGCGTCCCGCGAGTTCTCGGCAATGTTCATGGGGACGGCGAACATGCTGGGGGCGCTCGTCACGCACCCGCGCGACACGTTTGCAAATCTGAGCGGTCCGATCGGAATGGCACGCATGGGGGCGACCGTGCAAGACTTGGGCTGGGCGCCGTACATGCAGTTGGCGGCGATGATCTCGATGTCGCTCGCTTTTTTCAATCTCTTGCCGATCCCGGCACTCGACGGCGGACGCGCGGCGTTCATCCTCGTCGAGATGGTGCGCGGGCGTCCGGTCGATCCGGAAAAGGAAGCGCTCGTCCACGTCGCCGGCTTCGCCGCACTGATGGTCCTCATGATCTTCGTCGCCTACCACGACATCGCAAACATCATCTCCGGAAGGGGAGTATTCTAAGGTGATTGTTTTTACGGGCCCCCTCGGGGAACCGCGGCGTAAGATAATGCTGATGGGCCCGCTCGTCCGGGGGCCCCACGCGCTAGCGTGGGGGGCGCGGAGCCTGGGGCGGAGCGCCGTATGACGATCCGCTTACGACGCGAATCCAAGCCGGTCTATCTGAAGAACAAGACCGATCAGTCCGACGCGAAGGGCGTCTGGATCGGCGGCGACCATCCGGTCGCGGTCCAATCGATGACGACGACCGACACGGCCGACGTCGACAAGACGCTCGAGCAGATCTACGGCTTGGCGATGGCCGGCTGCGAAATCGTGCGCGTCACGGTGAAGGATCCGCCGGACGCGGCGGGGATGCCGGCAATCGTCAATCGCTCGCCCGTCCCGATCGTCGCCGACATCCACTTCGATCATCGCATGGCGTTGGCCGCAATCGAAGCGGGCGTCGCAAAGCTCCGCCTCAATCCCGGCAACATTCGTGATCCGAAGAAGACGCGCGAAGTCGTCGAGCTAGCGAAGCAGCGAGGGACGCCGATCCGCATCGGCGTCAACATGGGCTCCCTTGCGCCCGATTTAGAAGAAACGCTCGGGCACACGCCCGAGGCGATGGTCGAATCGGCGTTGCGTCACGTCGACATCCTCGAAGATCTCGGGCACACGGACATCGTGATCTCGCTCAAAGCGCACGACGTCGCGACGACCGTCTATGCATACCGCCTGATGGACCAGAAGCTCCGCGGGCGCAAAACGCCGTACGCCCTCCACCTCGGAATCACCGAGGCCGGCCTGCCACGTGAAGGAACGATTAAAAGTGCGATCGGGCTGGGAATCCTTCTCTGGGAGGGGATCGGCGATACGCTGCGCGTCTCACTCGCGGCCGACCCCGTCGAGGAAGTCCCGGTCTGCTGGGGCATCCTCCGCTCGCTCGGTATACGCGAAAAAGGCTTTGATATCACGGCTTGTCCGTCGTGCGGGCGCGCGGAAATCGAGGTCGTCGAGCTCGCTCGCTCGGTTGAAGCGATCGCTAAGGAATACACGGCGCCGGTCAAAGTCGCGGTCATGGGCTGCGTTGTCAATGGCCCAGGTGAGTCAAAGATGGCCGATGTCGGCGTCGCAGGGGGCAAGGGTAAGGGCGCGATCTATCGGAAGGGTGAGCTAGTCGGGACGTTCCCTGAAGATCGCCTGCTGGGCGCGCTCCGCATCGAGATTGAAAAGGTCATCGCAGACCAATACCCCGAGTACGTGCACGAAATAGGACAACGTGAAGTCGGAGCTTCTCCCTAGTCGCAGACTCGTCGCCATGACAGCGTTCGTCGCCTCGATCGCATCGCTGTTCTGTGCTTTAGGGCAACCGGCCGCTCTCTCGGTTGATGGTCAGCGCATCGTTTCCGACGTACCACCCGTGACGACGGCCGCCGGCAGAGCGTACATCCCGATCCGGGCGGTTGCGGAAGGGCTCGGCGGCGCCGCAAACTATGACGCGAAGTCCGGCAACGTCGTCGTGACGCGTGGTTCCGACGTGCTGCGCATGAAGGTGGGCTCCGTGAACGCGAAGCTCAATGGCAAGCAGATGACGCTCAAGCGCGCGCCGTTCGTCGTACGCGGGCGCGCGATGGTCGGCCTCAACGTCGTCAAGCGCGCATTCGGCTCCGTCGTCGCCTACGACGCGCGCGACCGGAAAATCGACGTGACGACGCCGGGCGTGACCGACGCCGGCGCGCAGGAGATCAGGTAACCCGCGACTTTCGGAAGCCGTAGGCGAAGTAGATCACGAGTCCCACGGCGAGCCACACGACGAAGCGCAGCCAGGTGAACCGGCCTAGGCCGACCGTCGAGAGGAAGAGCGAGAGACCGATCCCGCAGAGCGGGAAGAACGGCACGAACGGCGAGCGGAACGGTCGCTTCAAATCCGGCCGCTTGTAACGCAGCCAGATCACGCCCGCGCAGACGATGATGAACGCACTGAACGTACCGATGTTGACGAGTTCGAGCAACGCGTCGAGCGGGACGATCAGGGTCAGAAGCGCGACGATGATTCCGGTGATCATCGTCATCCGTGCCGGCGTTTTGAAGCGCGGATGGACCGCAGCGACGAACGGCGGCAGCATCCGATCGCGCGCCATGACGTAAAAGATCCGCGTCTGTCCCAAAAGCGAAATCAGTGCGACCGTCGTCGTCCCGGCGAGGATGCCGATCGTGATCGACCAGGAAACGAAAGCGTTGTGCAGCGGCGCGATCGCCGCAAGCAGAGGCGCATTGACGTCGACGTGCTGCCAGGGAACGATGCCGACGAGGACGGTCGCGACCGCACAGTAGATGACCGTCCCGATCAGGAGCGATCCGATGACGCCGATCGGGATGTCCCTTTGCGGAACGCGCGCCTCTTCAGCCGTCGTCGTCGCAGTGTCGAATCCGATATACGTGAAAAAGACGAGCGCGGCTGCGGGGATGATCCCATTACCGGAAGCTCCGAACGCGATCTGCCCCCAACCCAGCGGTGCAAAAGGCGTGAGGTTCCCCACGTGAAAGAGCGAGAGCCCCGCGAAAATGAAAACGGCGAGTGCGCCGAGCTTGATGACGACGAACGTGTTGTTCGAGATCGCGGTCTCGGTGATCCCGATCGCAAGCAGCGCCGAGAGGCCGATGATGAACAGCGCGCCGATGAGGTCGATCTGAGTGTGCGACCAGTCGATCGAGGACGAGCCCATTGCGAGGTGTGCCGTTTGAGCCCACGCCGGAAGCGCGATCCCAAAACTATGCAGCGCCTCTTGGACTGAAGCTGAAAATTGCTGTGCGACCGGCGCGGCGCTGACGCCGTATTCGAGGATCAGGTCCCAGCCGATGATCCATGCGACGACCTGGCCCAGAGTGGCGTACGCATACGTGTATGCGCTGCCGGCGACCGGGACCATCGCCCCAAGCTCGGCGTACGCGAGCGCGGCAAAGAGCGAGGCCAAGCCGGCCAGTAAGAACGCGATGATGATCGCAGGTCCGGCTTTTTGGACCCCGGGTCCGATCGTCGTGAATATCCCGCCGCCGATCATCGTCCCCAGGCCGACCGCGATGAGATCGTGCGCGCGGAGCGCTCGGCGCAGCGTGTTCGCTTTTCCGTGTTCAGCGAGCTGCTCGACCGAAACGGTCGAAAAGAGACGCGCGAAGAAGCGGGACGACATGAAGCTCTTCAGTGCGCCGTCCGATGCCTGAATTCATCCGTAAGGTGAGCCACGAGCTCTACCGCAATCCGTGGTGCATCCTCGAAGCCCATGAGATCATCCACCCTAATGGGACGCCCGGAGAGCACGTGCTGGTTCGCGTTCCGGTTGCGGCGGCTACGGTCGTGGTCGACGGCAGCGATGTGCTCCTCACCCGGCAACACCGGTTCGCCATCGAACGCAGCGTTCTCGAGATCACCAAGGGTGGGACGCACGACGCCGAGACGCCGCTCGAGTGCGCTCAGCGAGAAACGCGCGAAGAACTCGGAGTGCTCGCGCGCCTGTGGGAACCGATGGGCATCGTGTACGAGATCCCTTCGATCGTTTCAAATCCCGTCCACCTTTTTCTGGCGCGGGAAATAGAGCATGTTCCGCAGGACATGGAACCGGTCGAGACGATCGATGTCGAGCGCTTTTCGTTCGCTGCGGCCTTGCATGCCGTCGTCGAAGGCCGGATCAACGATGCGGTCACGACTGCCGCGCTGCTCCGCGCGGCAGTGCGCTTGGGCTATGCGACGCTTACACCGGCGGCTTCGGCGTCTCGTTCCAGAGATGCTCGGGCTGATCGAGCGCGTGATTGATCCAACGCGACCACACGAAGAGCGCGTCGCTCAAGCGATTCACGTATTTACGCACCGCGGGAGAGACCTCGTCGGACTCCGCTAACGTGACCAGCAGCCGCTCGGCCCGGCGCGCGACGGTCCGCGCTTGATGGAGAAACGCGCCGGGATATGCTCCTCCCGGATGGATGAAATTCTCTAGCGGCTCGAGGTCGCGCTGCGCCAAGTCGATCGCGCGCTCGAGCGCGGCGACGTCATCGTCGCTCGCGAGCGGCATGTTTTTCCAGCGATCCTTCGGCAACGTAGCGAGGTCGGCGCCGACGTTGAAAAGGACGTCTTGCGTCCATGCCAGCCATGCATCGAGCTGCGTTGAGGCTGCAGCGGCCTTGTCCTGGTCCTTCGAGCGAGAACGCGCTACGTCAGCCAACGCCGTGCGTGCGAGCCCGATGACCGACGAAAGCTCATCGATCGTTCCGTACGCTTCGATGCGCAACGCGTTCTTCTTGACGCGCTGTCCTCCGACGAGTCCGGTCGTGCCGTCATCGCCGGTCCGCGTGTAGATACGCGTCAATTTCGGCATGAGGGCGCCTTCGACGCCGCGAACCTGTGGCCTCGATCATGCCCAACGTCCCCGTCGAAGACGCGCTCCAACGGACTCCACTGGTCAAAGAGATCCCGCCGAAGGCCGACGATCTTTCCGCTTGGTACACGGCCGTCTGCATCAAGGCCGAATTGGTATCGTACGCGCCGGTCCGCGGCTGCATCGTCTTGCGGCCGTACGGTTATGCGCTCTGGGAGCGGCTCGTTGCGGCACTCGACTCTCGCTTCAAAGCGACCGGACACGAAAACGCCTACTTCCCCTTGCTGATCCCGGAATCTCTCTTGATGCGCGAAGCCGATCACGTCGAGGGTTTCGCACCCGAAGTCGCTTGGGTCACGCAGGGCGGCAACGAGAAGCTCTCCGAGCGGCTTGCGATCCGGCCGACGTCCGAGGCGATCGTCGGGAAGATGTATTCTGAATGGGTTCAGTCCTACCGCGATCTCCCGATCCTCATCAATCAATGGGCGAACGTGATGCGCTGGGAGAAGGCGACGCGTCCATTTCTGCGGACGCTCGAATTCCTGTGGCAAGAAGGGCACACCGCCCACGCGACGCAGGACGAGGCGGCGAGCGAGACCGCGCAGATGCTCGGCGTTTACCGCGAAGTCGCAGAAGACGTCTGCGCGATGCCGGTCTACGCCGGCGAGAAGAGCGCGGCCGAACGCTTTGCCGGCGCGATCCACACGTACTCGATCGAAGCCTTGATGCCCGACGGCAAGGCGCTGCAGTCGGGGACGTCCCACGAGCTCGGCCAGAACTTCGCGCGCGCCTATGACATCAAGTTCGCAGCCGAAGATCAGACGCTGCAGTACGCGTGGACGACGTCGTGGGGCGTCTCGTGGCGGCTGCTCGGCGGATTGATCATG
>DATNIC010000179.1:0-4223 GCA_035604635.1 Binatia bacterium
GCGAATCTCGGGCCGAGGCCGGCTGTCGCGATAAAGGTGATCTCTCCGCTCCAATTCGCGCTGTTCCCGCACGACGACGTCACGCACTTCATCGGGAGAGACGTGCAACGCCCGCAGCACCGGGACGTTGAGAAAGTACGCGCCACCACTCCCGATCGCACCCATGGCGAGCTCTTCATGTCCGGGGACGCCGAGCTTGCGAACGGAGAAGACGTCGAGGGGAAGCTCGAGTTTCTTGGCGATTTCGTAGGCGACCGGTACGCCGCCGCGCGGCAAGGCCAGGACGACGGCGTCGCCCCGCTTGGCGTAGTGCCCTAGCCGCTCAACCAGCCGGTCACCCGCATCATAGCGATCCCGGAATACGATGTCGTTGTCCCCTCGTGTCGTTTGCCGAAGCATGTCCCCATCGTACTGCCTGCGGACCGCGACGCGTTGAACCGGAGCTTCACCAGGGCTTCACAGTACCGTCCTACCTTTCTTGGGAAGGTCGGCATAGGGCGGCAAGCGCGATCGATGCGACGCGGGTGAATGCGTCGTCGGCACGGCTCGTCAGTACGAGCGGGATGCGGGCACCGACGACGACGTCGGCGCAGGCGCCGCCTGAAAAATATTCGATCGCTTTGAACAGATGATTCGCCGCGTTGAGCTCCGGCGCGATCAGCACGTCCGCATAACCCGCGACCGGCGATGTGATTCCTTTGAGGCGCGCCGCTTCCGGCGATACCGCATCATCGAGAGCGAGAGGCCCATCGACGACCCCGCCGACAATTTCTCCGCGATCGGCCATCCTGGACACCGCTGCGGCGTCGACCGTCGCCGGAATGTTGCTCGAGACCGTCTCGACGGCCGCCAAGATGGCGACCTTCGGCGTCGCCACCCCTACTGCTCGCGCAACGTCGATGGCGTTCTGCGTAATATCGCGTTTCGCGTCGAGGTTCGGCGCGATATTGAGGGCACCGTCGCTGACAAAAAGCAAACGCGGCAAAGAGGTTTCGATGACCGCGACGTGGCTCATGCGGCGCGTGGTCCGCAAGTCCGCGGCGGCAAGGACCGAACTCATGAACGCATCGGTGTGGAGCGCTCCTTTCATGAGCACGTCGACCGCGTCGCGCTGCGCGAGCTCTACGGCGGCGTGTGCAGCCAGCGCTGCGTTCGGAACATCGACGAACGTGCAGGCGGAAAGCGAGAGACCGGCGCGAGACGCCGCCTCTTCGATCAAAGACCTTGGGCCGACGAGGAAAGGGACGATGAAGTCGCCGGCGGCAGCGAGCGCTGCGACGTCGGCTTGATCGATGGGATTGACGATCGCGATGCGCAGCGGCGCTTGTGAGCGCGCCCGGGCAATGAGCGCTTCCAAGCGAGGCCGTATTCTGAGAGAAACGGGCTCCAACATCGTCATTAATGAAAACATAAGCTGGTGAAGGCGCGATGAAAGGCCCCGTCACGTCCTCGGCATGGACGAACGTGCCCGCTACGGGGTACGCTAGTGCCATGATCGCTTCCAAGCCGCAGACCCCGGGGCTCTCCGCCGACGAGCTCCGCCGCATCGACGCGTATTGGCGGGCCGCCAACTATCTCTCCGTCGGCCAAATCTATTTGCTGGACAATCCGCTGCTGCGCGAGCCCTTAGCCGCCGAGCACGTGAAGCCGCGCCTGCTCGGACACTGGGGGACGACGCCGGGTCTCAATTTCGTCTACGCGCATCTCAATCGCATCATCGTGACGCGCGACGCGAACGTGATTTACGTCGCGGGGCCCGGACATGGCGGCCCCGGCGTCCTTGCCAACGTGTATTTGGAGGGGACGTACAGTGAATACTATCCCGAGATTTCGCAGGATGAAACCGGGATGCGACGGCTTTTCAAGCAGTTTTCGTTTCCCGGCGGCGTGCCGAGTCACGTCTCGCCCGAAACGCCGGGCTCGATTCACGAGGGCGGCGAACTCGGGTATTCGCTCGTACACGCGTTCGGAGCCGCGTTCGACAATCCGGATCTGATCGTTGCCTGCGTCATCGGCGACGGTGAAGCGGAGACGGGGCCCCTCGCCACGAGTTGGCATTCGAACAAGTTTCTCAATCCCGTCTCGGACGGCGCCGTCCTTCCGATCCTCCATCTCAACGGCTACAAAATCGCCAACCCGACGGTCCTCGCGCGGATCGATGCGGATGAATTGCACTCGCTGCTCGAAGGATACGGCTGGCATCCCTATGTCGTCGAGGGTGACGAACCTGCGGCGATGCATCGGCTGATGGCGCAGACGCTCGACGCCGTTTTCGACGAGATCGCGGGTATTCAGCATCAAGCGCGCGTTCACGGATATACCGAGCGACCGCGTTGGCCGATGATCGTGCTGCGCACGCTCAAAGGCTGGACCGGACCGAAAGAGGTCGACGGACACCGGGTCGAGGGTTCTTGGCGTGCGCACCAAGTGCCGATCGACGCGGCGCGCACGAACGCGCAGCATCGGGCCGCGCTCGAGGCGTGGATGAAGAGCTACCGCCCGCAGGAGCTCTTCGACGATAGTGGACGGCTCGTGCAAGAGCTTCGCAATCTCGCTCCGTCGGGACGCCGGCGCATGGGCGACAACCCGCACGCGAACGGCGGCAAGCTGCTGCGCCCGCTGCAATTACCCGACTTTCGAGATTATGCCGTCGACGTCGCGACGCCCGGCGTGACGGTCGTTGAATCGACGCGTCCGCTCGCGGAGTTTTTGCGCGACGTCATGCGCAACAATGCCGGCGCGCGCAACTTCCGCGTCTTCGGGCCGGACGAAACGGCGTCGAACCGGCTCGACGCGCTCTTCGAAGCGACGGGACGGCGTTGGATCGCCCAAACTCAACCGACGGATGACGAGCATCTCGACCCGGAAGGTCGCGTCCTCGAAGTCTTGAGCGAGCATCTCTGTGAGGGCTGGCTCGAGGGGTATCTCCTCACCGGGCGCCATGGCCTGTTCAATTGTTACGAGGCGTTCATCCACATCATCGATGCGATGTTCAACCAGCACGCGAAGTGGCTCAAGGTCACGCGTGAGATCCCCTGGCGCGAGCCGATCGCATCGCTCAACTACCTGCTCAGCTCACACGTGTGGCGGCAAGACCACAACGGCTTTTCGCATCAGGATCCCGGCTTCATCGATCACGTCGTGAACAAGAAAGCCACCGTCATCCGCGTCTATCTCCCGCCTGACGCAAACACGCTGCTCTCCGTTGCGGATCATTGCCTGCGCAGCCGCGACTACGTCAATGTGATCGTCTCGGGGAAACAGCCGGCCCTGCAATATCTCGACATCGAGAGTGCGGTCAAGCACTGCACGAAAGGGATCGGCGTGTGGGAATGGGCGAGCAACGACGGCGATGACGAACCCGACGTCGTCATGGCGTGTGCCGGCGACATTCCGACTCTCGAAACGCTCGCAGCGGTCGCGTTCTTACGGGAGCACGTCCCTGAGCTGCGGATCCGCGTCGTCAACGTCGTCGATCTGATGAAGCTGCAGTCGGCGAGCGAACATCCGCACGGTCTGCCCGATGCGGATTTCGACGCGCTCTTCACGGTCGACAAGCCGATCGTCTTCGCTTATCACGGCTATCCGTGGCTGATCCACCGGCTGACCTACCGCCGCACCAACCACGACAACATCCACGTCCGGGGTTATAAGGAAGAGGGTTCGACGACCACGCCCTTCGACATGACCGTGCGCAACGAGCTCAGCCGCTTTCATCTCGCGAGCATGGCAATCGATCGGATCCCGCGGATGCGGGATCGGTCGGCTCGGGTCAAAGACGTCATCGCGAACAAGCTGATCGAGCACCGCGAGTACATTTGCAGCCACGGCGAGGACTTGCCGGAGATCCGAGACTGGGCGTGGTCGCCGTAGTCGATGACGCGCAACGCGATGCGATCGCGTTCCTCGAGGGACGGACGAGCGAGCGGATCGATACGCATGCGGCGATCGTCTTTCTCTCGGGCGATCGCGCCTACAAACTCAAGCGCGCGGTCCGCTTTTCCTATTTGGATTTCTCGACGCTCGAGCGGCGCGAAGCGGCGTGCCGCGCCGAGCTTGCGTTGAACCGGCGGACCGTCGAAGACCTCTATCTCGGCGTCCGCGCCGTCACGCGAGAGGACGATGGCCGAATCGTTTTTGACGGAGCCGGAACGATCGTCGACTGGGTCGTCGAGATGCGCCGCTTCGACCAGGCGCTGCTCTTCGATCGGCTCGCCGAGCGC
>DATNIC010000180.1:0-9605 GCA_035604635.1 Binatia bacterium
GGACGAGAAGATGAACGACCAGGCCGATGCCCAGTACAAACGCGCGATCGAGATGTTCCCCAACGTGCCTGAGGCTCACATCGCGTACGGCGACTACCTTCTTTTCATCAAGCAAAATCAGCGCGCCGAGGCCGAATGGACGACGGCTCTGGGTGCGAACAGGGACAATAAGCTCGCGCTCGTGCGCCTAGGCGACTACTACGCGCAAGCGAACGACCTGCAAAAAGCGATCGTGCAATTTCAGCGGCTCATCGAGCTCGACGCCAACGATGCCAGCGCGTCCTTGTCGTTGGGCCAGCTCTACATGGCGACGAAGCAACCGGATAAAGCGCACGATGCCTTCCGAAAAGCATACGATATCTCGCGTTCGCCGGGCGCTTTGGCTGCTGTTGCCCAAGCCGATTACGAGATGCGAAACTACAAGGAAGCGGCGGACATCTTCGATGCACTCGGACAAGGCGCGCCGCAATTCCTGGAAGCGAATCCGGCGTTCTACGTCGTCGCGGGCAAGTGCTACTCCGCGAATCGGGATACCGCCAAAGCCAAGGCGGCGTATGGCAGATTCCTAGCCCTCGTGAAGCCGGACTCGCAGGCAGCGACCGAGGTGAAGAAGTTGCTCGCCGACTTGGATCGATCCGGCGGGGGTGTGCCGGCGCCTGCGCCCAAGCCGTCAGCGAAGCCGTCGAGCGCGCCTACCCACTAGGACCTAGCCGTGCTCATCGTCTACGACGAGGAATACACGCGGCATTTGGCCGGGACGAATCACCCCGAGGCGCCCGATCGCGTTCGGATCGTCGCCGAGCGCCTGCGTGCCCAGGGGATGCTCGACGAATGTCTCGCGCCGCGGCGCGCGTCGGTCGACGAGCTCACGCTCGTTCACCCGGCAGGCTACGTCGAACGCGTCCGGCGCGAAGTCGATGCGCTCGGCGATGCCGGACGCGCAGCGTATCTTTCGACGGGCGACACCGTGATCGACAAGTCATCGTTTGAAGTCGCATCGAGCGCGGCCGGCGGCGTCCTGCTCGCCGCTGAATGCGTTGCGGCCGAGAAGCGGGCGGCTTTTGCACTCGTTCGGCCGCCCGGACATCATGCGGAGCCGGCGCGTGGAATGGGATTTTGCGTCTTCAACAACGCGGGCCTCGCTGCACGCTCATACGCCGCGCGCAGCGGGCGGGGTGCGTTGATCGTTGACTTCGACTATCATCATGGTAACGGGAGCCAAGCGATCGTCGGTAAGGGCGTATCGTACGTTTCGTCGCACGCATCGCCCGCCTATCCGGGGACGGGATCGAGCTCGGAGAATCGCTACGACCCCGAAGGTGCAATCGTCAACTTTCCGCTCCCCGTCACCGGCTACGAGACCGAAGCCTTCGTCGCGCTGTGGGAACAAGCGCTCGGGACGCTCGCGCGGGCCTTGCACCCGGGCCTGATCGTCGCGAGCGCCGGTTACGATTTCGTCGCCGGCGATCCGGTCGGCGATTTAGGGATCGCTCCCGCGGCCGCATCGAGCTTAGCTCGAATCATCCGCCAAATCGCCGACGAGCACTGCGAAGGCCGCGCGCTCTTCGTGCTGGAGGGCGGCTACGATCCGCGGGTCCTGGCGGACTGCGTCGTCGCGACCATTCGTGGTTACGAGTCGGGCAGTGACGAGCTTGGTGCGGCATCAGCGCAAGCGGTCCCGCGGCGCGAGCAAGCGGTTTTGGAACGCTTGAGTGGAGCATTCGCCCGCGGATGACGGGACGCTGGGTCGATGTCCTCGTTTTCGCGCTACGCATCGGGATTGGCGGCGTGCTCGTCGCGGCCGGCGCATTGAAGGTCGGTCACGCAAACGACCTTGCGTCGACTATCGCCGGCTTTCGGATCTTGCCGCAGCCGTTGGTCGGACCGATGGCGATCGGATTGCCATACTTTGAACTCGGCCTGGGCGTCTACTTGCTGATCGGTTTGTACACGCGGGTCGTCGCAGTCGTCGCACTTGCGGAATTCGTCGTTTTTGCGGGGGCGATCGCCTCGGTCGTCATTCGCGGCATTCCGATCGCTTGCGGTTGTTTTGGGCAAGCTGACACGGCGCAAGCTTCGTGGCTCGACGTGGTCCGCGACATCGCGCTCGCCGCGCTGGCCGGCTTCATTGCGTGGCGTGCGCCCGGGATGCTGGCCGTCGATCGCAGAATGGAGAGATCATGAGTAGAGTTCAGCGCCGCAAAGCGTCCGCACCGTCGACGGATCGACGCAAGCTCATCCTCTACGGCAGCCTGGGCCTGATCGCGATCATCGCAGTCATCGCGGTCGCGCTTGCATCGCGCGTCCCCAAAGCGGCGTCGGACGCGCCGATGTACGCGAAGCTTTCGGTTGGAGAGGCAGCACCACAGTTCGCCGCTGCAACGACCGCCGGCCCCTTCGATTCGGCCAAGGCCGGCGGCAAGCCGGTTCTACTCGAAGTCTTTGCGACGTGGTGTCCGCACTGTCAGCACGAGACGAGCGTGCTCAATCAGCTCTATGCGAAATACGGCGGGAAGGTCGACATCGTCGCCGTCTCGGGCAGCAACGTCGGGATGGACGGTAACGCTGCCGAGACGCAGGAAGACGTCATGACGTTCGCTCAGCACTACGCGGTCAAGTATCCGATCGCGTATGACGCTAATCTCGACGTCGCCAAGAAGTTTCTCCAGGGCGGATATCCGACGATCGTCGTGATCGACAAGGCCAACAAGATCGCCGCCGTCGAGGACGGCGAAGTCGATGGGGCAACGCTTACCAAACAGCTCAACGCGGTGCTCTGAAAGGCTCTAAGGCCCGTCTAACACTCTTCTAAGGACAGAATCGGTCCTGCCTGCGTTAGCATGATGTAGCCCTTTTTCGTTTCTTAGGAGCCTATTCATGTCCTCACGTCTCATTCGCGGAATCGCGCTCGTTGCGTTTGCCGCCGGACTCCCGCTGGCCGCCTCGGCCCAAGTCGTCCCGCCTCCGGCGCAGACCGGACCGTCCGCTCCGTCCCAGGGAGCGCCGCAGCAGCATCATCGTAACCCCTACATGCGCGCGCTTCGCTCGGTCAACCTCAGCGACGCTCAGAAGTCGCAGATTCGGTCGATCCTCCAAAGCTACCGGCAGAAGGACCAAGGCCTCGATCAGACGGCGCGCCGTGCGAATGCGCAGCAAATGCGCACGGACATCATGAACGTCCTGACGCCGGCACAACGCACGCAGTTCCAGCAAGCGGTGCAGCAGATGCGGCAGACGGGAGCTCAGCCGGACCGCTAGGGTGCGACGGAAGCACCGATCGCAACTAGCTCGCTAAGGTCGAGATCGCCGACGAGCGCAAACGAGAGCCCGCGGTCGCGCCAGGCCAGGAGCGTCGTCGGGCCTTGTTTGACGTACTGCGCGTCGTGATTTGCGAAGCGCGTCCCAACGGGCCTGGCCGATCCGAAATCGGCGGCAGCGCCGCTGGCGTTTTCGAAAAGCGAGACCATGCGAATCCCGTCGGAATAGACCAAGTGCAGCGTGCGGATCCCATTGAGGTCGCTGATGTCCGCCGATAGGATCGAAAAGCCGTCCGGGAGAAAGCGCGGGCCGAGAACTTCGAAGCCCGCGCTGTGCGTTGTCTTGTCGATGTCGGTCGAGAGCGTGCTGAAGCGGTAGCCGAGGACGATCGTGTAGCCGCTGGGCGGACTCGTGGCGAACAAGCCGGGCGGAATCTCGTTCGTATAGCGGATGTCGTCGAAGCGGACCCGGGTCGCGACCGCGCCGTTAGGACGGTACGTTTCTTTCGCGAGGATCAACTTCGTCTGCCGATCGATCCAGATTCGCATCGCGCGCAGACCCGTAAACTTGTTCACGAGCGAGACCGTCGCGGCTTGGCGGCCCGCCACCATGTCGTTTGGGCCCAGGACTGGCCGGTAGTTCGCAATCAGCAGCGCGAAGTTGTCGTTGAGCGCGACTTGACTGCTCAGCACCGGATTCTGCGTTTCGACGATCCGGTTGCGCTTGGTGTCGAACTCGTACGACGTCGTGCCGATCGTAACGACGTAGTCACCGTACGCCGATTCCGGGGCGACGTAAAGGCGGCGCGTCCGGTCGGGCGCTTCGTGCTCTATGCGTGCCAGCATCGCGCTCGCGCCGTTGGGGCCCCAGCGCGTCGTCTGAATCTCGCCGATGTATGAGACGATTTTGGGCGCGTCGATGCAGGCCCGGAGCATGTCTTGCGCGGCACGCTCGGCGCTCGGCGTCGGGGTGGGTGCCGGGTTCGGCGCCGCGGGCGCCGGAACTGAAGCGATCGCGAGCGCCAGCACCGCGATCGAAAGTCTAACGGCCGAGATCATCGCCGGCCGCGGCCCGTGCGGCGTCGACGAGTGGCGATGGATTCGAGCTCACTTCCGACGCTTCCGTCACATTGAGCACCGGTGCGCTGCGATCGGTCAGCGGATTCTCCTGTCGAGTCGCGGCGCTGTGTACGTCGAAGTAATACTGAGCACCGACCATCGGATGGGCCATCATCGGCGAGTTCGTCTGTACCGCGAAGAACGCGGCCAGCGCGACCGCAACCGCTACCGGCACCGCGATCAGCGGGCGCAGGAAAAAGTTCCACCCGCGGGCCTCCCTCGAGCGAATACGGCTCCAAACTTCCGCTTTCACGGCAGAAGGCAGGTCGAGCGATTCGGCCGCCGCTGCCGACTGCAAGGCTGCGGTCAAACGAAGTTCGGCGTCATACTCAGCGCGACAGTGCAAGCATTCGGCGAAATGCGCGAATAGGGCCGCGTCCTCCGTGGGCGAGAGCTCGCGGTGGACGTAGTCGACGATGCGGTCGGTGGAGGGGTGTTGCGAGGTCATTGTTGTGCTTGCGTTCGTTGTTGTTGAATCAGTCGTCGGAGTAAGGCGCGGGCTCGATGTAACCGGGACCGGACCGTCCCGATCGAGCAGCCCATGATGTCTGCGATTTCCTGGTAGCTGTATTCCTCGAGATCGGCGAGGACGATTACCTGCCGTTGTTCGGCCGAAAGGCGTTGCAGTGCGCGGGCCAATGGTTCGCTGAGCTGTCCCTCGACGTATTCGTCGATCGGATTCACCGCGAGCGGACGCTGGCCCCCGAAGTCCTGCGGGGCGTTGTCCTCGGGTATCTCTTCTTGGAAACGTCCTTTTCGGCGCCGAAGTTCATCCCGGTACAAGTTGGTGACGATTCGATAGATCCACGACAGGAACGATGTGCCTGGTTGGAACGAACGCCAAGCCCGGTAGACGCGCAGGAAGGCGTCTTGACTGAGGTCACGCGCGTCGGCCTCATTGCCCGTCAGCCGGTAAGCAAAATTGTAGGTTGCCTTGCCGTACTGCTCGATCGCCCGCTCAAGAAAGGCCGCCTGCTCGGTCGACGGCGGCTCCGCGGGCTTGTGCGGGACTCCCATGCCGAAACCTGTTTTCCCGAACGGGGGCAAAGCCCGCCTTAGCGAACACTTGACTGCTTCGGCGATGTTTATTGCAGGAAGTATTAGGCGATCCTAATATAATAGGAAGGCTAGACTAAGTACAGAGGCGGGACGTTGGCGGCTATCCAGACATCCACGGGGGCCCTTGCGCAGCCGGTCGAGCGGAAACGCTCGACGCTCTTGCGCTACTTGGCCGTCGCCGGGCCGGGCCTGGTGGTCATGTTCGCCGACACCGAGGCCGGCAGCATCACGACGGCGTCGGTCTCGGGAGCGCAGTTCGGGATGAAGCTGATCCTCCTGCAGCTCTTGCTGATCATCCCGCTCTTCGTCGTCCAGGAGATGACCGTCCGCTTGGGGACGGTGACCGGGAAAGGTCACGCGCAGCTCATTCGCGAGCGCTATGGTTTGTTCTGGGCGTGGATTTCGCTCGGGACGATGCTCGTCACCAACATCGCCGCCCTCGTCACCGAATTCATCGGCATCGCCGGCGCAGCGCTGATCTTCAACGTCCCCGTCGCGCCGATGGTCGTCTTGGCGGCCGCGCTGCTGCTGGCGGTCATCCTCACCGGCAAATACAAGCGCGCCGAATATGTCGCGCTCGCGCTCTGCGGGCTCGAGCTGCTCTTTATCCCCGCGGCGATCGCCGCGCATCCGGCGCCGCTTTCGGTTATTCGTGACGGTCTCTTCGGATCGCAGCCGCTCGGCAACCAGGCTTATTTGCTGCTGATCGCCGGGAATATCGGCGCAGTCATCATGCCGTGGATGATCTTCTTCCAGCAGAGCTCGACCGTCGACAAAGGCCTCAAGGTTGATAGTCTGCCGTTCGCGCGGATCGATACCGCGATCGGCTCGGTCGCGACGCAGGTCATCATGATCGCGATCATCGTGACCACGGGCGCGACGCTTTTCGTCCACCACATCTCGGTGAGCGACGCGGCGCACGCGGCGCTCGCGCTCGTCCCGCTGACGGGCAAATATGCCGGCATCGCATTCGGCGCCGGACTCATCGGCGCTTCGCTGATCGGTGCATTGGTCGTCTCGCTTGCGACCGCTTGGGCTTTCGGCGAAGCGTTCCGCTGGCCGTGCTCGCTCAACTACAACTGCACCGAGGCCAAGCGTTTCTACGCGCTCTATTCGTTCTGCGTCCTTTTGGCCGCCGCGATCGTGCTGATCCCGGGCTTGCCGCTCATCAGGATCACGATCGATGTCATGGCGTTCAACGCATTCGTGCTGCCGATCGTGCTCGGTTTCTTGCTCATCATGTCCAACGACAAGAAGATCCTCGGCAAGCGCACAAACTCGGTGCTGGGGAACGTCCTCACGATCGGCCTTTCGGCTATCATCGTCGGCCTGGGCGTCTGGATGGCGTACATGACCTTCACGGGCCAAGCCGGCTAGGGTACGGGCGCGGCCTCTGCGAAAGTCCGCGCGATGAACGCCGTCGATCGTGGCGATCTCATCCGCGTCGCTGGAGTGGCGGTCGCCGCCGCGCTCGTATGGTTCCACGTCTGGGAACCGTTTCCGCAAATCAGTCTCATCGGCGTTTTAGCGACGCTGATCGGCGGCTATCCGATCTTCAAGGAAGCGATCGAGAATCTGCTCGAGCGGCGGATGACGATGGAGCTCTCGATGACGATCGCGCTCGTGGCGGCGCTGCTCATCGGGCAGTACGTCACTGCGCTGGTCATCACGCTGTTCGTCCTCATCGCGGAAATCCTCGAGCATCTCACTCTCTCGCGCGGCCGCCGCGCGATCGGCGATCTTCTGGACCTGCTGCCCCGAGAGACGTTTTCGCCCGGCGACGTCGTGCTGGTTCGTCCCGGAGCGCTCGTCCCCGTTGACGGCGTCGTCGTTACCGGACACTCGTTCGTCGACGAAGCGCGGATCACGGGCGAATCGCTGCCGGCCGAGAAACTGCCCGGGAGCAAAGTTTTTGCCGGCACGGTCAACCAAATCGGTGCCTTCGAGGTGCGCACCGAGCGTGCCGGACGCGACACCGCCTTCGGACGGATCATCGACATGGTCGAGTCCGCGGAGCAGGCGCGGGCGCCGATCGAACGCCTCGCCGATCGCTTCTCGGGCTATCTCGTCTATTTCGCGCTCGGCGCCGCCGCTATTACGTACGCGGTGACGCGCGACGTTCGTTCGACGATCTCGGTCGTCATCGTCGCGGGCGCATGCGGGATCGCTGCAGGGACGCCGCTTGCCGTACTTGGAGCGATCGGCCGTGCCGCGCGCGAAGGCGCAATCGTGAAGGGCGGCCGTTATCTCGAAGTGTTGTCCGCCATCGATACGGTCGTCTTGGACAAGACCGGGACTTTGACGTTCGGCGAAGCGGAGGTGCTCGACGTCCATCCCGCCTTTGGGACACAGGACGAAGAGCTGATCGCGGTCGCGTCGAGTGCCGAACGTCCGTCGGAGCATCCGCTCGGGGCCGCGATCGTCCGCAGGGCGCAAGCCCTCGGCGTCGCAACGATCGAGCCGAGCAGCTTCAGTTATACGCCCGGGCGTGGAATCGTCGCGGCCCTCGGTGAGCGCGAAGCCATCGTCGGAAACCGCGCGTTCCTCTCGGAGCGTGGGATCTTCGCGGAAACGAATGGAACCTGCAGCGGCGCATCGGCGATCGAAGTTGCTCTTGGGGGTCGCTACCTCGGCGCGATCTGCGTCGCCGACACGTTGCGTCCGGAGGCGCGTAACGCCGTGCGTGCGCTGCACGAGATGGGGCTGCGCGTCATCTTGCTGACGGGGGACAACGCGACGGTCGCGCGCGTCATCGGGGACCAGCTCGGCATCGACGAAGTCGAGGCGGATCTCTTGCCCGAAGGCAAAGTCGCGCGCGTTGAAGCGCTCGTCCGCGCGGGGCGGTCCGTTGCGATGGTCGGCGATGGCGTCAACGACGCTCCTGCACTCGCACGTGCAAGCGTCGGCATCGCGATGGGCTCCGGGACGGAGGTTGCGCGGGAGAGCGCCGACGTCGTCTTGATCGGGAACGATCTCGAGAAGCTCGTCGAAACTCTGCGCATTGCGCGTCGCGCGAGGCGTATCGTCTTACAAAACTTTGTGGGGACGATCGTGGTCGACGCGATCGGCATGATTTTCGCCGGCTTGGGCCTTCTCGGACCGCTTGCGGCGGCGTTCGTGCACGTCACGTCGGAGCTGGCCTTCATCCTCAACTCGACGCGCATGTTACCGGCGCCGAGACGTCAGAACGGGCAGTAGGCCGAGCAAGGTGATTTGCCAATCAGTTGCAAATTAACGTAGTCAATGCGCTTGTCGCTAAGAACGAGAGCCATTTTAGGCCTCGCCGGATTGTCGGTCTTGTGCGGCATCGGGGTCCACCTGATCGCCGAATTGGCTGGACTCGGCTGGCGAGATGCCGATCTCATTTTCTCGGCTCGGCACATCCCGCTTGCCGTCCTAGCCGTCGCGGCTCTAGCCGCGGTCGGGTCGGTTGGACTTGCGGGTTCGGGCCCCGGTGGTAGCGATCGCATCGCCTCCATCGTGCGCTCTCTTCCAGGCCCCGGCGGCGAGCTGCGCTTTTTCCTGGTCACCTTCTGCACGCAATTCATCGTCTTCGGATTGACTGAAGCCGGCGAAGGCCTTCCGATCCAGGCCGGCGATCTGGGCCCGGCGATTGTCGCGGCATTGTTCGCCAGCGCGCTCGGTGCGCTGTTGGTCGCTCGTTACAAAGCGCGCGTCATCGAAGCCGTCGTCGAGCTTTTCGTCGTCATCCTTGCCGCGGTAAAACCTGCCGCGGGCGCCCAGTCTTGGAAACGCATCGACGCACACGTCCGCGTTTGGCGCAGCCGCGCCGTGACCTTTGCCGCCTCGCGCCGGCCACCACCGTTTGTTCCCGTGATCGATCCCTACGTCACAAAACACAGATCACAGGAGCTTCATGGTGTTCAAAGTATTTTCGCGCATACGCGCGCTCGTTGCGGTCATATTGACCGTCGCGCTTGCAGCCGGTATTCCGTTAGCTGCTAGCGCCCAATCCGCGACTTTTATCTCGATCACGGTCACGTCGGACAACGCGCCGGTAGCGGGCGCCGACGTCGAGCTGAAGGGCAACAATCTCGTCATCCATCGGACGACCGACGCGCAGGGTAATTTTTCGTTCAACGGCCTTTCGGTTGGATCATATCAGATCACCGCGAAAAAGGGCGACTTAACCGCTACGCGGACCATCGA
>DATNIC010000181.1:0-4022 GCA_035604635.1 Binatia bacterium
AACAAGAGATCCCATTGGCTCGTGAACCACAAGGCCGCTTCCGCAAGCCCGAGCAGCAGGCCGCAAACGAAATTCCCCGCATCGCTGAACGAGCCGCGCTTGAGCCACCACAGCGCGGAGAGAGCGACGATCGCGATTTGATAGGGCCACCAGTGCGGCCCGACCGTCCCCAACAGGATCGCGACCATATACTCCCAATCCGCGAACCGGACCGTCAGCGGGCCGCGCCAAGCGATTTGTGCGTGCACGAAAGCAAACGGATCGCCGAACGAGCGCCAACAAAACAAAGCATACGCCAGCGTCCCGGCGCACGCGCAGAGGGCCGCGATCCAAGCGCCGCGCGAACGCTTTTGCAGCACGGCCTCGAGCGCGAACGCCGGCATCAACGCGAGGCCGGGGAAGCGTGTCGCCGAAGCGAGTGCGCCCCAAACGGCGGCACCCGCAAAGCGATCGCGCTCGAAGCTCCAAAGCGCGAGCGTGCTGAGCAGGAGGAAGAGCCCCTCGGTATATGCGAGCGTCCCATAGATCGAGAGCGGCAGGAACGCCGCGGTCGCGATGGTCCAGCGCGCGGCAGCCGGGCCGTGACGCGCGCGCGTCCATGCGAAGAGCGCCAGTAGGGCGAGCAAGAAAGCGGCGCCGTTCAACAGCGGCCCTACGATTGCAAACGGGATGTGCGCAAACCGCACGAACGGTGCGGCAACGAGCGGGTAGAGCGGAAAGTACGCAGGGTGCGTCCCGCGATCTTTTTCGTACTGGTACCCGTCGAGTACGATCGATTGATAGAGCGCGCCGTCGGCGTAGAGAAA
Source organism: Binatia bacterium (assembly GCA_035604635.1). Classification (GTDB taxonomy): domain Bacteria; phylum Vulcanimicrobiota; class Vulcanimicrobiia; order Vulcanimicrobiales; family Vulcanimicrobiaceae; genus DATNIC01. Next base: position 807 of record DATNIC010000181.1, read on the forward strand.
CGTGCTCCAACTGCGTGCCGCGACGTGTCCGTCCGCCGGCTGCGGGAGCGTCGGAGCAATCACCAGCATGGAGACCAGGATCACGGCACGACTGAGCAGCCAGATCCCGACGACAAACGAGGCGTCACGACGCATCGAGCGCGGGATTCTGCCGTGCCGGAGCTGGGCCTGCGACTTTCGTCGATTCGCGCTACCGGCAGGGCGGCGCTTTCCGCGAGTCGCACTCCGCTGGCGATGAAACTGTTGGAGTATCAGGGCAAGGAACTTTTCGCGAAGGCGGGTATCCCGGTGCCGGCGGCGGGCTTCGCTGCGACGCCGGATGAGACCGAGAAGTTTATCGCGGGTCATCCCGGCTCGTGGGTGCTCAAGAGTCAGGTCCTCATGGGCGGCCGTGGAAAGGCGGGCGGGATCAAATTCGCCGACACGCCGGCCGAGGGCAAGAAGCTCGCGCAAGAGCTCATCGGCAAGATCCTCAAGGGGATTCAAAATCCTGACGGCGAGGAAGTGAAATCGCTGCTCATCGAGTCGAAGCTGCCGATCGAGAGCGAGGCGTACATCTCGATCACGATCGACCGCAGCTCGAAGAAGCCGGTCTTCATCGTCAGCGCGCAAGGCGGGATGGACATCGAAGAAGTCGCCGAGAAACATCCCGGCGCGCTTGCAAAGTATTTCGTCGATCCGGCGATGGGCTTTCAGCCGTTCATGGCGCGTCTGCTGGCGTACGAGGCGAAGCTGCCCGCCGGCTATCACAAGACGTTTCCGAAGATCGCCAAGGGCGTCTACGATTTGTTCTTCGACTACGGCGCGAACTTGATCGAGATCAACCCGCTGGTGTTGACCAAGGACGGTAACGTCTTTGCCTCCGACGCGAAGGTCGATCTCGACGACAACGCGCTCTACAAGCATCCCGAACTCGAAAAGTGGCAGAGCGACGGCCCTGCCGATGAGGATCAGAAGGCGGCGCTCTCGATCGGCTTGGGCCGCAGCAACTACGCCAAGCTCGGCGGAACGATCGGCGTGATCGCCAACGGCGCGGGGCTCGGGATGGGGACGATGGACGCGATCCGCAACGCCGGCGGGACCGCCGCGAACTTCCTCGATATCGGCGGCGGCGCGCAAGCGGATCTCGTGCGCAAGTCGTATGCGCTCGTGGTCGGCGATCCGAACGTCAAAGCGCTCTTCATCAACATCTTCGGCGGGATCACGCGCGGCGATCAGGTCGCGCAGGGCATCGTCGAAGCGCTCAAAGGCGGCGATCTGCGCAAGGTCCCGATGGTGGTGCGCTTGACGGGGACCAACGAAAAAGAAGGCCGCGAGATCTTGGCCAAAGGCGGATACAATCCGGTCGAAACGATGGACGAAGGCGCGAAGCGCGCAGTGGAGCTGGCGAAATAATGTCGATCTATCTCGATAAGAACAGCAAGGTCATCGTTCAGGGGATCACCGGACGCGAAGGCGGCTTCCACGCGCAGCGGATGCTCGCGTACGGGACGAAGATCGTCGGCGGGACGTCCCCCGGCAAAGGCGGGACGAAGATCGAGAGCGGCCAGCCCGTCTTCAACACCGTCAAAGACGCCGTCGACGCGACCGGCGCGACGCATTCGATCATCTTCGTCCCGCCGCAATTCGGCGCCGATGCGCTCTATGAAGCCTACGACGCGGGGATCCAGCTTTGCGTCTGCATCACTGAGGGGATCCCCGCGCACGACATGCTCAAAGTCGTCGCGTCGACCGGCGGGATGCGCATCATCGGTCCGAATTGTCCGGGCCTCGTCTCGCCGGGCAAGTCGCTCGTCGGGATCATGCCCGGTCATATCTTCGCGGAAGGCCGCGTCGGGATGATCTCGCGTTCGGGGACCTTGACGTACGAGATCGTCGACAACTTGACCAAGGCCGGCTTAGGTCAGTCGACGTGCGTCGGGATCGGCGGCGATCCGATCATCGGGACGACGTTCGTCGATTGCCTGCGTGAGTTCGCGAACGATCCTCAGACCGAAGCGATCGTGATCTGCGGTGAGATCGGCGGTTCCGATGAAGAAGATGCGGCCGCGTTCATCAAGGCGCACCTTTCGAGCAAGCCGGCCGTTGCGTTCATCGGCGGGCGCTCAGCACCGCCGGGGAAACGGCTCGGTCACGCCGGCGCGATCATCTCCGGAAACACCGGGACGCCGCAAAGCAAGGTCGCGGCGTTCAAAGACGCCGGCGTCCCCGTCGCGGATCGCCCCTCCGAGATTCCGCAGTTGCTCAAGGCACGGATGGGAGTCCCGGCCGCGGTATAGCCGGCCGATGAAGTACGGCTACCACTGCGAGGAGTGCGAAGACGCGATCTGGCCCGCAACGACGCGGACCGAACTCGCGTGGCTGCGCAATCGCGAGCACGTCGTCCGCGAAGTCGCCAATCATGTCTCCGGCGGCCTCGACACCTGGATGATGGAGGCGCTCGATTTCCTCAACCGCCACAGCGGTCACAGCATCGTTCTGACGCGCCGTCCCTGATCTATTTGGGGATGAACTTGTGGAGGGTCGCAAGGGCGTCGCGCTCGATCTGCGTGTCGTGCAGCGCCCAAATCCGCTCGGGATGCGCATCGAGCTTGTAGGGGACTTCGCTCCACCGCCCTGCCACCTCACCGTTCGCGCCGACGAATTGGACTGCAACGCAATATGCGAAGAGAAGCGAAAATGCAGCGACGCTCGCAATCCGCTTCGGCCAAACATAGAGGAGCAGCAGCGCTCCTACGCCGGCGACGTCCGTGAGATAGCGATCGCCGTACGAACTGCCTCCCATCCATCTGCTGAAGAAGGCGTAATTGATGATAAGCGCCAGCGATGCGGCCCCGAAGAGGGCTAAGAGCAGACCGTTGCGCGTCGCGCTTCGTGCTGCTTGCACGGCGCCGAACGCGGAGAGCAGCATAAGCGGCGTATAGATCAGCAGTCCTTTGCTGGGGCTGAGCAAGAGGCCCGTCAGCCCGATCGCAGCGGCCGGCAGCGACAGCGTGTACCCGCCTTCGGCAATGCCCCCATACGGGCCGGTGAGCGTATGGAAGAAATGCCAGTTCCACACGATTCCGGGCGCGGCGCCCAGAACGGCGCCGATCCAAAACGGCCAGGTGCGGCCTCGAAGCGCTACGAGGACAAAAATGGCTGCGGCAACCGAAAAGATGATCGCCGTCGGGCGCACGACCGTCACGAAGCCCGCACACAGGCCGGCGAACCACA
>DATNIC010000182.1:0-3727 GCA_035604635.1 Binatia bacterium
GATGACGTGACTGCCGTAACAGTTGACCGTGAACGGGATCAACGGATACGGGAAGCCCGTGCGGTCGTAGTCCAGATAGAGGACCGCATTGAAGAACGCATGCGAAAGACCGGGATAATGCAGCGGCTTGTAGGCGTACGCGACGTCGAAAGACGATTCGATCAGGCCGGCCGCTAACGCCCGGGCAATCTGGGGTTCCGTTCGAACGCTGAACGTCGTGTCGCCGGGCTCATTCCACGGGTTAGGCGCGTTTCCGATGTTTTGCGCGACGGGCCCTTCGTACCCCAGGACGCAAAACGGCGGGACGGCGTCTTCTTGAAAGTTTTCGTATTGGTCGTCGCCCCACATGACCAGCACGTCGGGCTTGAAGTCGTCGATCGCCGCGCGCACGCGACGCAAACCGACGAGGAGGTCGGCACGATGGGCTTTCGCCGCCGCGAGCCCTTCGTCGCTCGACCATTCCTGCCGCATTTGCTCCGGCCAGTTCGACGGATCCCTGGCCGATTCGGGCAACGCAGGGTCTTTGAGGACCGCTCGCAGCCGCATCGGAAACGTTTCATCGGTTTCGCGCAAGCGCGGCCAATGAGAGATGCCGACGCCGAGAACTTCTGCCACGACGGGTTGTTTTCGGAGGGGACTTGCAAGGCCTGCGCATGCGGAAGTAGCATCTTTGGGATGATGCCCGTCGACCTTGCTTCTCCCCAGGTTCACGATCTTCGCAAGAAGATCGCCCTCGGCTCGCGGATCCTTGCCATGTTGGGGATCGTTGACTATCTCGGTCACATCAGCGCGAGGATCCCGGACTCGGAGTACGTTCTGATACGGTCACGCGGTGCGGAGCAAGGGGATCAACGGCGGATGACGCCGGAGGACGTTGCGGTCGTCGATCTGGGCGGCGGACACATCGACGGTCCTCGCCTCCCGGATGAAACCCCGATGCATACGGAGATCTACAAGGCGCGCCCCGACGTCTTCGCCGTCGCGCACACGCATCAGGCGGCTGCGACGATTTTTGGTGCGCTCGAGCGGCCGATTCTGCCGATGCAGGGCCTCGGCGCGAATCTCTGTTCGCCTGATATCCCCATCTATCCGTCGGCACGGAAGATCACGACGTTCGAGCAAGGTGCGCACGTCGCTCGCGTCCTCGGCGATCATCCTTTCGTTCATCTCCGGCACCACGGCTTGACGTTCGTCGGCAAAGCGGTCGAGCAGGTCGTGCTGAGTGCGATCTGGATCGAGCATCACGCCAAAGTGACCATGTGGACTTCGACGATCGGCGACCCTCACGGGATGGATCCGGCGGAGGCTGCGATCAAGGCGACGGAGCGCTTCGGCGACGACGCGCGCTGGCGCTACTACGTGAGCCTGTTGGACGACGCGGTTTAAGTGTTGACCGAGACGGACGTGCTGATCGTCGGGGCAGGCCCCGTAGGCCTGACCCTGGCGATCGATCTCGGCTGGCGCGGCGTGAAGTGCATGGTCGTCGAGCGAAACGATGCGCCGCTGCAAATCCCGAAACTCGAGCGCTGCAATGCGCGAACCATGGAGATCTTTCGCCGCCTCGGTGCCTCGGAACAGATCCGCGCAGCGGGCTTTCCTCGAGAACTGCCGATGGACGTCTTCGTCGCGACCTCGCTCGCCGATCCGCCGATCTTGCGATTGCCGTATCCGTCCGTCGCCGAGATGCAAGCGGACATTGCCGCACACAACGACGGCACGCGCCCCCTCGAGCCGTATCAGCTGATTTCGCAGTATACGCTCGAGCCCGTCCTTTGCTCGGTTGCTCGTGGCTATCCGAACGTCGAATTGCGCTTCAGCGAAGAGCTTCTCGACTTTACGCAGGACGCCGACTCGGTCGTCGCGCGAGTCCGTGCCCAAAGCGGCGAGTACGCCGTTACGGCGCGCTACCTCGTCGGTTGCGACGGCGGCACGAGCGTTATCCGCAAGCAGCTCGGAATCCGCCTCGAGGGGAAAGGCGGGATCCGAGAGATGCGCCGGTCGTTGTTTCGCTGCAACGACCTTTTCGAGCGCATCAAAGTCGGGAAGGGACGGCACTATCACATCGCCGACGCCGCGCATACGACGATCGTGGTCCAAGACGATACGAAACGCTTCACCATGAGCAGCATCCTGACCAAGGATGACGACGTCGTCTCGCAGTTCCGCCGCGCGGTCCGCATCGACGATCTCGATATCGAGCTGTTGTGGACGGGGACGTGGACGCAGCACTTGTTGTGCGCGGACCGCTATCGCGCGGGGCGAGCTTTCATCGCCGGAGACGCCGCTCATCTGGTCATTCCCACGGGCGGCCTCGGGATGAACACGGGCGTCGGTGACGCGACCGACTTAGCCTGGAAACTCGCGGGTACGCTGGCCGGCTGGGGCGGGCCGACTCTGCTCGACTCTTATGAAATCGAGCGGCGGCAGATCGGCCTGCGGAACGTCCGCGCGTCAGGCAATGCCGCAGGCGGCCGCGTCGCTTGGCGCAGCGCGTACAAGCCGGATGTTCGCGAGGATACTCCCGAAGGTGCCGCGACACGCGCCCAAATCGCGCGGCTTGCGGACAGCGAACAGCGCAAGACCAACGAGATCCTCGGCATCGAAATGGGGTACCGCTACGTCGCTTCGCCGATAGTCGAGGCTGAAGACGGCGAAGGCCCCGACCCCGACAACGCCACGTACGTTCCGACGACGTGGCCGGGAGCGCGCCTGCCGCATGTTTGGGTGAACGGCAAGACCGCGATGGCGGATCTCATCGGGAAAGGGTATACGCTGCTGCGCTTGCGGAGGGCGGATACGAGCGCGCTCGAGCGCGCCTTCGCGAAGATCGGCGCCCCGCTGACGCTGCTCGACGTCGACAGCGCTCAGGCGCGCGCGGTCTACGAGCGGACGTTGCTTCTCATTCGACCGGATCTCCACGTTACGTGGCGCGGCGACACATTGCCCGGCGATTGCGACAAGCTCGCCACGCTCGCGACCGGTCAGTCCACGCGGGCGCGATTGGTGGAACGTTGACATCCAGCATGTGCCGATCGTTCGTCCGAATCATCGCAGTCGCATTCGCGAGCTTCGTCCTGACGCCGGGCAGTATGGCGGTGGGGCAGATGCCTAGCCTGACGCCCATCCGCGTGATCTCCGCTCCAAGCGATGACCTGCGCCCCCTGCTCTACGCGCAAAAAGAAGGCCTCTTCCGCCGCGCGGGTCTCGACGTCACTCTTGCACTCGCTAGCACCGGAGCGCTGAGGACCCAAGCGGTCATCGCAGGGGAGATGGACGTTGGCAAGTCGAGCCTGGCGCCGCTAGTTACGGCACACGCGCGCGGCTTGCCGCTAGTCCTCATCGCGCCCTCCTTAATGTACTCGGCGAAAAAGCGGACCAGCGCGCTTGTCGTCGCGCCGCGATCACCGATTCGCTCGCCCTTAGACCTGCAAGGGAAGGTGATCGGCGCCACGGCCCTGGGCGATATCACGTCTCTGGGCTTGCGCGCGATCATCGATGGACTTGGCGGCGATTCGTCAACCCTTCGGTGGGTAGAGCTTCCCACGTCTGCCGTAACCGCCGCGATCGATCAAGGACGGATCGATGCAGGTCTCGTCGCGGAGCCTTCACTCTCGCAGGATATGAAATCCGGGAAAATCCGATTCCTCGTCGACATGCTTGGGCCGGGAGGGTACCCGCGGCCGATCCTCGAGACTGCGTACTACGCGATGCGCCAGTACGTCGAGAA
>DATNIC010000183.1:0-2811 GCA_035604635.1 Binatia bacterium
GCGGGCTCGGGGCCCTCCAGGTGATCTTCAAAATCAATCCGGAAGCCCGCATCATCGCCTGCTCCTCCGAGCACAGCCAAAACTACATCGCCGAGGCGCTGCGCATGGGCGTCAAGGCCTACATCAAGAAGCCGTTCACCACCGAAGACGTCCTCAACGCCTTAAACAAGGCGTGGTCCTAAGCGCCTGCTTACGAGCAGGCGGCGCTTGTAGCGCTGTCATCGTGAGCCAAGGCGCGAAGCGCCGAAGTCGAACGACCACGTCAATGACCAGAATGTCGTGCTATAGCTTACTCGACGACGGCGATTTTGAGCCGGAATTCATGATGTATACTCTTGAATATGGAACACATTTCTTCGGCGAAGTCGTCCTACGGTGTATTTGCGTTAGGCGCGGAACCTGTTCTGGAGGCAATACAGCGAGAAGACGCCTTCGGAATGGTTATCCGCACGACTGCGATGCTTGAAACGGCTTTGAACCAAGCCTTCGTTGCTTGGCTAGCGATCGATCCGAAAGACTTCGAAGGAGTGCGCATCGAGTGGGCCTCACTCGCTCGGCTTTGCATCGCCATGAAAATGGTACGGTCTGAACTCCTGCTGCCTCTATTAGAGTATGGCAGGCTCCGAAACAGATTTGCTCATACCCATGGGTACGAGTTCAATGAGACGGACCTTGCCAAGCTAATGAGTGCGGTGCACGAGGCAAAAATCATCGATACTAAGAATCCCGCAAGTTTGGAAGAACGGGCAGACATTAGTTCAAATATTGGCAAGTATATCGAGCTACTTCATAATAGTCGTGGACAATGACGTAAAGACTTTCCTCGGGATAAAGAAAGAAAAAGACGCCGGGCGTTAGCAGCTCAATGTAGGGTTCTCGGGGACGCTAACCTGTGCGATCGTTCGACTTCGGTTCGCTTCGCGAACCTGCGCTCACGATGACAGGGCGCCCCGAGCAAAGCCTGGAGTTAATGGGCAGCGAGGGTTCCGGTTAAGTACTTCAGCAGCGCGGCGTTGTAGGCGTCCATCTCCTCGACGTGCGGCCAGTGACCGCTCTTCTCGAGGACGAGCAGCGATGCGTGCGGCATCGCCTTCACCGCCGCTTCCGCCTCTTCGACCGGCGTGGGGTTGTGCCGGCCCCAGATGACGAACGCGTCGGCGTCGATGCGGCGCAGCCGCTCCGGGGTGAGCGCGATCTCGTTGCGACGCGCGAACAGATCGTCGACGACGCTGCCCATCGTCTCGGCCGCACCCGGGAGGCGGTAGATGTGCTGGCGGACGCCGATCATCTCGTCGGTGATCAACTCCGGCGTGTGAACGAGCGGGGTCATCCGTTTGCGGATTGTCTCGAAATCGGTGTTCGCGAGCGCGGTCTTGTTCGAGTCGCGGACGCGGCCGAAGTCGGCAGTGAGCTGCTCGTCGCTCTTCCCGGTCGTGTTGTAGCCGAACGTCGTCGTGACGACCAGCCGCGCGACGTCGACGTTCTTGCGGATCGCGATCCACGAAGCCAGCAGACTCCCCAGCGACAGGCCCATCAGCGTGACCCGCTTGACGCCCAGCCCCGCGATGAAGGCCTCGACGTGTTGGAGCATCCCCTCGATCGTGTAGTTCGCCGTCGGCCGGCTGTTCAGGCCGTGTCCGAGCATGTCGAGCGCGTAGATGTGGCCCGCTTGCGCGAGCGGGACCACGCTGAAGACGAAGTTTTCGGCATGTCCGCCGGCGCCGTGCAGCGCGACGATCGGCGTCCCGGTCCCGGCCTCCAACACGCGCGTGTGCACGCCGCCGACGTCGTAGTACTTGACCGAGGCCCCCAACATCGCTTCCCAGTAGCTCTGCATCATTAAGCCGCCTTTTCCCACAGTGCGAACGCGAGGCCGATCCCGGTTGCCGCGCCGGTGCGGTACGCCGGGACGTAGTCCACGACGCGCATCGCGAACCCTTCGAGCGCAGCGCCGGCGACGATCCAGTTCTTGATCTCGGAGGTGCCGGACTGGAACGTCGTCTCGGGGATCGCGGCGATCGCCGCGCCGTCGTACGTGCGCAGCGCTTCGAGGACGCGGTGGTCGAGGTCGGGATCGAGGATGAAGTGGCTGAGCCCGCCCGAGCCGATCACGGCGACCCGCGCGTCGGAGTCCCAGGCATCGATCGCGCGCCGGATCGCCACGCCCAGCGCCCAGCAGCGCTGCGCGCGCATCTGCGTCGGCGGGTAGTACGTGTTGAGGAAGATCGGCACCATCGCCGGCGCCGGTCCGCCTTTGAAGAGTCGCCGATTCACGAACGTGAAGGCGTGTCCGAGCGTCCGGTCGACGGGATGCCGTGCGAGCGCAAAGACGTCGAAGTCGCTCTGCGTCAGCGCGCGCGCGAGGTGGGCGCCGAGCTCCTTCGAGGCCGGCCACTCCGTCGGTTCGGCGCCGTGCAGCGCCCACTGCGCCGCCTGGATCGACGGCGGCAGGTTCGACACGTTCGGATCGGGGAGATCGACGAGCCGGTCGCCGGCGAAGAGCGCGAGCGCGGGAAGCTCCTCGGCGGTGAACATCTCCTTCTGGTCGTCGCCGACGACGACCACCACGTCGGCCCGGCTCGCGCGCAGCGCGTCGCCGAGTTTCTGGATCGCGGCGTCGCAGGCGTCGTGCTTGCGCCCGAACACCGCCGGGTCGAGCTCGGCGCGCAGCCACGCCGGTGCGTTCGCGCAGCGTTCCGCGAAATCGTCGATGCGTTCGAGCTTCGGATCGAAGTAGGTGCCGTGTCGCTCCCACCACTCCGGCCCCATACTCAGCGACGGGCTGTGCGACGTCCCGACGCCGAGCACGAT
>DATNIC010000184.1:0-3047 GCA_035604635.1 Binatia bacterium
GCCGATCAAGAAGATCGAGCAGAGCTCGAAGAGGTTGCTGAGCGGGGTCGGGTTCTCGTTCGGCGAGGCGGAGTTCGCGTTGACGAAACCCCCGCCGTTCGTGCCCAAGTTCTTGATGAATTCTTGCGAGGCCATCGGACCCTGCGTGATCGTTTGCTTGACGCCCTCGATCGAAACGACATCCGTGTACGGGTGGAAGTTCTGCGGCATCCCCTGCCAGACGAGCAGCAGCGCTCCGACGAATGAGATCGGCAACAACACGTAGAGGCAGACGCGCGTCAAGTCGACCCAGAAGTTCCCGAGCGTCTTGACCGTCGTACGCGCAATCCCCCGGAACAGTGCGATCGCGATCGCTATGCCCAGGCCGGCCGAGACGAAGTTGTGCCAGGCGAGCCCTGCCATCTGTGAGAGATAGCTCATCGTGCTCTCGCCCGAATAGAACTGCCAATTCGTGTTCGTGAGGAAGCTGACCGCCGTGTTCCATGCGAGGTCGGGCGCCAGATTCCCGAAGCCCTGCGGATTGAACGGCAGGAACGCCTGGGTCCGCAGCAGCGTATAGAGATAAACGAGCCCGATGACGTGGAACGCCAGCACCGCGAAGAGATATGCGAGCCACGACATCTCGGCTTTGGGGTCGATGCGGCAAATCCGATAGATTGCGCCTTCGACCGGGGCGAAGACCGGCGACAAGAAGGTGCGCTCGCCCTCGAAAACGCGAGCCATGTAGGCGCCGAGCGGCTTCACGCATGCGATGACGATCCCGAAGATGACGAGCGCTTGTATCCAGCCGATGGCTGTCATGTACTTGTAGCTCCTAGAATTTCTCAGGACGCAGCATCGCGTACGTCAAGTACACGAGCGCGATCACGGAAAGCACGAGTCCGAGCATCTGGTCGAACATCACAGCCACTCGCAGCCGACCGCGTATCGGTCGAACAAGTAGAAAATCACTGCGGACATGAGAATGATCCCTAACTCAAGCATCTACAAACCCTCACGATTCGCAATCGTAGCAGGTATCACAGGGCGGTCGCCATCCGTCAAACGGATGGTTCGATTAGACCGATCGGACTGGATTCGGATATTGCCCTTTACGCGTGAAGGACCGGTGAAGACTCGGAGAAGCCGACCGTTGGACGAAATTGGCCGAGCGGGACCACGAAAAGCAACTCGTCGTAGGGCTGCATCTCCGTAAAGTCCCGGATGGCGAGCAGCTGACCGCCGCGCCAAACGCACAAGGGCGTACAGACGTCTGCGGGCGGCTTCTCCGGCACGGCACTCTGGGAGCGCTGACTGATCGTATGATCCTCTCCCGCGTACCGGACGCGTCCGCGCGTCCCCGGGAAGCGCGAGAGGCCGGCCAGGACCGGCGCCGTCAAGGCCGCCGGCGAGAACGTCGCAATGCCGAAGAGGGCCGACACCGCGCGAGCGAACGCATCGTTCTCCATCCGGACGACGAGGGGAACGTCGGGACTGCGGGCGCGGGCAGCCAGCGCGATCTCGAGGTTGATCGCGTCGTTGTCGGTAAGCGCGAGTACTGCCGCAGCGTTCGGGATGTCGCACAGATCCAGCGCATCGTCCCGATGGGCGTCGCCGGTCAGGAGATCGACGTCGCGCTCACGAGCGCGTCTCACCAGGCTGGCGTCGGGTTTCGGTTCGATGACGACCATCCTCTTGCCGGCGGCCGCAAGCAGGTTGACCACCGCACTACCGATTTTCCCGCCGCCGCAGATCACGATGTGCCCGCGCGCGCGTATGCGACGCAACCCTTGCATCGCGATCCACTGCGCGCGCGTCAGTGCTGAGCTGACATACCCGATGAAGATGCTCGTGAAAATGATCCCGCCCAGCATCGCCAAGATCGCCCCTCCGGTAATGATCGGACCCTGCTTTGTCACCGTCGTGTCACCGAACCCGACGTTCGTCATCGTTTCCACGACGTAGAAGCTCGCCGCCGTCCACGTCCTGTGCAGGACGAAGTGGAAAAAGCTGAAGGAGAACGAGAAAAAGACGACCGCGGCGACCAGAAGCAGACGCAGAACCGGATTGAGCCGATGCCATCCGGCGACCAAGCCTTTGAGGCCGATCCGTCGGCGGGCCGGACGGGACGTTTCCTGCGCAGCGGCCGCCCGGTGATGATGCGGCACAGCGCGCTCGACGACGCGGCCGAACGTAACCAGGGCATCGTCACCGGTGATCGCGGCACCGGCCGGCGGGTCCAGACGCTCCCCAAGCGCGAGGATGCGCAGACGGGAGCGCTCCTCGGTTTCCAGCACCGTCGAGCCTGCAGCTCCGAGCGCGGCGCCCGTCGTCTGCGTGAATCCGAGCAACGGACCATCCTGGGCCGGAAAACGCAACGCGAAGAAGCAACCGGGGTCGAGCGCGGCGCCCGCGTAGGTCGCGGCCGAATGCGCCGCCGGCGAAAGTACTGTGCAATCCGGCAAGTTTTGCTCGATCTTGGTGCCGAGCACCGGATTGAACTGGCGCAAAACGACCCGGATCTTCCGATTGAGCATCCGCGCACGCAAGGCGATCGCAAGGTTGAGCCCGTCGTCGCTCGAGAGCGTCAAAATCGACGTCGCGCGTTCGACGTCGGCCGCTTTCAGTGCATCGTCGGAGTCCGGCGAAACGGGCCAGACCACGCGCACGTCATGACCCGCAGTCGAAGTCAGTTCGGCGCAGACGCGCTCCGTCAACGTATCACCGCCGACGACCAAAATCAGCGGATTTGCGCTCATGCCCCGAGAATTCGGCTCGCCGCGCCGCCAGACCTCATCCAAACGGTCTATCCGATCGGATGGGCGCCTCGCCGATGGGCGGGTGTTCAGACCCGAATGATCGTGCTAGGGTTGGGGCTGTGAACCGCGATCGAGCACGATGAGCCCTTACGCACTCGGGCAAGCCGTCTTCTTCTTCGCAATCTTCGCAGCGCTCGTCAAGCCCCTCGGCGGCTACATCGCACGTGTCTTTGCAGGCGAACGCACCCTGCTCTCGGCGCTCTTTCGGCCGATCGAGATCGCGCTCTACCGGCTCGGCCGCATTGATCC
>DATNIC010000185.1:0-6056 GCA_035604635.1 Binatia bacterium
TTTCGGCGCACTCGATGTGCTTGTGAACAACGCAGCCGAAGGCGGGCGCGGGTCACTCGATTCACTGACCCTTGAAGATTGGAATGCGCTGATCGAGACCAACGCCACGAGCATCTTCCTAGGCGTCAAAGCGTGTCTTCCGGCGCTCCGTGCTCGCCCGAACGCCAGCGTGATCAACATCTCGTCGGCGCTCTCCGGGCTCGGCGCTGCCTTCGACCCGGCGTACGGTGCATCGAAGGGCGCGGTCCGCGCGATGTCGCGATCGATGGCCGTCTATCTCGCTCGCGAAGGCATCAGGCTCAATACGATCTACCCCGGCAACATCCGCACTGCGATGTTCGATCGGCTTTGGAAGGACGTCGAAGAGGCGGAGATTGCGGCACCGGTCCCCTTGGGACGCGTCGGAACGCCGGAGGACATCGCGCCCCTCGTCGTCTTTCTCGCCTCGGACGCAGCCGGGTACATCGTCGGAGCCGAGATCATCGTCGACGGCGGCGAGCATTTGGCATCGGCGATTTGGGAGCAGCTCGCCAAGCGCAGCAGTATGGTTACCCGCTAGTGCGAACGCGGCGCGTTCGCGCACAATAAGGAGACGCAAAGAGTGCAATTGGAGGAACCGCTACGGACCCTCATCGACGAGCTCGTGACCGGGAATCACATCCTCTACGATCAAAATGTCGTCGACTGCTACGGTCATCTAAGCGCACGCCACCCGACGGACCCCGAGAAGTTTCTCCTGTCGTGGGCGGTCGCACCGGGCATCGTCGCCGCGCACGACATCCTCACGTACGACTTGGCGGGTAACGTCATCGACGGCAGCGGGCAAGAGCTTTACAGCGAGCGCTTTATCCATTCCGAGATCTACGCCGCGCGTCCCGACGTGATGGCCGTCGTCCACAGCCACTCCTCCTCAATCATCCCGTTCACGATCGTCGACGAGCCGTTGCGTCCGGTGTGGCACGTGAGCAGCTTCCTGAGCGCCGGTGTCCCGACGTTCGACCCGCAGCCCGTCATGGGCGATACGGATTTGCTGGTGAGGACGCCCGCGCTGGGCCGGGTGCTCGCGCAGACGCTCGGTGATCGGACGGTCGTGCTGATGCGCGGTCACGGCTCGGCGACGGTCGGACGAAACGTGCGCGAGGCGGTGTATCGGGCAGTCTACACGGAGGTGAACGCGCGGATTCAGTCGGAAGCCGCCCGCTTCGGCAAACCAATCAGATTCCTAACTGCGGGGGAGGCGACGCTCATGGACGCGTGGCTCAATCCGAACGTTCGCCGGCCGTGGGAGCTTTGGCGCGACGAGGCTGCGGCGAAGCGGAGGAGTGCAGCATGATGTCAGTTGCAACGCGCATTGGCCGCCTGCTTGTGTGCGGCGTCCTCGCAACGCTGATCGGTACTGCCGCATGGCCGGCAAATGCCGCCGATCCAATCGAGATCTACGCCGTCCTCCCGATGACGGGATCGCTTGCGTTTGCAGGACGCGAAGAGAACGAGGCTCTGCAACTGTTCGAAGCCGCGGTCAATCGATCGGGTGAGCTCAAGGGACGCACTATCAAATTCGTCATCAGCGACGACCAGACGAACCCCCAAACCGCCGTCCTGCTCATGACGCAGGCGCTCGCGCACCATCCATCGATCGTAATCGATGGTGGACCGGCAACGACGTGCCGCGCGACCGCGGCATTGATCGCAAACGGCCCGGTTGAGTACTGTCTTTCGCCGGCGATACATCCGCCGCCGGGGAGCTATCAATTCTCCTCGCTGTACTCCTCGAACGACATCTTCGGGGTGCAGATGCGTTACTTGCGCGAGCGTGGATTGAAGAAAATCGGAGTCCTCAACGGCACTGATGCCTCGAGTCAAGACTCTGATAATCTCCTTGCAGAGCTCATCAAAGCTCCGGACAACGTCGCTGCAGGGGTGACGTTCGTCGCGTACGAGCACTTCAATTTGGCCGACCTTACGGTTCGCGCGCAGCTGGCGCGCATTAAGGCGGCGGGCGCCCAGGCTTTGATTACCACGACGGTCGGAACGTCGACGGCGACGGTGTTGCATGGCGTGCAGGAAGTCGGTCTCGACGTTCCGGTCCTCACGTCGGCGGCGAACATGTCGTATCCGCAGCTGGAATCCTACAAGGATTTCATGCCGAAAGAGCTGCTGTTCTCCGGCCCGCCGGCGCTCATTCCGGACCAGATCGCAGATAGGGGCGTGAAGAGCGCCGTGCTCGACTACTTGAAGATCTATAAGACTGCCGGCGCAGCGCGACCAGGGATCAACTCATTTGTGACCTGGGATCCGCTTGGCCTTATGATCGCGTCTCTCAAGCAGCGCGGCCCCGATGCGACGGCGGCGCAAGTGCGCGACGCGATTGCTTCAACGCGGAATTGGCCGGGAATTCTCGGCCGCTACGACTTTGTCAAGTCGCCGCAGCGTGGCCTCGACAACAACTGGGTCATCATCGAACGCTGGGATCCAGACAAAGACGCTTTCGTCGCGATGAGCAAACCCGGCGGGGCCGTCAGGTAAAAAGCGCCGCCCCTCCCGTAACGAAGGGCCAACAGTGCCACGACAGACGAACCGACCACCGCGCCGGTGCGTTTGCGGAGAATATCGCGTCTTGCCGGTGTCGCAAACGGTTCCAAAAACGCGATCGCCGCGTTCGAGGAGCTGATCGGTGAGGTGACGGCCGAATCCGCTGCTGACGCCGGTGATAAACCATGTACGTTGCGACATCGTGATCATCCCGGGATCACCTCATTAGGCGTGATCGGGGACCACCTCGCGCGAGCGCTTCTCCGGGCGCTTCCAGGTGTCGTAGCGAATCGCGTCGATGTCGACTGCGGTACCGTGGCCGGCCGCCGGGCCACGCGGGAAACTCTCGGCGCCCGGAAATCCCTTGGGACAGTAGAGCTCGAACACGTTCCCCGAGGGATCGCGGAAGAACATGAGCGCCTCAACGCCAAAGCGCGTCCAATAGTTCGAGGTCGGGATCTCGCACTGCGCGAGCCACTCTTTCATCCGCGCCAGCTCTTCCGGCCCGACGACGAAGCCGATGTGCGGATACTCGGTGCTCGGTTGCATGAACGTCGTCCCTTGCAAGCCGAAGCCGACGTAGACGCCGCCGAGCCGGACCTCCCCGAAGATCGGCGTCTTGACGCGCAGCTCCCCGCCGAGCAGGTCGATGAAGAAGCACATCGCCTCCTCGAGGTCCCGGCACGGGACGCTCACGTGTTCGAACTTTCCCATCGGGACGGGTCCCAGCTGCACGGCGTCTCCTCTCCGGTTTCGGCAGTCGATTGGCCCCCCTCCGCGAAGACCCCTCGCATGCTGAACCGAGCACGCGCGTCGGCCGTCCTCTTCGGTGGTGCCGCACTGCTCTTGAGTGCGTCCCGCGGCCGAACGCAGGCCACGGCCACCATTCGCGTCGCGACGCTGCCGATCGAATCCGCGGCTGAGGTCTTCTATGCAAAGGACATGGGCTTTTTCGCGAAGGCGGGCCTCGACGCGGAGATTCAGACGATGCAAAACGGCGCTTCAATGGTCGCCGCGGCGACGTCGAATGCGATCGAGATCGGCTACAGCCCCCTCGACGTGCTCGCGACGATCCATTCGCGCCAAGTCCCCGTCGTCGTGATCGCTCCGGCGAACGAGTACATCACCGGGATCAAAAACGCTGCGCTTGTCCTCGCGGCGAACTCGCAGATTCGCAGCGCCAAGGATTTCAATGGAAAGACGATCGGCGTTGCGGCCCTGCACAGTCTTTCGGAGAACGCGCCGCGTGCCTGGATCGATCGCAACGGCGGCGATTCATCGACCGTGAAATTTGTGGAAGTGCCCTTTCCCACAATGCCGGCGGCGCTCGATGCAGGCCGCGTCGATGCGGCCTGGGTCGCCGAGCCGTTCCTGAGCGCCGCGACGAAGAACGGGCGCGCGATCGAGTACGGCTTCGATGCGATCGCCAAGCGGCTACTTATCGGGGCTTATTTTACGATGGCGCAGTGGGCTGCCGATCATCGCGATCTCGTCACGCGCTTCGCCTCTGTGATCCATGAAACGGCCGTTTGGGCGAATAAGCCTGAGAACCAGGCGCAGAGCGCGCAGATCGTCGGCAAGTACACGCGGCTCGACCCGGCGGTGATCGCATCGATGGTCCGCTCGCGTTACGCCGAAGCGCTCACGCCGGCTTCTCTGCAGCCCTTGATCGACGTCTCCGCCAAGTACAACGGCTTCGCCGCGTTTCCGGCCCAAGAACTTCTCTACAAAGCATGACCGCGAAAACCGTCGCCGTCGTCGGTGCCGGGATGGGCGGCTTGACCGCCGCGCTCGCGCTCACCAAGAAGGGCTTCGACGTTCGCGTTTACGAGCAGGCGAGCGAATTGCGTGAGGTCGGCGCCGGGTTGCAGCTCGGACCGAACGCGATGCGCGTCTACGCGGCGCTCGGATTGGACGCAGTGATTTCGCGGTTTTCGTTCGTTCCTGATGCCCATGCCGTGCGCAGCTGGAAGACCGGCGCCGTCATCTCGTCGACGCGGATGAAGGGCATCTATGAGAAGCGCTACGGCATCGGCTATCACGCGATGCTGCGCGCCGATCTGCAGAACGCGCTGGCGGCGGCGCTCCCGTCCGGCGCGCTTCACCTCGGCAAGAAGTGCGCCGGCGTCGAGAACCGCGCCGGCAGCGCGACCGTGCGCTTCGATGACGGATCGAGCGTCGACGCCGATGTCGTGGTCGGCGCCGACGGGATCCATTCGGTCATTCGCGAGTCGCTGTTTGGCCCCGACAAGCCCCGGTTTACCGGGATGGTCGCTTATCGCGGCACCGTGCCGATCGCCTCGCTGCCCGAGGGCTTGCTCGCGCCCGACATTACGGTCTACATCGGGCCGCACGCGAGCGTCGTGTACTATTGCATTCGCCCGGGCGAACTCGTCAGCTGGGTGGCGCTCGTCGAGGAAGATTCGTGGCGTCGCGAGTCCTGGAGCGAGGCAGGCGACGTCGACGCGCTGATGCGCCGCTACGAGGGATGGTGCCCGGTCGTGAACGAGATTTTTTCGCGCGCGGAGCACTGCTTCAAATGGGCGCTGTTCGGCCGCGACCCGTTGCCGTGCTGGACGAGCGGTCGCGTCGCCATTCTCGGCGATGCCGCGCATCCGATGCTGCCCTATCTCGCTCAGGGCGCTTGCATGGCAATCGAGGATGGCTACGTGCTGGCCGACGAGCTGGGAAAGTTGCCGGATGAGCCCGAGAACGGCCTGCGGCAGTACGAAGCCGCCCGCTTACCGCGCGCGTCCCGCGTACAATTGATGTCGCGCGAGCGCGCGCGAATCAATCAGTTGCCCTCGCTACCTGCAAGGATCGCTCGCAACATCCGGTTCATCGTCGACAAGCTGATCGATCCGGAGCGGCACACCTACAAAATCGAGTGGATTTACGGTTACGACGTCACCCGCTAACGGGCGAGCGGCGGTAGGAAGCGATCGGCCTCAAGGACGATGTCGGGAAGCGCCGCGAGGGCGAACGTGTCGCCATACGTCATCGTGCGCGGCTCTCCGTACCTGCCGCCGTGGTGTGCCGCGTAATGGAATACCCGATCCTTCGCGACATCGACCACCAAGTAGTCTTTGATGCCGAAGCCCTCGTAGAGATCACGCTTCGGTCCTTTGTCCTTGGTCAACGAAGAATCTGAGATTTCAACGAACGCGTACACTTCATCGACGGTGGGAATACGAACCGAATCTTCGACGGCGCTTCGTGCGAAGACGATGATATCAGGTTGCGGTTCGCTGTATGCCCCAAGAGGCAGTGATGCGTGGCCAACGACGGCCGCGCGAGTTCCGAGCCGCTCTTTCAGAAAGCTGTCGATCTGCCAATGCAGCAGCCAGTGAGGCTTGCCGATCGGGCTCATCTCGACAATGAGGCCGTCGAGCAGCTCGACCCGTTCGTCCGGTTCGATGATCCGGGCGTCCACCATGCGATGGTACTCGTCGACCGTAATCTTGCGCGGTGTAAGCTCGGCGATCGCCATATCACTCATCGGAGCATCACACTTCCGTTTTGCC
>DATNIC010000186.1:0-32906 GCA_035604635.1 Binatia bacterium
CGCCGGCAACCGAGGGGACCTCGTCTTAGGGAGGCCTGGCTCCCCGGCAGCCAGGGGGCCTCACTTTGAAGTGCTTAACTCCTATCCCCTTAAGCCGCTGCGCCGTGGCAGCGCTTGTACTTCTTCCCTGAGCCGCACGGACAGAGATCGTTGCGGCCGACTTTTTCTGAAGCGCGCACGGGTTTTGCCGGCGCCGCTTCTTCGCGATTGGTGTGGATCGACTTCGCCGGCTTGTTCGGAATCGGGCCGAGCAGCTTCGCCGCCGTTTCGTCGTCGATGCTTGAATGATGCGCGCCGTTCGGACCGGCAGGCTGCGGGACGAGCGCGCCGGTCGGGAGCGGTTCGAAGTTCGCAGCGGCCTGCTGCGACGCTTCCTCTTCACCGGGCTCCTTGCGCTCGATCTTCACCGCAAACACCGACTTGATCGCTTCGTCGGCGATGTTGTTCTTGAGATCTTCGAAGATCTCGTATGCCTCTTTTTCGTACTCGACGCGCGGGTCTTTCTGTCCGTACCCACGCAAACCGATCCCGGTCTTGAGCGCGTCCATGACGTAGAGGTGATCGACCCACATGCGATCGATGATCGGGAGCATGATGTAGCGCGACTCGACGAAGCGCATGATCTCGGGCGTCACCTCGGCCTCTTTCGCCTCGTAGGCTGCGAGGCCGACGGCGTAGAGCTGCTCCTTCATTCCATCGCGATCGAGCTTCTCGAGTTCCTCGACCGTGATCGTCTCCTTGATCGGAAAGATCAACTCGAGCTCGTCGAGGATGCTGGACAGGTCCCACTCCGATGGGTGCTTCTCTTCCGAAGCATATTCGTCGACCGCGTACTCCACCTTCGAGCGTAACGTGCCGACCATGAAATCGCGCAGCGAGTCGCCCTCGAGCACCTGACGCCGCTCGGCGTAGATCACCTCGCGCTGCTTGTTCATGACGTCGTCGTACTCGAGAACTTGCTTGCGGACCTCATAGTTGTGGTTCTCGACCTTGCTCTGCGCGCGCTCGATCGACTTCGTTATGATTCCGGCCTCGATCGGCGTCTCGTCCGTGAAACCGACGCGGTCCATGATCCCTTGGATGCGCTCGGCGCCGAAGAGGCGCATGATCTCGTCTTCGAGGGCCGTGTAGAAGCGCGTCGAGCCGGGATCCCCCTGGCGGCCGGAGCGTCCGCGCAGCTGGTTGTCGATCCGCCGCGCTTCGTGCCGCTCGGTCCCGATGATGTGCAAACCGCCCAGTTTGGCGATGCCCTCGCCGAGCTTGATGTCGACGCCGCGGCCCGCCATGTTCGTTGCAATCGTCACGGTGCTGTGCAGGCCGGCATCCTTGATGATCTGCGCTTCCTGCTCGTGATACTTCGCGTTGAGGACGTTGCACTCGACCCCGCGCCGGCGCAATAGCGCAGCCAAACGCTCCGACTTTTCGATCGAGCGCGTTCCGACGAGGACCGGGCGGCCCTTGGTGTGTTCCGCGATGATTTCGTCGACGACCGCGTCGAACTTCGCCTTCTCGCTCTTGTAGACGATGTCGCCCAGATCTTTGCGAATCATCGGCCGGTTCGTCGGCATCACGACGACGTCGAGCCCGTAGATGTCGCGGAACTCACGCTCCTCGGTCTTGGCCGTGCCGGTCATCCCGGCGAGCTTGTCGTAAAGACGGAAGTAGTTCTGGAACGTGATCGTCGCGAGCGTCTGATCCTCACTGCGAACCTTGAGGCCTTCCTTCGCCTCGATCGCCTGGTGGATGCCGTCCGAGTAGCGCCGGCCGTACATCAGGCGGCCGGTGAACTCGTCGACGATGATCACCTCGCCATCCTTGACGATATACTGCTGGTCCTTGTGGAACAGGTTATTCCCCTTGAGCGCCGCGTTGAGCTGATGCGTCAGTTCTAGATTCCGCTGGTCGTAGAGGTTGGTGATCCCCAACATCTTCTCGACCTTCGCGACACCCTTCTCGGTGATCGGGGCGGCGTGCGCTTTTTCGTCGACCGTGAAATCTTCGTCCTTGATCAGACGCTTGGCGATCTGCGCGAACTTGTAGTAGAGGTCGGTTGCATCCTGGCCCTGACCGCTTATGATGAGCGGCGTGCGCGCCTCGTCGATGAGGATCGAGTCGACTTCGTCGACGATCGCGTAGTTGAGCTTACGCTGCACCATGTCTTCGAGTTGCCACGCCATGTTGTCACGCAGGTAGTCGAAGCCGACCTCGTTGTTGGTGACGTAGGTGATGTCGGCGTTGTAGGCCTCGCGCCGCGCCGCGCTCTCGAGGTCGTGTTGGATCACGCCGACGCGCATGCCGAGGAACTCGTACAGCGGGCCCATCCACTCCGCGTCGCGCTTGGCCAGATAGTCGTTGACGGTGACGACGTGAACGCCCTTACCTTCGAGCGCGTTGAGGTAGACCGGCAGCGTCGCGACGAGCGTCTTGCCCTCGCCGGTCTTCATCTCGGCGACCTTGCCCTCGTGGAGAACCTGGCCGCCCATGACCTGCACGTCGAAGTGTCGCATCCCCAAAGCGCGCTTGCCCGCCTCGCGCGCGACGGCGAACGCCTCGGGCAAGAGCGCATCGAGGGTTTCGCCGTTTGCAACTCTTTCCTTAAGAGAGACGGTTTTGCCGGCGAGCTGGGCGTCGTCGAGCGCCGCGATTTCGGGCTCGAGCGCGTTGACTTGCTCGGCGGTCCGCCGCAGGCGGCCGACCTCTCGTTCGTTACCGTCGAACAACGACTTGATGAAAGCCATACTAATGTAGTAACCGTACCCAGATCAGGGCAGTTCCGGCGGCGACGATGACCACCGCCGCTATGAAGACGATCCAGCGGCGCACCGTCCGGGCGCGCGCTTTCGGCCTCCCGCTCTCGGTGTCGATCATCTGTCTACCCATCGGCGGTTTCTGCGGCGCCGGGGGGCGCGGCCCCTGGCAGCCTTACAGCGGATGCTTGGCCGGGTCGTTGATCGCCGCCGCGCCGGCCCGCTGCAAGAGCTCGCCCGCGGTTACGAAACTGTAGCCTGCGGCGCGAAAGCGCTCGATGATCCTCGGTAACATCTCGATCGTGGCGAGCTTGCCGCTGTGCAATAGCACGATGTCCGGCTGAGTCGCGTACGCTTCGATATGCCGGGCTAGTCCCTGCGACGTCACCGTGCGCCAATCGCCGGGGTCATCGGTCCACAACATGACGTCGTAGCCGGCCGCGTGCGCGGCTTCGACCGTCGCGACCGTGTAGCGGCCGTGCGGCGGGCGCATCATCGACGCGACGGCGGGATCGTTCGTATAGGCACCCAAAGCACGAGCGCCGCCGTCGAGCTCGGCACGCACACCCGTCTCGTCGAGTCGATCGAGATCGGGATGCGTGAGCGTGTGATTGGCGATCTCATGACCGGCCGCGACGATCCGGCGCGTGAGCTCGGGGAATTGTTGCGCGTCGCGTCCGATCAAAAAGAATGTCGCGCGAATCCCCGCGTCGTGCAGCGCGTCGAGCAGCAGCGGCGTCGCGACGGGATATGGGCCGTCGTCAAACGTCAGCGCGATGAGCTTCGGGCGCTCCGCCGGCAGCGCGGGACCGCGCAGCAACCGCGAGACGCGCGCATCGATCCCGGGATAGAGTGCCCGGTGCGGCTCCATCCCGCGCGTGATGATCCCCGGAGTCAGCAGCGTTCCGGCGTGGACATATTCGCGGTACGAGAAGTAGCCCAGCGCCGCGACGACGATCAGCGCGGCGCCCGCGACGAGTGGCCGCAATTATTTTTCGGTCGCGGAGGCCGCTTGCGTCCCGCTCTTTACCACCGTGGCGGGATAGGCATAGTCGCGCCCGATGATCACCGTCACGTCGGTCACCTGCGCCACCGGCGTAGCGGTGTCGGCGCTCACCGTCGCGTTGGGCAGCGTTAAGGCCGACTTCACTTTGTCGCCGGCACCGAAGATTTTCGAATGAGCGTGGATCTCGGTCGTGTCGTAGCCGAACGAGGGCGCATTGCCGACGCTCGAGACGACGAACCCCTTCGCGCGCAGCGCGGCCGCTAGCTTCGCGCCGACGCCTTGCCGGCCGCTTCCGTTCTGCACGTCGACGTGAACCGAAGCCGGATCGATCGCCGCGATGTCATTGGGCCCGGGCGTCGGCTGCGGCCCCATCGGCCCGGTCAGGAGCTTCGCAACGAGCTCGACTTTCTTCGGGTCGTCGGGGATCAGCACGTCGCCGATATCGCCGCCCAGGTCGCGGTTGCCCACGAACGGGACTTGTCCCATTTGGATCGACTTGGTGTCGATCCCGGAAAACGCCATCGCCAAACTTCTCTTCTCGTCGTCGGAGAAGTCGGTCACGACGTTGCGGTTGACGACGCCGATGAGATCGCCGATGTGCGCTAGATCGTTGAATTTATCGTTGCGCAGCTTGGCGATCGTGATCTGTAGGACTTGCTGCTGGCGCTTGATGCGGCACGGATCGCTGCAGGCATCGTGCCGGAAGCGGCTGTACGAAACGGCCTGGTCGCCGTTCATGTGCGTCATTCCCGGCTTGAAATGAATATGCAGGTGACCCCACGTGTCGTCGTAGTCCATCTGCTGCTCGACGGGGACGTCGATTCCACCTATCGCATCGATCAGCTCTTTGGTCGCATTGATCTTCAACACGATGTATCGATCGAAGTAGTGATCTTGCGAGATCGGCGGCAGGCCGAGAAAGTTTCCGATGACTTGATCGGAAAGCCGCTCGCCGCCGTTCGCGTACGCCGCGTTGATCCTGTCCTGCCTGCCGCTCGGATACGTCACGAGCGAATCGCGCGGTACCGAGAGCACGTTTACCGAGCGGCTCACCAAGTCCATCGCCGCCACCATGATCGTATCGGAGCGCGCGCCCTTCGAAAACGGCAGATCCTTGGCGTCGTAATTGTAATCGATCCCCATGAGCAGAACGTAGAGGCGGTCCTTGCGGAACAGATCGAGCGGATCAGCGACGAACAGGCTCAGGGCCGCGTGGGCGACGTCTTGGTGATTGCGCGCCATGCGGTCGTGGACGCGAAACGCGAAGATGCCGCTGGCCGCGCAGAACACGACCAACAGCGCGAGGATGACGGCAGGGATGATCGCAAAACGATGCGGTCTGCGCTCGGGCTCCGGTGCGAGATGCTTACCCAAGCGCGGCAAGCTCCAGCGCCGGCGTCCCATAAAAATCGAACGACGTCGTCCCCTGCAAAGTCACCCTGACAAACTCTCCCACGGGGAATGTCCCCGCTACGTAGATCGCCCCATCGACGCCGGGCGCCTCGCCCATCGAGCGGCCGACGCTCACCTCGCGCGTCTCCAAGGCGTGCGCGATCGGGTCGCCGCGCCGCAAACTCCGCGCCTCTTCGATCAAGACTTCGACGTCCCGGCCGATCCGCCGCGTCCGGGCGCGTTCGGACGCGCGGCGCTGCGCCTCGCGTAAGCGGACTAGGCGCCGCCGCTGCTCGCGCGCCTTGACCTGTGCGGCCAGCTCTGCGGCGGGCGTCCCTTCTTCGCGCGAATACGTAAAGAAGCCGACCCGGTCGAGCTCGGCGCGCTCGATCCAATCCTCGAGATATGCGACGTGCTCGTCGCCCTCGCCGGGGAAACCGACGATGAAGGTCGAGCGCATCGTCAAATCCGGGATCTTCTCACGGAAACCGTCGAGGATCTCGAGATAGCGCGGACCGTCGAAGGGACGGCGCATCGCGCGCAGCACGTCGGGGTGCGCGTGCTGCAGCGGCATGTCCAAGTACTTACAAACTTTCGGCAAACGCGCCATCGCGTCGATCAGCTCCGCGTCGACCGTCGCAGGGTACAGATAGAGGAGGCGAATCCAGTACAGAGCATCGATCTCGCTCAACTCTTCGAGCAGCGCGGCGAGTCCCCCGCGCGCGATTCCCCGGTCGCGGCCCCACATCGACGTGTCTTGAGCAATGAGAATCAGTTCCTTTGCCCCACCGTCGACGAGCGCTCGCGCCTCTTTGACGATCGACTCTGCGCTGCGGCTGCGGAATTTTCCGCGGAGCTGCGGGATGATGCAGAACGTGCACGGGTGATCGCAGCCTTCAGCGATTTTCAGGTAGGCGGTCGCACGGGGCGTCGTGACGAGTCTGGGAAGAAAATCGTGCTCCGGTTCGGCTTCGAAGCCGACGCGGACCGGGAAGCGGTCGGCGAACGCCTCGTCGAGGACCTCGACGATCCCGTTGAGCGCGCCCGTCCCGATAATCCCGTCGATCTCCGGAATGAGCGCGCGTAATTGATCGCCGTAGCGCTGTGAGAGGCACCCGGCGACGACGAGCTTCTGCCCAGGCCGCTTCGCCTGGGCGTGCTCCAGGATCACCTCGGTCGACTCGGCCTTGGCCGGATCGATAAATGCGCACGTGTTGACGACGACGGCGTCGGCGTCGGCCGAATCGCCCGTCAGCTCCCAACCGGCCTCGCCCAGCCGCGCGATCATCACTTCCGAATCGACGAGATTCTTCGCGCACCCCAAACTGACGAACGAAACGGAACGGCTCATCGGTAATTCACGAATTGCAGCGGCAGCTCGTAGTCCAGCTTCTGCAGCAGGACGATGACCTTTTGCAGATCGTCCTTGCTCTTGGCCGAGATGCGGATCTGCTCGTCTTGATATTGCGCGTTGACCTTCAACTTCGACGACTTGATCGCATCGAAGAGCGGCTTGCTCTTATCTTTGGGGATCCCGGTCCGCAACGTGATTTTCTGCCGGACCGTCCCCTGCGCCGCCGGCTCGACCTTGCCGTAGTCGAACGCCTTGATCGAGATCCCTCTCTTGACCGCTCGGCTCTGAACGATGTCGACGACGTTCTTGAGTTTGAGCTCATCGTCGGAGACGATCGTGATCTCCTTGGGCGTGTTCTCGATCGACGTCTTCGAGTTTTTGAAATCGAAGCGGCCCGCAATTTCCTTGCGAGCCTGATTGAGCGCGTTTTCGAGCTCTTGCTCGTCGATGCGCGAGACGACGTCAAAGGACGAATCCGAGGGCAAAGCTACTCTCCTGCGAGCGAAAAGTCGCGCTCGACGACGTCGCCGCTGTTGCCGAGCTTGCCGACGCTCTTCCCGTTGACTTCAACGTCGACTCCGCCGGCGTTTCCGATTCTCACCAAAGCTTTATCTCCATGAAACGTTCGAACGGTGCCCTGGGGGAACTCCCCTTCCATTACGCTCTGCCCATCGATCAGGACTCGCAGCCAGGACGTTTCCGAGAGTTTGAGGGTCAGCGTCTTGGTCGTTTTTACGCCTGCCGTCATCTCGGGGGAGGGCGCGGCACTTGGCAGGGCGCTCGCCTCGGCAGCGACCGCGGCGCTTGGTGCGAGCGGGGTGTTGGGAGCGGCCGGGGCGCTCGGAGCGACGGCCGCCGCTGCTGCCGTCGGCGGTTCCGCCGGCGCCGCCGAGGCGGATGCGGCCGAGGCTGAAGCAACCGGGGCTGCCACAACTGGGACCTTGTTCCGTCCGGCGACCTGCAACGAGTAAAAGTTATACAGGACCGCGCCGACCAGCACAAGGGCTAAAGCGGCAGCGGCGTACAGCAGCGGCGAGGGGGTCCGGCGGCGCTCGCCTGTGTCGCCGGCCTGCTCTCGAGCCGGGCCCGGGGCGGAGGGCGGCGCCGCGGGAGCCGCGCCCGAGCCGGTCTCGCTGAAACGCTGAACCGCACTCTCAGGGTCTAGTCCCAGGAAGCGCGCGTAGGTTCGGATGAAGCCGCGGGTGTAGACCGGTGCGCCGATTGCGGACCAATCTTCGTTTTCGAGCGCCTGAAGGTAAACGGAACGGATATGAATCTGCTCGGAGACGTCGGATAACGACAGCCCACGCGCCTCTCGCGCGGCGCGAAACTCTTCCCCGAGAGCGCGCATAATGTTTTCTTAGCGTCCGTAGCGGGTTATCCTGTACGAACACCGTGACACAATCTAAGACTCGAGTGATAGCGGCGATGAGCGGCGGAGTCGATTCCGCCGTCGCCGCGGCATTGCTCGCCGAGTCCGGCTACGACGTCGTCGGCGTCACGATGAAAATGTACGTTCAGACCCGCGCTTCGCACGCGAAATCCTGTTGCGGGAGCGACGACTTCGACGACGCCCGCCGCAGCGCTTCGGCAATCGGGATCCCGCACTACGTCCTGGACTTTGAGGAAGCATTCCGCGGCGCGGTCATCGAGCGTTTCGCGCAAGAGTACGCGGCCGGCCGGACGCCCAATCCGTGCGTCTCGTGCAACAACTTCGTCAAGCTGGGGACGTTGCGCGGCTACGCGCACAAACTGGGCGCGGCGTACGTCGCGACCGGTCACTACGCACGGCTCGAGCACCGGGCGGACGGGCCGCACCTCTTCCGCAGCGGCGACGGCAAGGACCAGTCGTACGCGCTCGCAAGCCTGCGTCCAGATCAACTCGGCGAACTGCTGCTCCCGCTCGGCGGAATGACCAAGGATGAAACGCGGGCGCATGCCCGCCGCTTCGGCTTGACGGTGCACGACAAGCCCGAGTCGCAGGACATCTGCTTCGTCGAAGGCGGCGACTATCGCGACGTCCTCGAACGCGTTGCGCCGGCGCACGCCGCGGCCGGGACGTTTGTTACCTCCGACGGCCGCGTCGCCGGCGAACACGAGGGGATCGTGAACTACACGGTCGGTCAACGGCGCGGCTTACCGGCGAGCGACGGAGCGCCGCGTTACGTCACGCGCATCGACGCCGCAAGCCGCACGATCGTGATCGGCTACGAGGACGAACTCTTCTCGCCGGGGCTCATCGCGGACGACGTCAACGTCATCCGTCCCGAAGCATTCGCAGGCGAGGGCGTCCGCGTCCGCGCTTCGATTCGGTATCGCGCGCCTCAGGTGGGCGCAACGGCGGCCGTCGAAAATGGTCACGTGTTGCGGCTGCATTTCGACGAACCGCAACGGGCGGTTACGCCGGGGCAGCTCGTCGCGCTCTACGCAACCGACGGCGAAGAGGTCGTCGGCGCCGCCACGATTCGGGAACCGCTCGTTTAGCTCTTCTGTCGATCCCTCCGACGCGCTGAGATCTTCTCGAGGTCGAGAATCTCGCCGCCGGTTCCCCACCGGCCGTCGGCGACCTCATCGACGATGACCGTGACGCTGGGCCGGATCCCCTCGCCGCCCATGCGGACGAACGCATCGGTGATGTCGCGGATGAGCGCTTGGTGCTGCTCGAGCGTGAACGCGCCCTCGCACAGCCGAACGGAAACGACGGGCATAGCGCGATCCTTCTTCTAAAGCGGAGCTCCGCCGAATTTGCTGACGGCAACCCAGTAGTCTTTGGCGGGATCCCAGCGGACCACGATGCCGTTGTTCACGGCCAGACCCCGTTGACTGCCGTCGCGAAAATCGTAGATCCCATACGCGCCGGCCCAGCCGTGCAGGTTTTGAATGTAGTCTTCGATCTGCGCGGAGGTCGCGTCGAGCCCCAATTTGTTCAGCGCCGCCACCATGATGAGCGCGGGATCCCAGGCCGCCAAGAGACCGATGTCGGGGTGCAAGCCGGCCGCTCGGGTCGAATTGACGAACGTCCGGACGGCATTTTTCAACGGACCGTTCGGGATCGCGTCGAGCGCGACGCCGGGGGGACCGGTGAAATACAGCTCTTTGGGCATGACCGAGCTGAACTGCTTCATCTCGTTGTAGCTCAAGTTCGCCGTCGTCGTCGACATCGGAATCGCGAGGCCGACATCGAGTGCGCCGTGGAGGACCGTCCCGAGCGGCGTCCCGGCGGCGTAGACGATCAGCGCCTGCGCGCCCGAAGCCTTGATGCGCGACATCTGCGCGTTGACGCTGACGTCGCCCGGATTGAAGTGCTCGTGTGCGGTGAGCGATACGCCGGTATTTTCCGGCAGCGCGAGCAGCGCGTCGGCGTTGCGGTCACCGTCTTGTCCGCTCGCATCGGTCGTCGTAATGAGCGCGATCTTCTTCCAACCGCGCTCGCGAAAATACCGGAGGTTGACCGCGAGCAGATCCTTGGTTGAGATGTTGCCGGAGAACATGTAGCTGCCCTTGGGCGGATAGATCGCCGATGAGAAGCAGTAGTCGACCGGACCGTCTTTGACCAGCGGCAGCATCGCGCCGCACATCGCCGCGAGCGTCGAGCCGAGCAGCATCGGGACATGCTTCGCGATGACGCCGTTGAGGAGCTGCACCGCGACTTGCGGGTTGCTCTGATCGTCCTGCACGTTAAAGTGGATCGGGCGCCCGTGGATTCCGCCGGCCGCGTTGACGTTCTTCTCGACGAGCGTCAGCGCGGTCGCTTCGTTCGTCCCGAGGAACGCCCCGATCCCGGTCAACGGGATGATCACGTTGATCTCGTATGGATCGGCCGCGCGTGCGACGGTTTGCGTTTGCGCAAACGCGAGCGCGAACACCAGCGCAAGGAGCAAACTCTTCTTCACAATGGACTCCCTTCCAATGCCATCTTGCGTACCGCCGCCAACGTCGAGTTCACCGCCCGGACGTACGACTGCCTTAAGGTGTCGCCGCGAGCGGCGACGTTGAAGCTGAACGTCAGGAGCAAGCCGTGATCGGAGTCGCTGATGACGTTGCTAATCCAGCCGACGACGGTACCGTCCGCCTCGACGCGCTCGAAGAGCACCTGGACCTGCGGCGTGAACGTCACTCGCTCGACGAAGCGATCGTCGCGGACGACAACCTCGCGCAGCAATCCCGTCGGGGTGCGCTCGAGCACCGTGCACGATTGCATCGACAGGACGAACGGCAGCGCGTTCTCCGCCTTCATGAGCAGGCCGCGCCACACGTCCTCCCGCGTCAGGATGGGATGGGCGTTAGGAGGGTTGACGTCAATCGCTACGGAGACGGCGGACACGGTCGATGTTTATCGGATCGACGACCGCAAATCCTAGTACGAGCAGCGCCGCGCCCAGCAGCCACCCGCCGAGGACGTCGCTCGCGTAGTGGACGCCGAGTGCCAGACGCGACCAGCTCACTCCCAAGGCCCACAGTGCCAAGAGGGCCGCGAGCGTCCCGCGCCACGGCTGCGGCAAGTCGCTCTTCCATAGAAAGTAGGCCCACAGACCGTAGACGACGACCGCGTCGGTCGCATGCCCGCTCGAGTACGAAAACGACGCCTCGCGGTGCCAGACCCATTGGTCGGGACGGGGGCGGTGAAAGAGATCCTTGCAGATGTCGCTGATTTTCCAGGCTAGGAGATTCAGCGCGACGGCGAACAGCGCGCGGCCGCGCCACGCCGGATCGCGCCAAGCGACCAGCAACGCGACGACGGCGATGCCGGCAAGCGCCGGCAACAATCCCGACTCCGTCAAGACGATCGCCAGCGGCGTCGCCGTACCCAACCAGAGGCGAAAGTACAGATCGAACTCGGCCGGCGGCTGGGAGCTGACGACGACGCCCAATTGGACGTAGAAAAACGCGACTATCGCCGCGATCAGAACGCGGCGAAACCGAACGCTACGCGCCGGCTGCGAAGAGGTCTTGCTGACGATCGCTCTTGCCAAGGCGCGGCGCGATCGCTTCGAGGTCGCCGAGTCCGATCAGGATCCGGCGCGGCTTCGTCCCTTCGTGCGGCCCGACGACCTTGAAGTCTTCGAGCTGTTTCATCAAGCGCACGGCGCGGGGATGCCCGATCGAGAACTGCGACTGCAATTGCGCCGTCGACGCATAGTTGGTCTCGATGATGAACTTGGCCGCTTCATAACACAGAGGATCGGCGTTCCTGTTGCTCTCTTCCTCGTCGATCGGGACGACCTCGACGTCGAGCATGTTTTCGGGCCGGCCTTGTCCAGCCCAAAAGGAGACCAGACGCGAGAGCTCGTGGCCCGTCGTAAGCGCGCCTTGGACGCGGACCGGCTTGGGCGCATCGATCGGCAAGAAGAGCATGTCGCCGCGGCCGAGCAATCGTTCGGCCCCGGCTTGATCGAGGATCGTCCGCGAATCGATCTGCGAGCTCACGGCGAACGAGATCCGCGAAGGGATATTTGCCTTGATGATCCCGGTGATGACGTCGACCGACGGCCGCTGCGTCGCGACGACGAGATGGATCCCCGTCGCGCGCGCGAGCTGCGCGATCCGGCAAATCGTCGTCTCGACTTTGGCCGGAGCGATCAGCATCAGATCGGCGAGCTCGTCGATGATGATCACGACGTAAGGCAGCTTCTCCTCGGGATATTTGGCGTTGTATTCCTCGATCTTGCGGACGCCGGCTTTGGCGAAGCGCTCGTAACGCGAGTCCATCTCCTTGGTCATCTCGAAGAGCGCGCCGGCGGCAAGCCGCGCGTCGGTGATGACATCCTTTATGAGGTGCGGGATGCCGTTGTAGACGGTCAGCTCGACGCGCTTGGGATCGATCATCAAGAGCTGACACTGGTCGGGCGTCGCGCTCACGAGCAACGATGCGATGATTCCGTTGAGGCAAACGCTCTTACCGCTGCCGGTCGCGCCGGCGACGAGCAAGTGCGGCATCTTCCCCAGGTCGCCGAAGACCGGACGCCCCGTGATGTCTTTGCCGAGCGCCATCGCGAGCGGCGGGATGGTCCCGCGTTGCGGGAGCGCTTCGAGGATCTCGCGGATCGCGACCACGGAGACGTGGGAATTCGGAACCTCGATCCCGACCGCGGACTTCCCGGGGATCGGCGCCTCGATCCGAACCGACGTCGCGGCCAGCACGAGCGCGATGTCATCCGCCAGGGATGAGATCCGCGAGATCTTGACGCCGCGCTCGGGTTTGAGCTCGTAGCGCGTGATCGCGGGGCCGCGCTCGATGTGCGTGACCTTCGCGCCGACGCCGAACGACGCGAGCGTATCTTCCAAAAGAGTCGCCCGGCTCGAATCGTCGATCTTGGCGACTTGAGGCGGATCGAAGATCGCGAGGTCAGGCAGCCGGTAAACGGGCGCCGCGCCCGAAGCGGACCCGACGATCGACGCCGGCAGGTATTCGCCGACGATGACCACCGGGGCGCGGTCCTCGTCGTCTTCGTCTTCGTCGTCTTCCTCTAAATCGTCGTCTTCATCGTCCTCGAGCTCGTCGTCTTCGTCCTCTTCTTCATCGTCGTCATCGTCCTCGTCGTCGTCGGGCTCGGTCACCGCGACCTCGACCGGTTTCGGCGGCTCGACCGCGAGCGGCAACTCAAGGCGCGGCTCGGGCTTCGGCAAGACGGCGGGGAGCGAAAAGGCTTCGCGTAGGGACGCCGGTGCCGGCTCCGCCGGAGCGGCCGGCGGCTTGCGTTCGCGCAGCCGGACTCTCAGCGCGGCGATCATGACGATGCACCAGCCGATCAGCTTCTTCACCGAGACGTTGGTGATCGCGACGCCGATGATGATCGCCGCCAACGTGAGCACGATCGTCGCACCCAGATCGCCGACGAGTCCGCGCAGCGCGCGCGAGATCCCGTTGCCGATGACCCCGCCCTGCGGCCCGAACGCGGTGTCGATGACGAGGAAATAGCCGAGCGACGCGCTTCCGAGCGACGCGATCATGCGCGGAACGTTGATTTCGAGAAAGACGATCGCGCCGATAACCGCGATGAGGACCGGAAAGAGCGCCGCGGCCGCTCCGAAGAGGTAGTACAAAGCATGCGCCGTCCCGGCTCCGACGATCCCGGCCCGAGCGGGCGGAAGGACGAGCGCGATCCCCAACAGGACGGCGACGCCGAATGCGGCCAGCCCCGCGATCTCGAAGTTCCAACGCATCGTCGCATTCGCCTTACGGCGTACGCGTGCCATTAGATGTAGGATTTATCGGTACGCATGGAAGCTACCTCTCATGTCTAAACCCACCGTCGTCGTCCTGGACGGCGATCAAACCGGCCAGGAGCTCCTGATGGAAGCGCTCCGCGTGCTCGAACCAAGCGTCATCGGGCTCGAGCTCGCATTCATCCACTACGATCTCTCGCTCGAGCAGCGCCGCGCGACCAACAACGGGGTCGTGCACGAAGCCGCCGCCGCGATGAAAAAGCACCGTCTCGGACTCAAGGCCGCGACGATAACGCCTGAGGGACGCGGAGACGTCGGGTCGCCGAACGCGATCCTGCGCGCCGAGATCGACGGGACCGTGATCGTGCGCACGGGACGGCGCATCCCCAGGGTCCGTCCGGTCGCGGGGATACACGCCCCGATCTCCGTCGTGCGCATGGCCGTCGGCGACGCGTACGGTGCCAAGGAATGGCGCGAAGGCGAGGGTGCGAATGAGGTCGCGTTCCGGACGGAACGGATCGAACGCAAAGTGTGCCGGCTCGTTTCCGAGTATGCGTTCTCTCACGCGCGCAAGGCGAAAGCGAAAGTCTTCGGCGGCCCGAAATACACCGTCAGTCCCATCTACGAAGGGATGCTCAAAGAGGAGATGGACGCCGCAGCGGCTCGCTATCGCGACGTCGAGTATGAGCCGCAATTGATCGACGCGACGTACGCGCTGCTCATTTCGAGCACGGGGGACCCGCTGGTCATACCCACGCTCAATCGCGACGGCGACTGCCTCTCGGATCTGGTGATGCAATTATTCGGATCGATCGCCGGAGCAGAGTCGATCCTGCTCTCGTTCGACGACAACCTCAAGCCCGCGGTCGTCATGGCCGAGGCGCCTCACGGCACCGCGCCGCGCTTGTTCGGAAAGAACATCGCCAATCCGATGGCGATGATCCTCGCCGGCGCCGCATTGCTTTCCTACATTGAAGATGCGCGCGCGACGACCGCCTCACGCGCCGTCTACGAGTCGGTGGTCGAATGCGTGCGAGAAGGGAATGCGACGAGCGATCTCGGCGGGCACAGTTCGACGACCGACTTCACCGACGGCGTCATCGAAAAAGTCAGATTGAGAACTACTTCCAGACTTTAAAAAAAGGGATCACGCCGCGCCAAAGAAGGGCAGCACATGGAGCGGCGATGGGCCCTTACAGCGCTGGTCTTCTTCTTTGCGTGCGTCGTGTTCTCGCTTTGCCCGAAAACGGCAGCTGCGGCCGACGTAGCTCAAGTCGATCCCGACTTCGACCTGTTCTATCTCAGCGTCAACGTCGAGCGCTTCGACGATGCGATCGTCTACGGACGCCGCTATTTCGCGGCCCATCCCGAGAACGACGCTTTTGCGGTCGATCTCGCCGACGCGCTGCTCTCGGCCGGCAAGCTCGACGAGGCGCGAGACATCGTCGTCACGCGACAAGCGTACATCGCCGCGCATCCCGCGAGCGCCGTCATTTATTTCGACTTGGCGAAAGCCTATCTCGCCGTGGGTCGCGTTTCCGACGCCCGAGCGCTCATCGCGACCCAAAGCGCATACCTGAAAGAACACCCCGACGCGGCCACGATCTGGCTCGACCTCGCCGCGAAGGATGCGGTGGCGGCGCGCTGGCGCGACGCCTACGACGACGTCAGCGCGTACCTTCAGTACTATCCGGACGACGCCAACGCTAGGGCGCAGCGCGCCCAGTACCTGAGCGCAGAATGGAACGGGCCCCGCTTCCAGGCGGACGGTTACGGGATCTACGAAGGTCGCTTCTCCGACGGCTTCTTCGGCGCGGACACGCAGTACATGCTCGCGACCGGCGTCATCCAGCCGTACGTCGCCAACCACATCGTTGCGGACGTCCGGTCCGGTGCTCCCGGGACACCCCAGACGTTCAGCGACAACGCCGTCATCTTCAGCACGGGTTTGCGCGCGAGGCTCAGCCCTTACGCATTTCTCTTCGTCGAGGGCGGGGTCGCCGTCGGGACGCGCGGCAACGGGACGATTTCCGATCTGCGCTACGGCCTCTACTATTCTCAGCGCTGGGGCTCGCAAGCTTACACCGAAGTCGATCTGACCTGGGCTACCTACTCGCGTTACAACAGCAACTTCATCACCTTCCAGAGCGCCTATCACGTATGGGGCGGAGTATTTGGGAACAAGTTCATTCGCCCCATCGTCGGCGTCAACGTCGGTTTTGACGAAAAGAACATCTTCGGCAACAGCTTCGCCGAGAGTTTCGGCGGAATGCAGATCGGCAGCGATACTTTGTCGCTGCGGCTGGTCGACGTCGCCGGGCTGTACATCCAGCGCAGCACGCTTTCAGCGCCCCCATACAGCACGTTCCGCGCGACCGTCATCTTCAGCGTCTCCCAGTAGAGGAGTACGCGCTCCAGAGACGCAGTATCGCCCCATGACTCCACTCGACTTGACGAAGGCGCGGCCTCGGCCGCCGACGGACCAGCTCGACGGCGTGATGTTTCTCCCGCGCACGATCGATAAAGCGCGCGCATACCTTCCCGGCGGAAACCGCGGCGAGTACAACATTCCCGGCCTCAGCGAAATATTTCTCCAGCACTTGGGGCTCGAAGCCGACGCGTTCATCGCGGCCGTCAAAGACGCGGCGACCGATGCCGACGTCGCGAAGTGGCTGCGCGCGCACTGCGATTCCGCAAAGTACGACTCGTGGAACGCATCGCTGGCGGAACGGGTCCTCACCGACGAGAATCGCGAGCGCATCCGGGAGCGCTACCCTTGCGCCAAACGCAATCCGAACCTTACAAAAATCGTCGACATCCTCGAGACGGACGATCGCGAATGCGTCGGAGAGGCGCTCGCCGCAGCGACCCAATAAACTAGCGATTTTGCGGATCGAGCACGTCGCGTAGCCCGTCGCCGAGCAGATTGAACCCGAGCGCGAGCGAGGTGATCGCGGCCCCGGGGAAGATCAGCGCCCACGGCGCCGAGAGCCAGTAGTCGCGGGCGTCGTTGAGCATTGCACCCCATTCGGGCGTCGGCGGCCGTGCGCCCAGGCCCAAATACGAAAGGCCGGCGGCCTCGAGCTCGGCGGTTGCGATCCCAAGGGTCGCTTGCGCGAGCAGCGGGCCGGCGATGTTGGGCAAGATCTGGCGCGCAACGATCGCGAGGTCGGACGCGCCGGCGGCGCGAGCGGCTTCGACGTATTCTCGCTCCTTGATCGCCAAGACGCCGGCCCGCGCGAGTCTCGCGTATTGAGGAATATAGACGATGCCGACGGCGAGCATGAGATTCTCGATGCTCGGGCCCAAGATCGTCGCGATCGCGATCGCCAAGATGATCGACGGAAAAGCGAGCATCACTTCCATCGCGCCCATGAGGCCGGCGTCTACGGCGCCGCCGAGATAGCCGGCGCACGCACCGATCGCGGTCCCGGCGACGATGGCCAGCCCGACCGCGAGAAATCCGATCCGAATCGAAATGCGCGCGCCGTAGACGACGCGCGCGAAAAGATCCCGGCCGAGCTTGTCCGTCCCAAATGGATGCGCGTGACTCGGCGGGCTCGTCTGGCCGGACAAATTTTGCGCGAGCGGATCGGCATGCGTGAGGAGCGGCGCGCAAATCGCCGCCGCAACAATAATGATAATGATTGCGGCGCCGATGAGCACGCCCGGCGTACGCCGGGAGCGGCGCCACACGTCGCGAAGCATTCGCGACTCACTACGGACGCCGAAGGGGAAATCCTCGAATGCGAACGCTGACGGGGCTGTGCGGCTTGAGCGCGATCCTGCTTTCCATCTCGGCGGCCCACGCGCAAACGCCGGCTCCGGCCGGGATCCGCGTCTGCGTCGATTCCGGCGCGTACCCGACCAAACTCGCGCAGCCGGACTCGAACGCGATTCCGGAGACGGCGCGCTTTTCGGGACGCTCCAGCGGGAGCGTCGTCATCCTCGTCAGCCTCGACGAAAAGGGCCGCGTGACCAACACATCGGTGGGGCAAAGCGACAGCCCGTTCCTCAACGCTGCCGCGATGGAGGCCGCTCGCAAATCGACCTACGCTCCGGGGACGCACGGCTGCGAGCCGACGAAAAGCCAATTTCGTTTCGTCGCCATCTTCGGCGGCAGCGACAGCGGAGCGGTCACGGTGAACAGCCCATCGAGCAGGTCGAACAGTTCGAACAACACCAACGCGAGCACGTACTCGAAGGCCGCTTCGCGGCCCGCGTGCTCCCCCGGTCCGGCTTATCTCAAGAGCGCGCAGCCCGCGCTCCCGGCGCTCCCGCTGACCCAGCCCGGTTCCGCGACGATACACGTCGTCGTCGATCGCACGGGGACCCTGAAGTCGGCGGCGCCCGTCAAGAGCGATCTGCCGCCGGCGTATGCGGACGCCGCGCTGCAGATGGTCAAAGGCGGAACATTTTCGCCAAAATTCGACGACGATTGCAAACCAGCCGACGACGAGGTGGACGTCTCGATCGGCTTCCACCCTTAGGAAGCTCTGCCTAAACCTCCATCACGACGGGGATGACCATCGGGCGGCGTTTGGATTTCTCGTAGACCGCCTTGGCGAGGCCGCTGCGGATGTGCTCTTTGACCGTCGCGACATCGCGGATGCCCTCACTCGAGCAGTCGCTCAGGATGTCGACGAGCTTGGCCCGCAGCTCTTCCATGACGTCGCCCGACTCGGGGAGATAGAAGACGCCGCGTGAGATGACGTCGGGCCCGGCGACGACGCGCGCT
The DNA here is from genome assembly GCA_035604635.1 of Binatia bacterium. Lineage (GTDB taxonomy): Bacteria > Vulcanimicrobiota > Vulcanimicrobiia > Vulcanimicrobiales > Vulcanimicrobiaceae > DATNIC01. The sequence continues at coordinate 18,405 of DATNIC010000186.1, forward strand.
TCTTCCGCATCGACGGTGACGACGACCATCATGATCCCGTCGGCCGAGAGATGCTTGCGATCGCGCAAGACCGCCTCGCCGACGTCGCCGACCCCTGAGCCGTCGACCATGACGTTCCCGCCGTAGGTCTTGCCGATCTTGTCCCCACCGCTTGCCGTGAATTCGATCACGTCGCCGTTCTCGCAGATGAAGACGTTTTCGTTCGGGACGCCGGTCCGTTCGGCCAAACGCGCATGCGTCACGAGCATCCGGTACTCGCCGTGGACAGGGATGAAGTGCTGCGGCCGGACGAGGTTGAGCATGAGAAGCAGCTCTTCTTGCGATCCGTGACCGGAGACGTGCGCGCTCGCCCCGTGATAGACGTGCGCGCCCAGCTTGTACAGATTGTTGATCGTGCGCGAGACGCTCTTTTCGTTCCCCGGTATCGGCGTCGCGCTGATCACGACCGTATCGCCCGGGACGATCTTGAGGAGTTTGTGGTCGCGAACCGACAGGCGCGTCAGCGCCGACATCGGCTCGCCTTGCGAGCCGGTCGTCATGACGACGATCTGCTCGGGCTCGTACTCGTCGACGTCGTCGATCTTGACGACCAATCCCGGGGGGATGCGCAGATGCTTCAATTCGGTCGCGAAATGGAGAACGTTCTGTAACGACCGCCCCAAGAACGCAACTTTGCGTCCGTGCTGCTCGGCTTTGTCGATGACTTGCTGGATGCGCGGAACGTTCGAAGCGAACGACGTGACGATGATGCGGCCCTTGGCACGCGCAAAGATCCCGGCAAACGCTTCTCCGACCGTTCGCTCGGAGAGCGTATGTCCCGAACGCTCGGCATTGGTGCTGTCGGAGAGCATGCACAGGACGCCGCGGTCACCGACGCGCGCGATCGCTGCAAAATCGGCGGGCCGGCCGTCGATCGGCGTCTGGTCGAACTTGAAGTCGCCGGTGTGGAAAATCGTCCCCACCGGCGTGCGAATCGCAAGCGCGCATGCGCCGGCGAGGCTGTGGTTGATGTGGATGAACTCGGTCGCGATCTCGCCGTCGACGTAGGCTTCGCCGGGCTCGACGGTGACGAAGCGCAGGTCCTTCTTCGAGCGATCCTCGCGCATCTTCGCGCGCGTGAGCGCGAGGGAAAGTCCGGTGCCGACGACCGGGACATCGAACTCGCGCAAGAGATACGGAATCCCACCGATGTGGTCTTCGTGACCGTGCGTCACCAGCAGCGCGCGGAACTTGTGCGCGCGCTCGCGGATGTAGCTGAAATCATTGATGACGATGTCGACGCCGAACATGTCGTCGTCGGGGAACATCAAGCCGCAGTCGACCGCGATCATGTCGTCCCGCGTCTCGATCACCGTCATGTTCCGGCCGATCTCGCCGCAGCCGCCGAGCGGGACGATGCGCACGTACGGCTCTTCCGGAGGCGCCGGGACGATCAGCGTGTCGGGCGTCGATCCGCGCCCGTCGGTGTATTCCAAGTATCCTATCCTAGACGACGCGTCGCGCCGGCGTGAAGGGCCCAACCGGAGGGCGATTCATGCGCATTGCGGGCGTCACGTTCTTTCTACTTCTGCTTCTGTTGGCCGGGGCGCTGCAACCCGCCGGCGCGCGGCGGCACGCGCACGCGGTGCGGACCCGGGCGGCACCGGCTGCGGAAGGAAGCTCGCTCTACTCCCTCCGGGAGCGCCGACGCATCCAAGCGGTCCTACGGTTGCGCTTGCTCGAGATGCGCGAGGCCGGCCTCGAGCGCGTCCGGTCCGTCATCGAGCGGCGCCTCCCGGTCGAGGCGCTGTTCGACCCCATCCCGGGTCCCGCGGCGCCGTCCCGGGAACATTAGAATTCCGGGAAAACCTTTTGGGAAACCGATGCAAACGACACCCGGGCGGTTTGCGTTAGTATCTAACGGTAAAGAAATCCACCCCGTAAACCAGATCGGAGTTCGGTAATGGTCAGATCACGCGTTCTCGGTACGGCAATCGTCGGACTGATCGGCGCGATCATCGGGAGCTTCTCGATGATGCTCTACGCCAGCACGCATTTTGCCGGAGTAGCCGGCCCGGGCAATACGCCGCCCGCGGTCAGCGCTGCGCCCCTCGAGGACAATGGGTCGAGCGACCAGGGACGGATCGTCAGCGCCGTCAAGCGGGTCACGCCGTCCGTCGTCGCGCTCAACGTCACGGTCAACGGACAACAGTTCGTCCCAACCGATCCGTTCAGCCAGTTCTTCGGCGGCCCCGCGCAAGGCCAATTGCGGCCGTATCGGGCGCGCGCCTCGGGCTCGGGCTTCGTCTATTCGAAGGACGGCTTGATCGTGACCAACGCGCACGTCGTGCAGTTCGGCCGCAGCTCGAACGTCAAGATCGAAGCGGTCTTTGCCAACGGCGACAAGCTTCCGGCGAAGATCTTTGCGGCGAATCCCGCCGCCGACCTCGCGCTCGTGAAGGTCGACAACTACGCCAAGCTGCCGCCCCCGGTCGAACTGGGGAACTCCAATCAGGTCCAGGCCGGTCAGTGGGCGATTGCGATCGGCGAACCGTTCCAGTTGCAGCAGAGCGTCTCGGTCGGCGTCGTTTCGGGCTTCAATCGCACCGAAACGGCTGCACCCGAAGGTGGCTCCGGAGCACGCACGTTCAAAGGCTTGCTGCAAACGTCGGCTCCGATCAACCCGGGGAATTCCGGCGGACCGCTCATCGACTATAACGGCCGCTTGATCGGCGTGAACCAGTTGACGGCCAACCCGCAAGCCGGTGCGCAAGGGATCGGTTTCGCGATCCCGGTCGATACGGTGCGCCAGCAAGTGGCGCTGCTCCAGCAGCACCCCGGTCAAGTCAACGGCCCGCCGACCCCCTACATCGGCATCTCGATGACGGCCGTCGACGACAACGTCCGCGCACAGCTCAACTATCGCGGGACGGGCGTCGCCGTCCAGGGCGTCTATCAGGGCGGCCCGGCGGATCAAGCCGGTCTGCAACCCGGGGACGTGATCCAGAAGATCGACGGCAAGGACGTCAGCAATTCGCAGCAGGTTCAGGATGCGATTCGCAACGCCAAGCCCGGCCAGGCGATGCGGCTCGACGTGTGGAGCGCCGGCGTCAAGAAGTACGCGATGGTCAAGGTCGGGACGGCACCGTCCGACTTCCCGGTCGGCCAAGCCCAGCCGCAGGACGATAATAACGGGCAGTAAGCCCTAGCCCCCAGCAACGCGAAATGTACGGGCCCCCTCGGGGAATCGCCAATCTGCGATAAACCTCGAGGGGCCCGTTCGTTTGGGGGCCCCATGCGAAGCATGGGGGGCGCGGAGGCTGGGCCGGAGCGCCTTAAAAGCGTAGCAACCGTTGTGCCAGATTGGCTGTCATGGTTGACGTAACAGTATGGGTCGCTTTGGGGTACAATCGACCCGTAAGAAGCATCCTGCAGCACGGTAAGCGGCAAGGCCCTCGGGCTGGTCCACGTGCTCGGAAATGGAGAATTTTTTAATGGCTAAAGTGGTCGGTATCGACCTCGGAACGACCAATTCCGTCGTCGCCGTCATGGAGGGCTCGCAGCCCGTTGTAATCGCGAACGCGGAAGGAAGCCGGACGACGCCGTCGGTCGTGGCGTTCACCAAGACCGGAGAACGCCTTGTCGGGCAACTCGCAAAGCGGCAAGCCGTCACCAACCCGGACCGCACGATCAGCTCGATCAAGCGGGAGATGGGGACGGACTATAAGGTAAAAATCGACGGCAAGGATTACACGCCCGAAGAGATCAGCGCGATGATCCTGCAGAAGCTGGTCAACGACGCGTCGACGTATTTGGGCGAGCGCGTGACGAAAGCCGTCATCACAACCCCGGCGTACTTCAACGACGCACAGCGCCAGGCGACCAAAAATGCCGGGAAGATCGCCGGACTCGACGTCCTGCGCATCATCAACGAGCCGACCGCAGCGGCGCTCGCCTACGGACTCGACAAAAAGGGCAACGAGACGATCCTCGTCTTTGACCTCGGCGGCGGGACGTTCGACGTCTCGATCCTCGAAGTCGGCGACGGCGTCTTCGAAGTCAAGGCGACCAACGGCGACACGCACCTCGGCGGCGACGACTACGACAAGCGGATCGTCAACTATCTCGTTGCGGAGTTCCGCAAGGAGCAGGGGATCGATCTAAGCACCGATCGGCAGGCGATGCAACGCCTCACCGAAGCGGCGGAAAAAGCGAAGATCGAACTCTCGAGCATGGTGCAGACCAGCATCAATCTGCCGTTCATCACGGCCGATCAGAATGGTCCCAAGCATCTCGACGTCACCTTGACGCGCGCGAAGTTCGAAGAGCTCTCGGCCGATCTCACCGATCGCTGCGTGCAGCCCTTCAAGAATGCGCTCGCCGACGCGAAGCTCGACGTCTCGCAGATCAAAGAAGTCGTGCTGGTCGGCGGTGCGACGCGTATGCCCGTCATCATGGAACTCGTCAAGAAACTCACCGGCAAGGAGCCCAATCAGAGCGTCAATCCCGACGAAGTCGTCGCGGTCGGCGCGGCGATTCAGGCCGGCGTCCTCTCGGGCGAAGTCCACGACGTGGTCTTGCTGGACGTCACGCCGCTCTCGATGGGTCTCGAAACGCTCGGCGGCGTGAATACGAAGCTGATCGAGCGCAACACGACGATCCCGACACGCAAGCAGCAGATCTTCACGACGGCCGACGACGGTCAAACGTCGGTCGACATCCACGTGCTCCAGGGCGAGCGCGACATGGCGGCCGATAACAAGACGCTCGGGCGGTTCCGTCTCGAGGGCATCCCGCCGGCTCCGCGCGGCGTCCCGCAGGTCGAGGTCACGTTCGACATCGATGCCAACGGCATCACGAACGTCTCGGCCAAAGATCTCGGTACGGGCAAGGAACAGAAGATCACGATCACCGCGTCGACCAATCTCTCCAAAGACGAAGTCGACAAGATGGTCAAAGAGGCTGAGTCCTACGCTGCGGAAGATCACCGCAAGCGAGAGGAAGCGGAGATCCGCAATCAAGCGAGCTCCCTCATCTACTCGACCGAGAAATCGCTCAAGGAAGTCGGCGACAAGCTCGAGGCTGGTGCGCGGGCAGAAGCCGAAAGCGCGCTTGCCGAACTCAAGCGCATCTCCGAGAACGGGACCTCCGAAGAGGTGAAGGCCGCGACCGAACGCTTGCAGCAGGCGTCCTACAAGATGGCCGAAGCGCTCTACCAAAAAGCGGGCGCGGCGCCCGACGGCGCGCAGGCGCAAGGCAACGGCGCCGCAGGCGAGCAGCACGAGCACGAGGAGCACGCGCAGCCGCACGGTGACGACGTCATCGACGCCGAGTTCAAAGAGGCGAAGTAAGGTCCAAGATGGAGACCAACGCGGAAACCACCCCGGCGCAGGACGCTGCGCCGGGGGACCTTGCTGCAGAGCTCGAGGCTGCCAGGGCCAAAGCGGAAGAGAACTACAACAAGTTTCTCTACGCGATGGCTGACTTCGAGAACTATAAAAAACGCATCGAGCGCCAATTCGCCGACATCGCAATCGCCGGCAAGAGATCGGCCCTCGCGAAGTTCTTGCCGGTGATCGACAACCTCGAGCGCGCTCTGGGCTTCGAGGGCGACTCCGAAGGGTTGCGAGGCGGCCTGCAAGCGACGCTCAAAGGCTTTGAGGGCATCCTCGCGAGCGAGGGCGTGAAGCCGATCCGCGTCAAGGGCCAGCCCTTCGATCCGAAGATTGCCGAAGCGATCGGGACCCAGCCCGCCCGCGACGTCCCCAACGACACCGTCGTCGAAGAAGTTCAAAAGGGCTACATGATCGGCGACGAGTTACTCCGCCCGGCACAAGTCATTGTCTGCAAAAATGAATAGTTTTTTCGGGCGCCCCGCCTTAAAACAGATTGAACTATAAGGACTATTACGCGGTACTGGGTGTCCCCAAGAACGCGGCTGAAAAAGACATCAAGTCCGCGTATAGGAAGCTTGCGCGCAAGTGGCATCCCGACGCGAACCCGGACAATGCGAAAGCCGCTGAGGAAAAGTTCAAAGAGATCCAGGAAGCCTATGAGGTCCTCGGCGATGCGGAAAAGCGCAAGAAATACGACGTCCTAGGTTCGGATTGGCAACGCGCGGCGCAGCAGGCGGAGCAGCAGCGCAACTACCGTGAGCGGCAAAACGAGACCGTTTTCAACTTCGGCGGTTTCGGGCCGGGCGCGGCCGGCGGTCCCAGCGGCTTCTCGGATTTCTTCGACGCTTTCTTTTCCGGCGTCGGCGGGCGGCGTCAAGCCAACTTGCCGCAGCGCGGCCAAGACCTCGAAACGACGATCGACCTCTCGCTGCGCGAATCGTTCGGCGGCGGCAAGAAATCGGTCCAGCTCCAAGTCGAGGATCTCTGCCCGCAGTGCGGCGGCACCGGGACGATCGGGAACAAGATCTGCCCGCAATGCCACGGGACCGGACGGGTCCTCGAGACCAAGCGCTTCGACGTCACGATTCCAAAGGGGGTGCGCGAAGGTCAGCGCATACGCTTAGCGCGTCAAGGCGGCTCCGGGAAAAACGGCGGCCCCAACGGCGATCTGTTCTTGATCGTTCACCTCACTGACGACAAACGCTACGAGCGCAAGGGTGACGACCTCTACATGGATCTGCCGGTCAGCATTTACGATCTCGTCCTGGGCGGCGAGGTCGCCGTCCCGACGATGACCGGCGAGGTCACGATGACGATCCCGCCCGGGACGCAAAACAACAAAGTGATGCGTCTCGCGGGCAAAGGGATGCCCCGCGTCAAAAACGGCGGCACCGGCGACCAGTACGTTCGCCTCGTAGGTCAGCTCCCGCAGAATCTCAACGAAAAAGAGACGAAGCTCTTCAAGGAGCTCGCCTCACTGCGCAACGGTCAGCGTTAACTAGCGGACGTAGCGTAAGCCGAAGCTGTACAGCGGCGAGCCGCTCGATGAATCACGCCCGACGCGAAAGATCGTGTCGCGCGCGACCGGGAAATTGACGTCGCCGTCGATGCGGCCGCCGTAGTAGATCGCGTCGAAGCGGACAAAACGATCGTAGGTCAGCCACACCGAACTCGTGCGCGGAAGCGCGGCCGGCGCATAAAAGACATACGGCGCGGCGAGACTCTGGGAGGGCTGCATCGACCAGGCACGCAGCGCCAGTTCGGGCGCGATCTGCCACGCAAGCGAGATGCCGGCGCCCGCATCGACCGACGTGCCGGCGCCGGCGATGCGCTCGCGAAACACCGCTATCTCGGTGCTGATGCGCGAGCGGTCGGTGTAAGAGAAACCGGACTGGAAAAGCTCGTCCCGGTCGACCGGCAGCAGGGCGTGAGCATAGAACGCGTATCTGCCCGCCTCAGCCAGCGTCGGGACGCGCGGGAGCGCCGAGCCGCCTGCCGTGAACGTGAAGTGCGGTCCGAATGCATACGCATACGCAAGCGAGCCGATCGGTGCAACGGTCGTATCCGGGCCGAAATATCCATACTGATTGCGAAAGATGTGGGTCAATCCGGCCGCCGCTTGCAGCGTGTTCCCGGCCGCCGAGAAAGAGAGGTCGGTGTAGAGCGCAGCTTCCTGTTGCAGTCCCGAACTCTGATACAGGTAGTACGGCGCCGCATAGTGACCGTTCGAGGAACGGAACCGGCCGCCGAACTCGAGTTGGACGGGCCCGCGATTGCGCACGCGGACGTCGGTGAAGAACGCGCTTCCCGTCGCTTCCGCGCTACCGGGTCCCGTCGGATTGGACGTCGAGCGCACGGCATTTGCATCGACATACGTTTCGTAGCGGCGCGACGCGGTCGCATACTGCAAGCCGAGCGCCGAATAGGTTTCGCTGCCGCTCCCCGCAAGCGACGCGATGCTGTGCAACGTCCCGCCCATGAACGACGACGTCCCGACGACGTCGGCGCGTGCTTGGCGAATCCCGCTTCCGTACGACTCCCCGACCGCAGCCGCGAGCCCCGCCGTCGCGTACCGCGCCGCAACGCTTTCAGCGGGTCCGCCGTCGAGGCGCAGTCCGATGCGCTCGTCCGCGAGCGGCTCGATGTCGAACGTTCCGGCGTCGGCATAGTCTCCGTAGCGGTAGCCCTGCGCCGGCGCAAGCGTGATCAAGCGTTCGAGATAGCGATCGGGCAGCGACGTCAGCGCGTTGCCACCGTCGGAGATGCGATAGAAGGCGATCCCGGCAGTCGAGATGAGGCCACGCTCGCGATCGAGGCCGAAGCTGAGATTCCCCGGACCCGCAGTGAACGTGAACGGCTGCAGCGCAGCCGCGTTTTCGGCGCGCGCGTACGGCAACGCGGCGAGATCACGATCGTTCGGGACGGCGAGCGCCAGCGCGCCGAAGCGCATGATCAGCACGACCAGCGGCGACGCCGGCGCGATTCCGCGGAGCGCTAAACAGTAGTCGCAGCCGACGTCGACGCTGGTCACGCCGCTCGCGGTCAAGGCAAACGTCCCGTCCGGACCGGCGATCGCCGACCCGGCCTCGCGGCCCGAGGCGTCCCGCCCGACGATCCGCGCCCCGCTCACGACGGCGCCGTCCTGGTCCCGGACGACCCCGACCAAGAGGCCCTGGGCAGCGCCCGCCAGCGGCAAGAGGGCGAGGGCCAGGCCGAGGGCGAGCCGCTTCAAGATTTCTTCAGTAGTCGCGGCTAAGATACTGATAATGTCTCGGCTCAGGCTCAAGGTACTTACCGCCGTCGTCGCCTTCTTGATCGCCTCCGCGGGGATCGCGGCGGCGGCGTTGTCGTCTTTGGACGACCTTACCGGGCTGCAGTTCCTCCCCTCTGAAGCGCCCTCGCTCCTGGGGCCGATCACGGAGGCCGGACGGACGGGTTGGGACTGCCATCCCGAGAAGGCCGCGACGGCCGCCAAGTGGCACGACGCGGAATTGCCGAGCCGGCCCTAGCTCGTGCGCCGAGCCCTGACCTTGATCGCGGTCGCGGTGGTGTTGGCCGGCAACGCCGCCTTCGCGCAGACGTACCCCCTCGCCGCTCCGGCGCCGCGGACGACCGACGCGGCCTCGTTGCGCGCCCTCGCGGTATCGCGAGAAGTGCACGAGCGCTTCATGCGCGGGGTCGAGGGGCTCGGGCGCAACGATTGGACGCTCGCCAGCGCTGAGTTTGCGCGAATCATCGAGCTCAATCCCGGCGAGCCGAAGGGATCGACCGCGCGCTACGACCTCGCGCTCGCAGAAGTCGGCCTGCAGCACTACGATCGAGCCGCCGGCCTGCTGGAAGCTGCGCTTCGGCTCGATCCGGGCTTCGCCGCCGCCGCTGCGAATCTCGTGAACGTGCACCTGCTGCGCAATGACCTCGCTCAAGCGAGGGCCGCGGCCGATCGCTTCGTCGCGATCGCGCCGCAAGCGGCGCGTGCGCTGTATGCGCGAGGCTTGATCGCGCTGCGCTCCGGAGACACGGCGACGGCGCTAGCCGATTTTCGCGCTCTCCTCAACGGGAATCCGGCTTATGCCGTCGCTCACTACGATCTCGCGCTCGCGGAGATTCAAGGCGGCCGGCTCGCGGAAGCCGAGCGCGAGTTGGATCAAGCCCTCACGCTGGCACCGTCGTTTGCGCGAGCACGAATCACGCTCGGAACGATCTTGCTGCGCGAGGGACGGCGCGGCGACGCGCGACTCGCCTTCGACGAAGCGTCGCGCGACGCGCAGGATCCGGCGTTGCGTAATTTGGCCCTGAGCCTGCGGGATCAGCTCGATACGCCCTAAAGCGTATTCAGAGAAGTGTTTTGGAGACGGTCGCCTTTCCCGGGACGTGGAAGTAGTAGGTAGATGCGCGTCCTAGTCATCGAAGACAACCACGACATCGCGACCGCAATCCGCACGATGCTCGAGCGCCGGAAGTTCTCGGTCGACATCGCGTCGGACGGCGAAAGCGGGCTCGAGCATCTGCTGCGCGAGATCTATGACGTGGCCGTCGTCGACATCGTCCTGCCCAAGCGCGACGGCTTTTCGTTATGCCGGGCCGCGCGCGAGCAGGGCGTCGAGACGCCGCTGCTGATGCTGACGGCTCGAGACGCGATCGAAGATCGCGTCAAGGGACTCGACTGCGGGGCCGACGACTATTTGATCAAACCGTTCGTCGACGAGGAGCTCGCGGCGCGCCTGCGCGCGCTCTTACGACGCGGCAAGGTCCCGACTCGAGCGACGATCGTCGCCGGGGAGCTGACGATCGACGTCGGCGCGCGGACGGCGACGTATCGCGGCAAGCCGCTCACGCTCGGTGGGACCGAGTTCCGGCTGCTCGAATTCCTCACGCGCAACGTCGGTTTGACGTTCACCCGTGCGCAGATCCTCGAGCACGTCTGGGACTACGACTTCGACGGCCCGAGCAACATCGTCGACGTCTACGTCAGCCAACTGCGCAAGAAGCTGGCCGCCCGGGGTGGTAAAGGTGTCATCGTAACCGTTTGGGGAGTCGGCTATAAATTAGTGGCGTGATGTCAAGCGCGTGATCGTACGCCTCGCGCTTTCGTACCTGGCGATCTTTCTCGTCGTCCTCGCCGCCATTTCGGCCGTCGCGTACGAGTTCGTCGCGCACGTCTATGCGAGCGAAGTGCAGCCCGCGCTGGCCTTGCCCGAGACGCAGCAAGCGCTGAGCCTAGCGATGAAGCGCGTCCTGTGGATCATCCTCGCAATCGATGTTCCGCTCGCGCTCCTCGTCGGCGCCGCGTCGTATCTGCTCGCACGGCTTTCGATCGCCCCGCTGATCGCGGCGCGCCGGCGCGAGGCGCAGTTCGCCGCGGACGCCGCCCACGAGCTTCGCACCCCCCTTGCCAAGATTGCGGCGATCGCGCAAGCGGCGCAGCCCGCGGGCGGCGGCGATCCGGCGTTGGCCTCGATCACCCAAACCGCGCTTGATGCCTCGACGCTCGTCGGCGATCTCCTGACCCTGATGCGCAACGAAGAGCTCAGCATCCGCGCCCGCGAGCCGGTCGATCTGGGCTCGGTGCTGCTCGCGACCGCTCGCGACTGCCTCCCTTCCGCGACGACACGTTCGATTGCCCTCGACGTGCAGACGAAGAGCGCGATCGTCGACGGCGAGGACCTGCGCTTGCGCCAACTCGCCGCGAACCTCATCGACAACGCGCTGCGGCACGCACGGACACGGGTCGAGGCGTGGATCGAAGTCGATGACCGGTGGGCACGGCTGTGCGTCGAAGACGATGGTGAAGGCGTCCCGGAGGAGCTGCGCGAGCGCGTTTTCGACCGTTTTTTCAAGGTGCACGAGGACGAGGGCGGGAGCGGGCTCGGCTTGGCGATCTGCCGCTGGGTCGCTCGCGCGCACGGCGGCGACGTCGCCATGGAGGACGCCTCGCGCTTTGTGGCTAGAATCCCACTACTGGAGGTCCAGGAGGCTTCGATTTGACCCTGCATCGCATCTCGCTCTTCATTTTCCTTGCGGCTGCGACGGCGTTGCTTTCAATGCCGAGAACATCGCTGGGCGCCGACAAACCGGCCGTCTACACCGCGGCGCAAGCGACGCAAGGCGCAACGGTCTTTTCCAACAGCTGCGCCGGCTGTCACGGAGCGAACCTGGAAGGCGTCGCAGCGCCGCCGCTGGCGGGAGCCGGCTTCATGCGCAGCTGGCAGGGAAAGAGCGCGGACGACCTCTTCTATATCATGTCGCACGACATGCCGGCCGACAATCCCGCCAGCCTCAAGCAGGACGAGTACGTCGCCATCCTGGCCTTCATCTTGCAGAAAAACGGCTACCCAGCCGGTTCTGCCGCCCTTGACCCGACCAAGCTCAAAGGAATTACAATCAGCCCGTAGCTGAGGGGAGTTCGTTTCATGACTCGATGGGCAAGAACTTTGTTTCTCGCGTTGGCGGCTTTTTCAATTCCGGCGGTCGTCGGGGCCCAATCCGGGCGCAACGTCGATTGGGCGATGTACAACGGCACCTACTCGAGCGAACGATACTCCTCGCTCGCGCAGATCAACCGGCAAAACGTCGGCTCTCTGCACGCCGTGTGCGCGTTTCAGCTCGGTCAGCTCGGCGCGATGCAAACCGGCCCCGTAGTCCACAACGGGACCATGTTCGTCACGACCCAGACGACGACGTTTGCCATCGACGCACGGACGTGCCGGCAAAAATGGAAAAGCACGTACAAGTCGGTCGGCCCCGAGCAAGGCATCGCCAATCGCGGCGTCGCGCTATTGGGCGGGAAGCTGTTCCGAGGCACTCCCGATGCGCACCTCATCGCACTTGACGAGAAGACCGGGACGACGTTGTGGGACACGAAGGTCGCCGACTCGTCCGACGGCTCCTCGATCATCGCCGCGCCGATCGCCTGGCGCGACAAGGTCTACGCGGGCCTCGCGGGCAGCGAGCTCGGAGTCAAAGGCAAAATGTTCGCCCTCGACGTCAACGACGGACACATCGTTTGGACGTTCGATCTCATCCCGACGGGATCGCAAGCCGGCGCCGACTCTTGGGGACGCGCTGATTCGGCGGTCACCGGAGGCGGAGGCACTTGGACGAGCTACACGCTCGATCCGGCCGACGGTTCGCTCTTCATCCCGGTCGGAAATCCGGGACCGGACTTTTCCGCCGACTATCGGCCCGGCGCGAATCTCTTTACCTGTTCGATCGTCGTGCTCGACGCGAATACCGGCCAATTGAAATGGTACTTCCAAGAAGTCCCGCACGATTTCCACGACTGGGACACCGCGGCGGCACCGGCGCTGTTCACCGCGCTCAACGGCAAATCGATGATCGCCTTTGCCGGAAAGGACGGCTACCTCGTTACGCTCGACCGTACGTCGCACAAGGTCGTCAGCAAAGTCGCCATAACGACGATCTCCAACGTCTCGGCGCCGCTGACGACGGAAGGGACGCACTTCTGCCCCGGGACGTTAGGCGGCGTCGAATGGAACGGGCCGGCGTATAGCAGGCTCGAGAAACTGACGTACGTGAACGCCGTCGACAAATGCACGACGCTCAAGCTCGGCGAGGCACGCTACGTGCGCGGTCAGGCGTTCCTCGGGAGCGGCAACGGCTTCGGCGTCGGTGATGCCGATGCACGCGGCTGGCTCACCGCGGTCAATCCGATCACCGGCAAGATCGCATGGCGCTACCACGCGGATAGTCCGATGACGGCTGCGGTGACGCCGACGGCAGGCGGCGTCGTCCTCACCGGGTCGATGTCCGGTTGGTTCCTCGCGTTCGATTCGGCGACCGGGAAGGTGCTCTACCGTTTCAACACGGGCGGCTCGGTCGCGGGCGGCGTCGCAACGTACATGATCGACGGCAAGCAATACGTCGCCGTCGATTCGGGGAACGTCGCGCGCACGCCGTTTCCGACGTCCGGCGCGCCGATCGTCTTCGTCTTTGCTCTGTAAGCCGGCCTTCGCGGCATTGATTGCCGTCACGCTAGGCGTTCTCGCCGCGTCCCCGTCGGGCGCGATAGAGACGCCCCTCGCGCTCCCCTCGATCGCTGAGGCCGTAACGGCGGGAAGCGGGATGGCGCAGCGCGGCGAGGGGTATACGTTCGGCCCGTACGTTCTCTTCAGCTCGGACGACTCGATGAGCGTCGCCGGCGAAAAAGATCCGATCGAAGCGATCATCGTCGGAACGCCGTACGAACGGCTGCGCTTCGAAGCCTACGTTTTGGCGCACCAACGCAAGCCCTTCGGAGGAGCCGTCGCCGCGAACTTCGCGTCGGGTCAGGCGGGCATCATCGAGTTCGTCCTCTTCCTGCACGGCAGGTCCGGCCAAGGCCGAGAGTTCATCTCCCTGTACGGCAACGCGACGGTAACCGATGCGAGCGGCAAGCAATACGCGGCGGAGCAGACCGTTCGTACGACTCCCGTGAACGATGCCTACCTCGGAATCGGGAGCAGCATCGTGACGCGGTGGCTCGGCCAAATCACCTACCGCTTTCGGCTCGACCCGAGCCTCTTGCCCCAGAGCCAGTTGACATTCGCCTTCACGGACGATCGCGGCACCGAACACCGCTATCCCCTGGCGCTTGCAAAATTCCGCTGAATTAGGAGACTTCACTTTGACCCTGCATCGTTTCTCGATCCTCATCGTGCTCGCGGCGATCGTTGCGCTGCTCGCTTGGCCAAGAATATCTCTGGGCGCGGACAAGCCCGCCGTCTACACGGCGGCACAAGCAACGCAAGGCGCAACCGTGTATTCCAAGAGCTGCGCGGCCTGTCACGGAGCGAACCTGCAAGGCGGCGCAGCGCCTGCGCTCACCGGGGCCGCTTTTATGCACGGTTGGCAGGGAAAGAGCGCGGACGACCTCTACTACATCGTCTCGCACGATATGCCGCTCGGCAGTCCCGGCAGTCTCAAGCCCGACGAGTCGATCGCGATTCTGGCCTTCATGCTGGCGAAGTACGGCTATCCCGCCGGCAGCGTACCGCTCGATCCCTCGAAACTGAAAGCGATCACGATAGCGCCGTAACTCGATTGGGCTGCCCGGGGTTGTTGAGTAGATGATCGGTGGCGGCCCGCCGACCCACTTGATGTGGTCGGCGATGTTCAATCCCGAGAAGCC